>NZ_JAMYSC010000070.1:0-24694 GCF_040321755.1 Mesorhizobium sp. M0276 | reverse complement strand
CGATGCGAAGCGGGAACTCGCCGCGAATGTGCAGGGCCTGCTCGCCCTCATCGAAGCGGCCGAGCCTGATCAGCCCGGGATGGCGGTAGTCGGCGTAGAACATGGCCAGGTTGCCCCAAGGCATGAAATAGCAGAGGTCGTAGGGCTGCTCGTTGGCGAACGGACCACTTCCCTTCTCCGTCAGCTTGTGCGGCAGATAGGCGATCTTCTCGTTATGCGCGTAGTCCTCGATCTTGAGATCGAGCGGCAGCATGGAAAAGAAATCCCGCGCCGACAGATTGTCGTAGAGCGTGGCGGTCATGGTACGGCCGTTGAAAATCATCCTGATCTTCATGTCAGTTGGCTCCTGGCTGACTGGGGCTTCGCCTTCTTGGCTGGCGGCTGCGCGAGGCAGGGCCGCCACCGCGAGCGCGGCGCCGAGCAATGTGCGGCGGCTGAGCGGCGCACGCTCCATGGTCATGGCAAAGACCTCCGGGCCATATGCGATGCGGCAAAGGCGGCGAGCGCCGATCCGCAGAGCAGCACCGCGCCTAGAGCGAACGCTCCCCACCAGCCGACCGCATCGAAGAGCGTGCCGCCGATCGCGGCGCCGCCTGTAATGGCGAGCTGGATGACGGCTACCTGCAGCCCGCCGCCGGCCTCCGCGTCGTCCGGCAACGTGCGGCTGAGCCAGGTGCCCCAGCCAACGGGCGCGGCCGTGCCGAAGAAGCCCCAGGCGACGAGCAGCGGCGCTGTAGGAATTGGCATCGTACCGAAGGCGATGAGCGCTACGGCCAGCGCGGCCATGACCAGCGGGATGACGATGAGGACGCTAAACAGGCGCGTGCGCAAAAGCCGGCCTATGCAGAGGGTGCCGAGCACCCCGGCCAGCCCCATCGCCAGCAGGATCGCCGAAAGCTCGGCGATGTCGAGCCGGGTGACGCTCTCGAGGAAGGGCCGCAGATAGGTGAAGAGCGCGAACTGGCCCATGAACAGCATCATGATCGACGCCATGCCGGTGGCGACAGGAAGACGGCCGAGCAGCGCCAGCGGATTGCCTGGACGCTTCCTCCGGCGCGGGGGCAGCGCCGGCAGGCTTATCCACTGCCAGACCAGCGCTACGAGCCCAAACGGCACGACGAGGAAGAAAGCGCCGCGCCAGCCGACATAGGCGCCAAGAAAACTGCCCAGCGGCGCGGCGATGGTGGCCGCAATGGCATTGCCAGCGTTTAGCATAGCGAGACCCTTCGAAACCATGTCTTGCGGCACGAGGCGCATGACGATCGCCGTCGACATCGACCAGAACCCGCCGATCGCGATGCCGAGCAGCGCCCGGCCGACCATGAGGAACGCGTAGCTCGGCGCGAAGGTGACAGCCAGCCCCGACACGATGAGGAGGAGGGTGAAGCCGGTCACGACCAGTCGGCGGTCGATCCGGCGCGTGAGGCCGGCGACCAGCAGGCTGGTCCCGACGGCGAAAACGCCCGAAATCGAGATCGCCTGTCCCGTGCGGCCCTCGGTGATGCCGAGATCGGCCGCTAGCGGCGACAGCAGGCTGACCGGCATGAATTCCGACGCGATGAGCACGAAAACACACAGCGCCATCGACAACACCGCGCCCCATGCGGCGCGGTCTTCGACAAGCCTTGTGTCATACGTCGTTTCCATAATTGGCATCCTTGCAAGGCGACTGGGGCGGATCGCCAATCCCCGTCGCCATGCCAGAAGATATTGCAGAGGGAGCCATTCTATTAGACTGAGTAATTCGCATGGACTTATCTGCTTGTGATATAAGTGTCAGACGGGAGGTGCCCTATGCAGCGCGATGGCATGAAGGATCTGCTCTGGTTCGTGGCGGTCGCCCGGGAGCGCAGCTTCACCAAGGCGGCGGCCAAGCTCGGAACCTCGCAGTCGACCCTGAGCTCTACAATCAAGGAGCTTGAAGCTCGCCTTGGCGTCCGCCTGCTGACACGGACAACGCGGAGCGTCGCTCCGACCGAGGCCGGCGAGCGACTTTTCCAATCTCTTGTTCCCCGCTTCGAGGAAATCGAAGCCGACCTTGCAAGCCTGGTGGCCTTTCGCGACAAGCCCTCTGGAACGGTCCGTATCACGCTGTCCGACCATGCGCTCCAGACGACCGTCTGGCCGAAGCTGCAGCCCTTGCTCAGCGACTATCCTGACGTGCGCGTCGAGCTCTACAGCGACAACGGCATGAAGAACATTGTGGAGGAGCGCTTCGACGCAGGCGTGCGGCTTGGTGAGAGCATCGACAGGGATATGATCGCAGTGAGGATCGGGCCGGATTGGAGGCTCGTGGCCGTGGCTTCGCCGGAGTACTTTTCCCGCCATCCGGTTCCGACCGCACCCCAGGATCTGGTCGATCATGACTGCATTAATATGCGGCAGGCAACGTTCGGCGGATTATATGTCTGGGAATTCGCCAGGGATGGCCGCGACCTTCGTGTGCGGGTGGAAGGCCAACTCACCTTCAATTCGTCCATTCCCATGATCGAGGCTGCGATAAGCGGTTTCGGGATCGCCTATGTCCCGGAAAACCTCGTCAGCCACCACATCGCCAAGGGATGCCTTAGGCTCGTGCTTGACGACTGGAGTCCGCCATTTGCGGGCTATCACCTCTACTACCCGAGCAGGCGACAGCTCTCGCCTGCGATGGCGGTGATCGTGGAGGCGCTCCGCCATCGTATCTGACCCCTTTAGAAGCGTACTCTTTGAATGCTCGCCTATTCGCGCAGCAAGGGTCACCAGAGGCGCATCAAGCGAGCTTTTCCAGCGTGATTGGAAGGCTTCGAATGCGTTTGCCGGTCGCGTGGAAGACGGCATTCCCGATCGCTCTTGAGCAGGCAATGGTGCAGGACGGCGTGAACGCCCGGGTGGAAGAGATCACGCCGAAGCCGAAGCGACGTTAGGGCCTCGCCGGAAGCACCAGCAACAAAACCGCGAACGCTGCCATCAGGAGGCAGACGGACATCCCTAGCATGTCACGCTGCCTATAGCGCCAGACCGCGCCAGCGAGCATCACGACACCGATTGCGGCGATGTAGAGCGGAATCACTTCTGCACGTTGCCCTTGAGTATTTGCTCTCTTAACCAACCAGTCTGCGTGAAGTTATCGACAATCACCGAATACCATGCTGCGCCGGCTTTGCTTGGCTGAGAGGGATCGGTGTTCGCACATTGAAAGGCCACGAACCGGCGTTCCATAGGCGTTGGGGCCGTCATAGCGATGAAGAGCGTGAACTTTGTCGGCGGATTTTTGCGACCGGAGTCGTCGCTGTACATCCTGGTCCATAGAACCCGATCTGATTCGGTGGTGGCGTCGCGGTCCTTTAAGTAGTCTTCCAAAGGTATGGGTTCGGAATTTTCCGAAGTCTCTACCCGCTTATAGCCGGCTGGCGCGAGAAGTCGTTTCTTTAGGACTGCTTCGCAAGCTCGGGTCATTGGGGCACGAACGGGTTGTAGTCACTGTTAAGCACAAAGAACGTCGCAACTGCCGCGATAGCAGCAGTTGAGGCCACAAAAGCCACCTATTCAAAGGAAAGCCTCCCATCCCTGCGATGGACAATCGCGCAACTGGCGCGCACGCGCAAGCCGGCTCCACTCGGGATCTCAGGGCTTCTGCAGCCTCACCCCGGCGCCGCCGCCATTCTCGGCGATGAACTCGATGCCGGCAGATTCGAGGGCGCGCTCGATTGCAGCCAAGGCATCCTCCGAACCGCCATACTTGCCTGTCTCGAAATTTGAGATGGTGTTGCGATGAACTCCGGCGGCCTTTGACAGGTCGGCCAACGACCAATTCAAAGCGGCTCTAGCCATCCTCACTTGTGCAGGCTTCACAACTCTTCGCTCTTGTGCTATTTTCACAAGTGTAAGTATCACAACTGAAGGGGAATTCCAAATGCCGAACACCTATGTTCCGGCGGCCCGCGAAGCTATGCCCGCTGCCATCGGGAGATTTTCCCGCCGCACCATCCTGGCCGGTATCGGTGCCGCCTCCATCGCAGCGGTAACCTCACGTAAAGCCGAATCATCTGGACTGACAGAAGCGGCGGGTTTCCTGGAGAGAAGGAATATCCGATGAACATGATCAATCATTCGCACTTCGAAAGCGCAGACACCGAGCTGTTCCGGCTCGAAAAGGAACTGGAACAAGCCCGCACCCGGAGGGAAAGAGCGGCGAAGGTATGCGGGAAGGTTGGTAGACGATGCGAAAAGCTCTACCCGCCGAGACCTTCGACGTGGAAGGAGCCGGACATGCCGGAAGACGTGAGGACTGCGTTCAACGCCATGACGATTGCAGACATGGCGCACAACAAGAGGCCGGCCATCTACGCCGCATGGTCCAAGCAGATCGAAGAACAGAAAGCCGAGAACAAGGCCTTGCAGGATGCCGCACCGCCAAATGGGAAGAGATCAACCGCGAAGGCGGGGTTGACGCTGCCGAAGAAGCATTCAACGCGATTTGCGACGAGGAATGGGAAATAGGCAAGCGCATTTGCGCGGTCCCTACCCATACCCTTGAAGGCGTGACGGTAAAGCTTCGCGTGAGCGACATATTGGGACTAGAGGATTTTGGCGATCCGAACGCGGCGTTCCTGTCGATCGCCACAGATATCAGGCGCCTTGCCAGCTCGCCTGAGTTGAGCGCGAAGGCAACTGGTGGCCCGCTGCCTCACGGTGGTGGGCTTTTTTCGCTGACAGGAACCTTACGCAGCGGCCAGCCGTTGAGCATGACAATCAAGGGAGGTTGAAAATGGCCGCCGACCAAAACGAAGCCGCGACACCGAGACCGACCCAGCGCGAAGCTCAGGAAGCCTTGGAGAAGCAGGTCGCTCAGCTGAAGCGGGAAATCAACAAGATCAATCGAACGCTGGCAGAGCGCGCCGAAGAGGCCATCGAGGAAGCCACAGGCTGGTTTGACAGCGCTGCCGATCGCGCTGGCCGTACAGCCCAGGCGCTCCGGACTGGGGCTCAATCTGTTTCCGGTGCCGTCGAAGACAATCCGGGTACGGTGTCGAGCGCCTTCATTCTCGGCGCCGCATTAGGTCTGCTATTGGGTCTCACCCTCAACGCTACTGGGCCTAGTCAGGATCGCTGGTTCTATAAGTGATCATCAGGCTGCGCTGGATATGCCCAAACAAAGTCGAAGAACTGGCAACCAAACGAATTCCAATCGCAGGGGCGCGACGAGCCCGCTGCCTCACGGTGGCGGGGTTCTACGGCATGTGTCGGGGACTTGTGGACGCCAAGCCCCTATTCGACAGGCGTTAGGTCCGGTCTGGGAAGGGCGGTATAGACCCTTGCAATGAAGCCGTGGAATTGCAGCATGTAGTCGCGCAGGAACTCCTCGGTCGTAGGGTCGGTGACCTCACCTTCGTCGGTGATCAGGTTGGGTTTAAACTGGATGTAGGCCTCGATCGAGTTCATCTGTGGGGAGTTGCAGAAGCCAAGAACGCCGCGAAGGCTCTGCTGCGCCAGCGCGGTGCCGATCGAACCCGGCGAAGTGCCGATGACAGCCGACGGCTTTCGGGTGAACGAGTTCTGACCGTAGGGACGGCTCGCCCAGTCGATCGCGTTTTTCAATCCGCCTGGGATAGAGCGGTTGTACTCCGGTGTGACGAACAACACGGCTTCGACCCCGGCGAGTGCATCCTTGAAGGCCCTTGCCGGCGGAGGAAAATTTGCGTCGTAGTCGTAGCTGTAGAGCGGTAGGTCCTTGAACGGGATTTCAGTCATCGAGAGCTCGGCCGGCGCTAAATTCACCAGCGCCTTGGCCAGCTTCCGATTGAGTGAGCCCTTGGCAAGGCTGCCAATGAGATAACCGACATTGTATGCGATCATGGGGGATACCTCCTCGGGAGACTGCCAGTATGCGGCTGACAGCGCAGTCCCATGCTCGAACGCACGCACCAGACATCGGTTCCCGAATGTTTGCAGCCCTATGGGCGCTTGCCGCTTGTGGCGGCCTTTTAGCGGTGGGGACTAATGGGATTAGCGGGCACAATCCCCAAGCGTCGATTGCGCTTGGCGCCATCCCGCCAGATCATTCCGGGATGGGAGGCACCGACCTCACGGTATTGCTGTCCGAAGGTCTGATCCTCCTCAATGAAATGAACGATTGAGTTGAGGACCCCTTCACCCCTTCCGGACAGGCGGGCCAACTGATTGCGCTTCTCGTTGGGGTCGGGGTACGTCTCGATCAGGCCAAGCCCGGTGTGACGTTGCTTCTTGGTGCCATATCCTTCAGTTTCATCGACGGACCTCAGGGCAGCGAAATGACGGCCTGACGGCCCACCGGGAGCGAGGTCGATTTGCCGAGCGCATTCGGCCAGTTGGTCGGGGCGGAGAGCGATGAGGAGAAACAGGCGCATCTGTCGGACACGCTGCGCGAGGGAACGACCGTTACCACGGTAGCCACCAACTGCTCTGGCACGGCCCCTCACGCCGGCAATCCCGCCTTGGTCAGTCCTTCGCGGAGAAGCTCTCGGTCGTCGGCGTGTTCAAGGAAAACGCTCTTGCGCATGTATTCGACCGTCGAGAAATTGGGCTGCAGCCGCAGGACCTCCGCCACGGCTGCCTGTGCCTCTGCTGTCCGACCAAGCTGGGCGTAGCACGCCGCGAGCCGCGCGACCGACCATGGGGACATGCTGCGCCGGATGCACCTTGAGGAACGTCATGCCGATTGTGACATATGGACAATTTCGAGATGGCAAGGGGATGACCGGCTGCGGCATCCCACGATCGCATCAGGCTGACCTTCGACCAACGACGCTCGCGATCGCCAGCGCCAGACACATCAGGCCAAGCGTGATCGGCAGCCCACCGGCACCCAGCACATCCATGGCGGTGCCCGCCAACGGCGCCACCGCAATGCCGCCAACGCCCCACATCAGCGAGAAGGCGGCATTGCCGGCGACCAGTGTCGAGCCGGTGAAGCGCTCGCCGAGCTCGATGATCGACATCGTGTAGATGCCGTAGGAAACCGCGCCCCAGGATCCGCTCCAGCATCCGAACCAATACGAGCTCGAGGTGCGAAAGCTTTTCAAGGACCGAATGCCGATCTCAGCAATCAGCGAAAAGAGATCGCCTTGCTCCGAGAGCCAGGCGAAGAAGGCTTCGACATCAGCAGCGGGGGTTGCGAGATATCGATCAGCGCACTGAGTCCCGGATTGGCGCAAAGCAACAGACACTGAGCGAGGCTATATGCGGCAAGGGACGCTCGAAAGCTCTCGCCATTCAGGCGGCCCCTCTCCGGCGAACATTGTGGAGCGCAGATGACATCAGCAACCATCGCCATAGGCGGCGGCACCGGTCAGGTTCGTCGCCTCAGCCGGCCGGAATTCTACGGCATCAGATCCCCGACCTGCGGCCGGCGAATGACAATGTCAGGTCGGATCGCCGTATTCCGCATCGCTCTTTGTCGATCGATGGCGATCGTAATCGACGGGAGGCGACAACATGACTTCTGCCTCGGCTCTGCCGAACTCCCTACCGATTTGGAACATCGCCCAGAGCGCGCTAAAACCAAGTAAAAATTTTAGCATGATCGTCCTCCCTTCAATCGAGAAACCAATGCGGGGGGCAGATAGTTCCATAGGTCCGGAACAATGCTCACCGGCGCTCGTTGCCTGTGATCGATGGGCGAGGAGCGCAGAATATGGTCGCCAAGAAGACGAACGACACAAGCCGCGTGGTGAAGGGCGCAGAACTGGAAGTTGAGCACCTGGCGGAGGTGACCGACGTCTCTCCGAAACAGGCCAGAGCGCTGCTTCGCAAGCATGGCGCGGACTGGCAGAAACTTAAAGACGAGGCAGAGGCTTTGAAGGAAGACTAGGGGCAATCCTTCGGCGACGGCTATTCTGCTCTACCCGCATGCCCGTCATGCGCAACCAAAATTCCGAATCTTTGATTAATTCAATCAAAGTACCGTCCGCACATTGCGGACGGCATTACAGCTCGAGGGAGCCGCCACCACTGGCTTAGGCCGGGCCCGTTTCGATTTTATTCTCGCGCCAAAACTTGAGAGTGTCTGATCGGCAACGCCCTCCTGGTTGCCTTGCAGGGGATCGCCGGTGGCATCCAGAAAGCTGCCCTTCCGCTTTCCACCCGAACGGAGACTCGACGCAGAAGATCGTGACTATGCCGAGCCGCGGCGGCGTTTTCTACCGGCAGTCCCGCGGCTTAGGCAGTTTGATCGGCATAGTCTCCGATTCGGGATAAGATCCCTGCGAGCACATCGACCGCATCAACGTGAAAACGCGGGATTTCCGATAAAGCTGCAGCGGTTATCATGTGGTAGTCTCGCCCGCATGACGACGCTTTATCTCAATTGGCGCGCAAGACGGTGAATCCCACAAAGCCGAACAAAACGCATCCGCCGAAATGGATCGAGCCCCAGCTCACGCGCCTGGTCGACGAAGCGCCCGACGGCCCGAACTGGCTTCACGAAATCAAGTACGACGGATACCGCATGCACGCGCGGATCGACGGCAGCGACATCCGCTTGCTTACCCGCACCGGCCTCGATTGGTCGCATCGCTATCGAACGACGATAGCGGCCCTGCGCGCGCTCCCGGTGAAAGAGGCATATGTCGACGGGGAGCTGTGCGCCGTTCGGGCAGACGGCGTCACCTCCTTCAGCCGCCTGCAGGCCGGCATGGTCGAAGGCCGCACGGGCGATCTTGTCTTCTTTGCTTTCGACCTTCTGTTTCTCAACGGAGAAAGCATTGCGAAGCTGCCGCTGATAGATCGCAAGGCGCGACTGGAGGGCCTGTTTTCGTCCGATATGCCTGGCCTGCGTTTCAGCGATCACGTGATCGGCGACGGGCCTGCGTTCCGCAAGCACGCCTGCCGGCTTGCACTCGAGGGCGCTATCTCAAAGCGGATCGCCAGCGCCTATGCATCCGGCAATCGCGGGCTATGGGTCAAGTCAAAGTGTCTCAACAGAGAGGAATTCATCGTCGTCGGCTGGACCGATCCAACTGGAAGCCGCCCCCATATCGGCTCGCTGCTTCTCGGCTACTACACCTATGATGGTCGTCTGATGTACGCAGGCCGCGCCGGCACAGGCATCACGATTGCAGAGCTCAAGCGATTGGCTGGCCGGCTTGGACCACTTCAGGTAGATCGAATGCCGCTCGACGTCCCACCGCCACGTGAGAGCCGGTTCGGCTCGCCGCTTGAGCTGTCGCGCGTCCATTGGGTCAAGCCTGAAATGGTGGTCGAGGTCACCTATCTCACCTGGACTGAAGACAATCTCCTGCGTCAGGTCTCGTATCAAGGTGAGCGGCAGGATAAGCCGGCCCGGCAGGTGGTGCGTTCCGTGCCCCATCCCTGATCGGCATCGGTCGCCGACCGGTTCATCCATCCGACTTGCTCTACCTGCAGCGTGCCGGGTGAAAGAGGCTTGATCAGCGACTTGGCCGACACCGAAGGGTCGAGCCAATCCGCCCACGCGCTGCGATCGAGGATGACGATCTGCCGGTCGTGGTAGGGCGCGATGTCGGGTCCTGGCTCCATCGTCAGCATGGTGAATGCCTCGCCGACCTCAGGCGTTTCACGCCAGATGCCAGCGATGCAGAAGATCGGCTCCTCCTTCTTTGTGAAGAGCCACTTGTCCTTGCGCTTCTTCTTGGGGTCTTCGGGATCGGTGAATTCGTAGAAGCCGTCCGCCACGATCAGGCAGCGACCGGAGGTGAATTCTCGGCCCTCCGAACGGAAATTATAGACCGGCCGCCTGTTTGGTCCGGGCCAGCTCCAGCGACGTTGCATCATATCACCTTCGCCTCGGACGCCCTCGATCGTCCTGATGATCGGCGCCACGTCCGTGATCTTGATGTCCTCGCGCGCCTCGAGGTTCGGCGCTCCTTCGCCGAAGCGGATTTTGATCTTCAGGTCGGCGAAGTCCTCCACGATCGAAGCGACATCCACGGTCAATCGATAGTCATTGCACATCGGTCCTCCGTGGGTCCTCCGTCTGATCGCATCGCACCGCGATCGTGTTCCTGTTTTGTTCGCGCGGACATGAGCGCGAAGGTTTTCGATTCCACACATCGCTCGATGAACGCCGTCTCATCATAAGGCGCTCCGGGAGCGATCTTGGGATGGCAGAGCTGCCTTGGGGTCTTCAGCCCAGCGAAGTTGGAGGCAGGCCGTAGCCGGTCGACGGTCGACTCGACTACGCCTTGTATTTGAATCTCCCGCTTGGCCCACAGGCGTGTTGTGGCGTTGCGTTCCTTGGCCAGGTCCTCCTGCATAACAGAGAACTTTTCGACGATGGCCTCGACGCGGTGGCGGAACCCGAGGGCCGGTCAGATAGCCATAGACCTGCTCCATTTAGGTGGCTTGGCTGTAACGCCAGAATCGTCCACACAGCCGGAGCAACGAAACGACCAGAGGCCGATTCGAAGCGTAGAGAATTGTACTTTCTTCTCAGGTTATTAGGTTGGTGCTCGGCCGACCGTGTACCAACAAAGATACCAACAAAATATTTCTGTGGATTGGTTCCGTTCCCAAACCTCGCCCTACTCGCTCGACGAGCCCCCACTCCTTGTCTGGTTTTTCGAGCCAGGATAAGGCGCCGCCGGTGAGCCGACCGGCCAGAGTTCGCAGTTTCAGCACTTCTTCCAAAATCGATGATAGGACGCTTGAGGAAAGAGCGTGCACAAGCTGCGTTGGAAGTTTGAGAATTCGCGGATATGCCGCACAAGATAAATGCAACGCAGAGCCGGAAGCACGATGCGATCAATGTCAGGGTCGCAGGAGGACAAGTAGCCGTGACGCAGAAAGGGATCACCTTGAAGGACGTTGCCGCCGCGGCCAATGTGTCGCGCGCCACGGCGGCGCGTGCGCTCAACAGCTACGGTTATGTCGGCGACGAGACCGCGCTGCGGGTTCTGGAAGCCGCCGAAAAACTGGGCTATCGGGCCAATCTCGTGGCGCAGGCCCTGCGCAGCGGTCAGTTGCCGATCGTCGGCTTCGTGCCCGGCGATATCCAGAATCCGTTCTTCGCACGCATCGCCCACGACATCGAGGTTGAGCTCCGCAAGCATCGCCACAACCTGCTGATTGCCAGCAGCGAGGAAAATGTCGAACAGGAAAAGGAGCTGTTGGAAAGCCTGCGGTCGTTGAGCATCCGCGGCTTCATCCTAGCGCCAACCTCCGCAACCGACAGCGAGCACATCGTCCAACTGGTGCGTGAAGGCGCGCCGGTCGTGCTGATCGACCGCGTCGTCAAAGAGCTGCACTGCGACAGTGTCGTCGTCGACAATGAGGGCGGGGCGGGCGAGGCCGTGGACTACCTCGTCGCCAATGGCCATCAACGGATCGGACTGCTGCGCGACGAGTCGCGCATCTTCACCGCGCAGGAACGTCTTGCCGGATACCAGAATTCATTGCAATCGCATGGCATTGCGCTCGACGAATCGCTGATCAGCGTGTCGCGCTCGACCGTCGAACATGCCGTCGACGCAACCATCCGCCTGTTCAGCCGCCGCAACCGCCCGACGGCCCTGTTCACCGTGGACAGCCTGATGACCCAGGGCGCACTTCTCGGTCTGCGCTCGATGGGCCTGTCGATCCCCCACGACGTGTCATTGGTGGGCTTCGACGACTTCAATCTCGCCACCTTCACCGACCCCCAGATCACCGTGGTGGCCCAGCCGATCTCGGAGATCGGGCCGCTGGCTGCCAAGCTTCTGCTGGAACGGTTGGCCGGCAAAAAGATCGCGCCTCGCCATATCCGGTTCCCGACGCGCCTGATCGTGCGCGGTTCGGTTGCTCGATTCAGCAGGCGCTGACAACGCCGGGATTCCTCCGTTACCAAGAATTTTGTCGGCAAGGGCTTGCCAACCGCGGAATTGCATGGCCATTATCCGGATGTGAGATCGATCTCACATTGGCCGGGACTGATCAAAGGCTGGTGAGACGGGCGCTTCGATCCTTGCGCCTGGATAGAGGCTCTACCGCATCCGAGTACAAGGAAGAACTACATGCTGAACTTCGACAAAGATCGCTTCATAAGGATTCAGAGCGGGGCCGTTGCCATCGCGGGCGAGGCGCGCTCGCTCATGCGCACGCTGATTTCGGAGGGCGTCGAGCGACTGTTTTTCATGGGTACCGGCGGCGTGCAGCTCCTGACGCTCCCGGCGATCGAATTGGCGCAGCGTTACTCCACCTTCCCGGTATGCGCGGCATATCCGGCACAGGTCGTGCTTGACCCGCCAGCCGGTCTCGACAGCAAGGCTGTGGTCGTCATCCCTTCATTGTCGGGTACGACAAAGGAAGGCGTCGAACTCATGGCCTTCCTAAAAAAACGGGGCGTCCGCACGATCTCGCTCACGGGCCATTCGGACTCGCCGATAGCGCGGGAAGCTGACCACAACTTCACGAATTTCGCCGAAGACGACACATCATCGGAATCGTTCTACCTGCAGACGTTACTGATCGTCTTGGCGCTTCTGGCCGAACGTGGCGAATATGACGGCTTCGATGCGACCGTCGCCGAGCTCAAGCTGTTGCCGGGCCTGCTCGCCGATGCCAAAGCCGCGTTCGAGGGCAAGGCCGCCGAACTGGCGGGGACGATCAAGGACGAAACCTATCACATCTTCACGGGCGCAGGATCGGTTTGGCCCGAAGCCAACTACTACGGCATGTGCATCCTCGAAGAGATGCAGTGGATCCGCACCCGCCCTGTGCACGCCGCGGACTTCTTTCATGGCACGCTCGAACTGGTCGAGCCAGGCGTCAGCGTCTTCGTGTTCAAAGGCGAGGATGCGCTTCGCCCGTTGGCCGACCGGGTCGAAAATTTTGCCAAACGCTACACGGACCGTGTTCGTACGCTCGACGCGGCCTCGGTCAAGTTGCCGCGCATTTCCGCCCAGGTGCGGAGCATGATCTCGCCGGTCCTGCTTGCCACCTTGCTCGAGCGGCTGAGCGCGCATCTCGAGGTGCTGCGCAATCACCCGCTGACGACACGTCGCTACTACAAACGCGTTGAATACTGATCCACTCTCACCTCTGAAGGAGCTGCTAATGGAACGTTCGCTGCAAGTCGTGGCGGTCACACTGGCCGCGGTATCATCATTGGGGCTGTCGATGGTCGGCAGTTTCGCCGCTTCAGTGCCGGTTGCGGCCGACCCCAGCGCCAAGGTCGAGTATAGCGGCACGCTGTCGGTCCTGACCAAGTTCGGACTGCAGCAGCTGTCGCCCTATTTCGTCAATCTGGCGCACGACTATGAAAAGCTCCATCCGGGCGTGAAGGTCGAACTCATCCAGGAGAGCGACGACAGCGTGAAGGGCAAGACGAAGACCTTGGTTGCTTCGAACTCGCTGCCCGATATCTACTTCTCCTGGACAGGAAGCTGGGGTGGCAACTTCGTGCGCGGCAATCGCGCCGTTGACCTGAGTGCCGTCATCAGCCCCGACACCGACTGGGGCAAGACGCTCTCTCCGGCCGCTGTCAAGGCATTCGAATACAATGGCAAGTTCTATGGCATTCCGCTTTACCAGGATGCCAAGTTCATGGGCTACAACAAGCAGGTCTTCGCCAAGCTCGGCCTCAAGGCGCCAGCCACTTTCGAGGAACTGTTGACCAGCTGCGACGCCATTCGCAAGTCTGGCGCGACACCGATTTCGTTCGGCAACAAGGAGGCCTGGCCGGCAATCCACTTTGCGGGCCAGTTGCTCGCCTACAACGTGCCGCAGGCAAAACTGGAACGCGACTTCGACCCGGCCACCGCCGATTACAGCGATGCAGGTTATGTCGCAGCGCTCAAGCAGTTCAGCCAGCTTGTAGAGCGCTGCACCGATGGCGCCGGCGTCAACGGCACATCCTATGCCTCGGCTCTCCAGGCCTTCACCAACGCGCAGTCGGCCATGTACTATCAGGAGATCATCGAGTTCGATCAGGCCGCCACGCCGGATTCGGCCCTCAAACCCACCGATTTCGGGTTTTTCAGACTGCCCGTGCCGGAGGGGGCCAAGGGTGACCCCAAGTCGATCGAGGGCGCGCCGGAGGGCTACATGATCAACGCGGCGTCCAAAAACATCCCGCTGGCGATCGATTTCATGAAGTTCGCGACCTCCAAGGAAAACGCGCAGGTCCTGTCAGCGCCACCCTACGGCCAGCCGAGCGCCACCATCGGCGGCGCCTCGGAAAAGAACATGAGCGCTGCTGTCGTTGATGGTCTCAAGGACATCAACGCGGCCTCCTATCTCATGCCCTGGTTGGACACGGCCAACCCGCCACGCGTCGCCGCCGTCTGGCTCTCCAGCCTGCAGGCGCTGGCAGGTGGCTCGATGACGCCCGAACAAGTGATGGATGAGGTGCGCAAGGCCGCATCCGCAGTCAAATAAAGCAGACCATGGCAAGGGCCTCGGACACAATGGAGAGCGGCGCCGTGCTTCGCGGCGTCGCCAGGCCGCAACGGCCAAACAGGCCGCGGGCCCGCTTCGCCAATCTGTCGTCGTTGCGATGGGCGGCGATTGCACTCATCCTCATCGGCTGGTTCGTTTACTATCCGATCGTCGACAATTTCATCGTCAGCACCACCGACCAGGACATCTATACCGGCGAGGTCACCAATGTCGGCCTTGCCAATTACGACCGGCTGCTGCATGACCCGGTCGTGCTGCTGGCGCTGTGGAACAACTGCCTCTACGCCATCATTTCCGTTATCTTCCAGGTCTTCGGCGCGTTCCTGCTGGCGGCCATCATCGAGGACCTGAGGAGCGAACGCTGGCGCCGTCTGTGGCGCGCCATCTATTTCGTGCCGTCGGCCATCTCGATCACCGTGACCGGACTGCTGTTCTATTTCATTTACCAGCCGCAGATCGGCTTGCTGGATGCCGCGCTCAGCCGCGTTGGTCTGAGCCAGTTCGTCATGCCCTGGCTCGGCAACGAGCACACCGCCATCTATGCCATCATCGCCATGAGCCAATGGCAGGGATTTGGCTACTCGACGCTCTTGTTTGCCATCGCCATCCAGAAGATCCCGCGCGACCTTTACGATGCCGCAACGATCGATGGCGCCGGTCCGCTGCGCCGGCTGTGGAGCATCACCTTTCCGCTGACCCGGGAAATGACGGGGCTGATGATCATTGTCACGATCACCGGCGCCTTCCAGGTGTTTAACGAGGTCATGGTCATGACCGCGGGCGGGCCAAACAACAGCAGCCAGGTGCTGGGCACATGGCTCTACCAAAAGGCTTTTATTGAGGACAATTTCGGCTATGGCGCGGCGATTGCCGCCGTCATCTTCGTCCTCACCATGCTCACCGGCGCGGCACAGCTCTGGTACACGAAGCAACGGCGGGTGCAGTTATGAGTGCGACGGTCGCAGCCGGTCGCAGCCGGCGTGTCAATGTATGGTCGGCCATCGCCACGACTTTGCTCTATTCCTTCCTGGTCTGCCTCGCTGTGATCGTCATCTATCCGCTGATCTGGATGGCGCTGAGCGGCTTCAAGGACAATGCGCAGATCTTCGGCGATCCCTTCGCTCTGCCTGTCCATTGGTCGTGGAACAATTACGTCCAGGCGTGGAACCAAGGGGTTCGTGGATATGTGACAGTCTCGGTGCTGGTGACCGTCGCTTCGGCCATATGCACGGTGCTGATCAGTGCCTGGACGGCCTTCGGCCTGACCCGCACGAAGATGCCGGCAAAGCCTCTGGTTATTGCCATCGTTCTTGGCGGCTTGATGCTCAGCCCCACCGTGGCGATCATACCACTGGTGAAAATGTTGCAAGCGCTCGGTCTCTATAACACCTACTGGGCGCTGATCATTCTCTACACGGCGTTCCGGGTCCCGTTCACCACCTTCCTGATCCGTGCCTACATGCTGGATCTGCCTGAAGACATCGACGAGGCGGCGACGATGGACGGCGCCAGCGAGGGTCAGATCTTCTGGCGCATCACCTTGCCGCTGTGCCGGCCGATCATCATTTCGTGTGTCATCCTGCACGTCCTTTTTGCCTGGAACGAATATCTCTTCGCCATGATCTTCACGAGCGGCAGCGATGTGCAGACGTTGCCGGTTGGACTGACGTCGATCATGGCAACGCACGGAACCAACTATGCCGTGGTCTTCGCGGCCATGACGATCTCGGCCCTGCCCATCGTGGTCGTGTTCTTTGCCGCGCAACGCTACTTCATCCGTGGCTTGGCCGAAGGCATCGGCAAATAACAATTCCCGAAAGGAGCCTTCATGCCGCAGCTTGCTGCCCATCAGCTGATCGGAGCCAATTTCAGCTTTCAGCACTTTCCGTTTGATGAGGTTGCCAGGACGATCCGCGACTTCGGCATGAGGGAGATCGAATTGTGGGGGATTGCCCAGCATCTCGACCTCTTCCACGCCACCGACACACGGGTCGAATCCGTTCGTCGGGTGCTCGCCGACAGCGGCCTGTCCACTTGGTGCTTCACGCCAGAGCAGGTTCTATATCCGATCAACATTGCCTCAGGCGATGAGGACCTGCGCCGTGACAGCATCGAGCGGTTCTGCCGCGCGGCGGACATCTGCGCGGCACTGGGCGCCCGTTACCTGTTCCTGACTCCGGGGCGAGGCTACGAGAACGAGGCGCCGCAGGTGGCATGGGATCACGCCCTCGAGGGGCTTGCCATGATCGCCGCGCATGCCGGCCGAAACGGTGTCCGGTGCCTGCTGGAGCCACTGCAACGATTCGAGACCAACGTCATCAATGACGCTGCTGGCCTGCGCCGCATGCTCGACCAACTCGGCGCTGACAACATGGATGTTGTGCTGGACACGGTTGCCATGGCCACTGCCGGCGACACGGTGGCCGGCTATGTAGACCTGTTCGGCGCTCGGCTTGCGCATGTCCAACTCGTCGACGGCACGCCGAGCGGACATCTTGTGTGGGGCGACGGCATACTGCCGCTCGGCCGCTTTGTGAGCGAATTGGCGAGCGCCGGATACGCGGGCAAGATCACCTTCGAGCCGTTCGGCAATGGATGCTACGCGCTGGATCCGATAGGGGCCTGGACGCGCTGCCTCAACGCTATCGAGCCGTACCTGAATCGCGCAAAGGTGCTGGCATGACGTTGAAGAAGCTTGTCGCTGTCGGGGATAATTGCCTCGACGCTTACCTGGCCAGCGGTCTGCTTACCGTCGGTGGCAACGCCCTGAACGTCGCCGCGCAATGGCGGCGCAACGGCTGGACGGCACGGTATTTTGGCGCTGTCGGCGAGGATGCCGAGGGTGACATGGTACTTTCCGAATTGGTAGGCGTCGGCCTTTCGCCGGATGACGTCGAACGTCGCCCCGGCGACACCGCGGTCACCTTGCTTCGCGACGAATCCGGGGAGCGCAAATTCCTGCACGAATCCTTCGGGGTCGGTGAGAGCTACATGCCGTCGCCGGAGCACTATGCGATCATCGCCGCAGCCGACTGGGTGCATCTCGGCACCAATGCCAACAGAGACCTTGTCCGCCGGATGGTCGCGGATCGTGTGCCGTTCAGCATTGATGTATCGACGGCACATCTGGCACTGCCGCTCGGCGGCGTGCCGATGCTGTTTGCCTCCGGCCCAGACGATGTCGATGTCCCCATCGAGCCATTGCTCTCCGCGCTCAGGGCCGCCGGCGCGAGCCAAGTGGTTTTGACCTGCGGCCGTCGCGGATCCTACTTTGACGATGGCTCGAATGACATAGTGCATGCGCCGGCGACGCTTGTCGATGTCGTGGATACGTGTGGGGCCGGCGACAGTTTTATCGCCACTTTCCTCGCCGGCTTCCGTTTCGACGGCCTTCGCGCCTCGGAGGCATTGCACGAGGCTTCAATCGCCGCTGCGCAGACCTGCACACATCTCGGCGGGTTTCCCCAGAGACCGCGTCCCATACCAGATTGGCTGCCGGCCAAATATGCCAGCTTCATTGCCGACGCCCAGGGAGCCCGGCCGTGACGACACTGCGTCTGCGACAGCCGAAGGTGGCGCTTCCGTGCGACCGGTCCTTCTGGCTTCAGGACATCGGCGCCGACACCGCGACCGCACCGTTGAGAGGCGACGAGCGCGCCGACGTGGTGATCGTCGGTGGGGGCTATACCGGCCTGTGGACGGCGCTGCGCATCCGTGATTTGGCGCCGGAAACACGGGTCATCGTGCTTGAAGCCGATCTGTGCGGATCGGGGGCGTCGGGACGCAACGGCGGCCAAGTCCACTCTTGGTTCGCCGAAATCGATCAGATCAGTGCCGTCGTCGGCCTCGAAGAAGCGCGACAGCTCTGCGCCGACACGGTGGCGTCGATAGCGGAACTGAAGGCGCTGCAGCAAAGCGGCATCATCGACATGGATTTGCGGTTAGATGGATGGCTGTGGACCGCGAGCTCATTTGCCCAGGAAGGCGCCTGGGAGAACGCCGTTGCGATGACCGCAGCGGCCGGAGAGAACCGTTTCAGGCCGCTGACGGTCGAGGACATAGAATGCCGGACCGGTTCATCCGCATCCTATGTCGGGGTCGTAGAGAGCAATGCGGGTACGGTTCATCCCGCCAAGCTGGCGATCGGATTGCGCAATCTTGCCTTGGCACGCGGGGTGATCATCCATGAGCGCAGCCCGGTCCTCGACATCGAATCCGGCAGGACGTGCAGGCTGCGAACGGCGCAAGGCAAGGTGCGGGCAGAGAAAGTTGTGCTTGCCGCGAACGCATGGCTCTCAGCGCTGCCGGAACTGCGCCGTCATCTCTACGTCGTCGACAGCGAAGTGGTCGCAACCGCCGCCGTGCCCGAACTGCTCAACAGCATTGGTTGGCGCGACGGTGCCTCAATCTGCGATTCACAGGCACAGGTCCTCTACTACCAGCGCACCAACACGGGCAGGGTGGTCTTCGGCCGAGGCAGCGGCAATTTGGCGTTCGCCGGAAACTTCGGCGCCAGCTTCAACCGCAGCCCGGAGCACGGCCGTGACAATGTGCGGGAACTGCACAGAGTCTATCCGGCGCTGCGTGGCGTGCGGGTCGAGTATGACTGGTCAGGTCCCATCGACTGTGTACCCGAACACGTTCCGGTCTTCGATCACCTGCGCGGCCATCCCAACATCTTCTACGGCATGGGCTTCAACGGAACCGGCATCGCGCAAACGCCGATTGGCGGGCGGATACTGGCCAGCCTCGTGCTGGAGCGCAACGATCGCTGGAGCGCCAGCGGGCTGGTCGGCATCGAGCGTCGGATGTCGCTCCCGCCCGAGCCGTTCCGCTATCTCGGCGCCAAGCTCGTCCGCGGCGCGGTGCGCCGCAAGAATGAGGCCGAGATCCGCAACCGGAAGGCGGACAGGATCACCAATCTGCTGGCTGGGCTCAAGCCGGGCCACCGCAAGAAATAAGCGACGTCCAGAGCGTCTTGTCCTTCACGCCACCAAGGAGGATACGATGGCCGATCTGCCCTTGATGCAAGTCCCGAAAACTTCACGACAGTGCCGCCGATGCGTCGCTGTAGCCGCCGATTGTCGGCGCGTTGCCGGCAAAATAAAAGCTGGCCGGGTTTTCTTTCCAATCGCTGAAAAAGGACTTGATCCCCTCGTCGATATGTGTACCTAGTCTGATATGAGATCGATCTCATGTTGCGCTCTCAAATAGCCCTTTCTCTATGGGAGAGGGCGCATATATCTAACGATGAAGAGGGAGGTTTAAGTGAGGAAATTGATCGCGTGGCTGGCCTTGGCCACTACCACGCTAGCGTTCGCGTCTGCGGCGTCGGCGGGTGAAACCATCGACCGGGTTACCTCGAAGAAGGCAATGGTGGTCGCCACAAACAGCGGCTGGCCGCCGCAGAGTTTCCTCGACGACAGCAATCAGTTGGTCGGCTTCGACATCGACGTCTCGAAGGAGATCGGAAAGCGCCTCGGTGTCGAGGTCAGTTTCGACACGCCGGACTGGGCGACGATGACGGGCGGTCATTGGCAGGGGCGCTACGATCTGGGTGTCGGCTCGGTGACGCCGACCAAGGCGCGCGCCAAGGTGATCGATTTCGAAGGCATCTATTATTACAGCCCCTACGTTTACGTGGTTCACAAGGACAGCCCGGCCAAATCGGTCGCCGACCTTAACGGCAAGATCATCGGCGTCGAGACCGCCACCACGTCGGAGGATTTCGTGCGCAGACAGCTTGAGATCGATGCTCCCGGCTTGCCGCCCATCGAATACAAGCTGGAGCCCGGTGAGATCAGGACTTTCGCCGACTCAATGCTGCCGTTCGACGATTTGAGGCTCGGTGACGGCGTGCGCCTCAACGCGGTCATCGCACCAGAACAGACAGCTCAGAACGCGATAAAGAACGGCTACCCGTTGCGTATCCTGGAAGGCGGCTATGCTTTCCGTGAGCCACTGGTGGTGATCGCGGAAAAAGGTGATGCCGAGTGGAATGCCAAGATCGGCGGCATTCTCGACGAGATGAAGAAGGACGGTACCCTCACGAAGCTGACCACCAAGTGGTACGGCAAGGATTACAGCGCCGACTGAGGAGCGTCGTGGACGAAGCTTGGGCGGGATGCATTCAAATTGAACATCCCGCTCCATCTGTTTTGTTCAACCGCATTTCTGCGACACCGGGCGGCTCCGCCCGGCTTCAAAATTCTCTAGTGCCGCCATCTCATCATATCGATCATGACATATCCTGACACTTATTACCGACGCACGCTTGCCGACAACACCATCAGACCGCCGCTGAGCGGCGTTTCGCAGTGCGAAACAGTCGTTATCGGCGGCGGACTGGCAGGCCTGACGACGGCGTTGCAGCTGGCTCGCGCCGGCCAGCAGGTCGTCGTGCTTGAGGCGCAGCGCATCGGCTTCGGCGCTTCCGGTCGCAATGGCGGCTTCGTCAATCCCGGCTTCGCCACAGGCACCGACAACATCGCCGCGATGGCCGGCGTGGACGCGGCACAAAGACTGCACCGCCTGTCCATCGAAGGCGTCGATTTCGTGCGGCAGACGATCCGCGATCTCGACATCAAGGCGGCAGGGCCGCGCTCCGGTATGTTGAGCGTGCTTCGCCACGATGGCGGCGCCGCGCTCAAGGCATATGCCGAGCAACTGGCGCGGGATTTCAACTATCGGCTCGACTATCTCGAGCGCGACCAGGTGCGAGCGGTGCTGCATTCCGAGCGCTACTACCAAGGCTTGCGCGACCCCAGCGCCTTCCACATGCATCCGCTCAACTATCTCCGCGCCATTGCGGGCGAGATCGAACGGCTGGGCGGCAGGATCCACGAGAGATCGGGGGCCGTTGAAGCCAACCTTGACGGCGCGGAAAAGATCGTGCGCACCGACGGCGGCCACGTGCGCGCCCGCCAGGCCGTATTTGCCACCGGTGGCTATACCGGGCCACTGGTCGGCAGGCTGAAGCGGGCGTTCCTGCCGATCGCCACTTACGTCATGGTGAGCGAGGAGGCGCCTGACCTGATCGCCAAGGCGATTACGACAACCGACGCCGTTGGCGACAACCGTCGCGCTGGCGATTATTACCGCATTCTCGAAGACGGCAAACGGCTGCTCTGGGGCGGGCGCATCACCACGCGGGCGGCCTCACCGGGCGTGTTGGCGTGGCAATTGCGCCGCGAGATGGTCACAACTTATCCGCAGCTCGAAAAGCTCAAGACCGAACTCGCCTGGTCCGGGCTCATGTCTTATGCCCGCCACTTGATGCCCCAAATCGGCGCGTTGCAGCCGGGCGTCTGGTACCTCACGGCTTTTGGCGGCCATGGCATCAACACCACGGCGATCGCCGGCAAGCTGATCGCCGAGGCCATACTGGGAGAATCGGACCGCTACCGGCTGTTCGCACCATTTGGGCTTGCCTGGGCAGGCGGCCCGGCGGGACTTGCAGTCGCGCAACTTACCTACTGGAAGCTGCAGGCGCAGGATTGGTGGCGCGAGCGCGCCCGCTGACCATAAGGAGATCGAGGACGTGATCGGCCGACTGTTGCTCAACCACCCGGACGCGGCGCGCCGCGTTGGCGTGTTCTTCATGCTCGCCGCCATCGCCGCCGGCCTGTACGGGCTCGGCATCAAAGCCAGTTGGCTCGGCAAGCTTGTTCCGGGGACAGTCGAGTGTCTCGCCGCCAACCCTGAGATCGGGCGGGCGGTCTCGGCGGTGCTGATCGCATTGATCGTGGCGGCGAACTGGAACGCGCTGCGGTATCTCAGCCGCAAACAGCAGATTGTGGCGGTGTGGGTAGAGCTGTTCGTGTTGTTAATGCTGTTTTTCTATTCTTTCGACCTGTCCTTCGCGTTCATCGCCAAGAAGATCGGCTTCCTCGTCTCGAAGGGCGTGGTGACGACCCTCTACATTTCGGCCATTTCGATCGCCATCGCCACCCTCATCGCCTTCGTTGGCGCCATCGCCAAACTTTCCCGCAACGGCGTGGTCTATGGCTTGGCGACCTTCTATACCTCTCTGTTTCGTGGCTTGCCGTTGCTGATGCAGATCTACATCATCTATCTCGGCCTGCCGCAGATTGGCTACGTGATCGGCGCCGTGCCGGCCGGCATCATGGCGCTGTCGCTCTGCTACGGCGCGTACATGACCGAGATCTTCCGTGCCGGCATCGAAAGCATCTCGCGCGGCCAGACCGAGGGTGCTACGGCGCTCGGCCTCAGCGCTAACCAGACGATGTTCCTGGTCATCCTGCCGCAGGCGATGCGCGTCATCGTACCGCCGACCGGCAACCAGTTCATTGCGATGCTGAAGGATTCTTCGCTGGTCTCGGTGGTCGGGGTCTGGGAGATCATGTATCTCGCACGCACGCAGGGCCAGACCGAGTTCCGCCACATCGAGATGCTCATCACCGCCTCGATGATCTATTGGCTGCTCTCGATGGGGCTCGAGTTCCTGCAGTCGCGGATTGAGGACCGGTTCGGGCGCTCACTCAAGCGCTGATCGTCATCCGTGATTTTCGCCAAAGCGAGTTGCACAGCACCGCAACAGCCAACTTCGGAGAGCAGCTGCAGATTGTACGCGACAGCATGCCGTTCGGCGACGTCCACCGTCAAACGATAGTCGTTGCACATCAGTCCTCCGTTTGATCGCATTGCAGCGCGACCGTGTTCTTGTTATGTTCGAACGACGATGAGTGCAATGGTTTTCGATTCCGACGCATCGCTCGACGAAGGCCGCGTTATCATAAGGCGCTACGGCGGCGATGTTGAGATGGCAGAGTTGCCTTGGGGCCTTCAGCCCAGCAAAATTGGAGGCAGGCCGTTCACCGTCATGCGCGCTAGGGCAGGACGTTTCCCAGTCACCGTTGCCTCGTTCCGGCACCGGAGCAGGGGCAAGGCCTATAGCTTCTCGCTCGCCGACGGTGACTGGTCTTTTTCGCCGGCATCTGGCGCCCGGCGACACGTGACTGGCGTGAGGCTTATGCCATGCTGACGATCGAGGCGAACGACGACGTTGCGCCCTTCCACGACCGACAGGCTGCGGCGCGATCAACGGGTGGCTTGGCTCGACAGGACCTGCTTGGAAGAAGAGCTGCTTCGGCCGTTGCCGGCCGGCACGTCCCGCATCGTCGAAAGTGAGCTAATCCGCGTCGAGGCCAGTCGCGACGATCCCCGAGCGCCTGAGGCTAATGCTGCCCGGTGCGCGTGCCCCGGTTGCCCCCACGCATTGGAGTTTTGGCCAACTCGCCGGCGGCGCACCAGCCGCCTATCTGCGGCAGCTTCCAGCCCCGCTCGCGGCGATCAACCTTCAGCACGGTCTGCTCAACCACCGAGCAGAGCAGGTGAAGACGCTGGAAATCGACAATGGACGCCTCGAGTTGCGAGCCGTAACCGGTCCGGACTATGGCAGAATACTTGACTCAGAACTGATCGACGCCGTGCAGAGGATCGCTGGCAACGGCACCGGGGACACGCGCTGGAAGGGGCCGGAAGTCCTCGATTGGTCAACGGGAATTTACAACCCGAACGTCGACATCTCCAACGATACGACTACGCTGTATGCGTCCGACCGAGATGTGTTTGTGTTTCTTGTCGACGACCTGAATCCGATCGAGGCCGGGCGGCTGCCGAATGGGGAACCGGATCTTTATTTCCGCGGCTTCTACTGCTGGAATTCCGAAGTCGGAGCCCGCACCCTCGGATTGCCAGCTTCTATCTACGCGCAGTGTGCCAGAATCGTAATTTATGGGGCGTTGAAGATTTCGAGGAAATCACCATCCGCCACTCAAAATACGCGGCCTCCCGTTTCGCCCTGGAAGCCGAGCCGGCGCTGATCCAGTTTGCCGATTCCTCGCCTATGCCATTCGTCAACGGCATCAAGACGGCGCGGCAACGGATCGTTGCCAGAGACGACGAAGATCGCCAGGGCTTCCTGCGCAAGCGCGGCTTCTCCAAGTCCGAGACCACGAAGATCATCGATACTGTTCTCATGGAGGAAGGCAGACCACCGGAATCGATTTTTGATTTCGTGCAGGGCATCACACGGGTCGCGCGCGACAAGTCGCATCAGGATGTTCGATTGGAGATGGAGGGAAAAGCCAAGAAGCTTCTCGATTTCGCCTCCTGATCGTGCGGAGGCCGGCAGCGAAAACGTTCGTTGCTGGCCTCACGCTTTCAGGACGACTGATCGTGCGGCAGGCGGTTATCAGGGTCGTGAACCGCGATATGATCGCCGTCGACAAGGTTGGCTGGAAAGATCACCAGGTTGGTGCCACCGGCGTGACGCAGCGACGGAAACAGGATGCCCCGA
>NZ_JAMYSC010000069.1:0-24774 GCF_040321755.1 Mesorhizobium sp. M0276 | reverse complement strand
ATCCAGAGGTCCTTTCAGAATCGATTTCCGCACACCACACAAGAGTCCCTTTGTACTCATGTGCGATTCCCCTGCCCTTGAGGGGAGGGTGGCCCGAAGGGCCGGGTGGGGTCGGTCCATGCCGCGCTCTACGCCCGGCAAACCCCACCCGATCCGCTACGCGGATCGACCTCCCCTCAAGGGGAGGTGAGCAACAGCCAAGGAGAAAGACATGGTCGGCGCATCGAAGTCGGAAGCGGGAGGCGGCCCGATCCGCTATGGCATGGTCGGCGGCGGGCAAGGCGCCTTCATCGGCGCGGTGCACCGGATCGCGGCGCGCCTGGACAATGACTTCGTGCTGGTCGCCGGCGCTTTGTCATCCGACCCGGCGCGTGCGAAAGCCTCTGCCGCCGAACTCGGGCTCGACCCCGATCGCAGTTACGCGTCCTATGCCGACATGGCCAAGGCCGAGGCCAAGCGGTCCGACGGGATCGAGGCGGTGGCCATCGTCACGCCCAACAATGTTCATGTGCCGGCGGCCAAGGCCTTCCTGGAGGCCGGTATCCACGTCATATGCGACAAGCCGCTGGCAACGACGCTAGCCGAAGCCAAGAAGCTCGCGGCGATAGTCGAGAAGACTGGCAAGGTGTTCGTGCTGACCCACAACTACACCGCCTATCCGATGGTGCGGCAGGCGCGCGAAATGGTCGCCAAGGGCCTGCTCGGCGACATCCGCATCGTGCAGTCCGAATATCCGCAGGACTGGCTGACCGAGGACCTGGCGGCTACAGGCCAGAAGCAGGCGGCGTGGCGCGGCGATCCGAAACAGGCAGGCGCCGGCGGTGCCCTGGGCGATATCGGCACGCATGCCTACAATCTCGCCCGCTTCGTTTCCGGGCTGGAGCTGGATTCCCTTTCAGCCGATCTCGACGCCTTCGTGCCGGGCCGGCTGCTCGATGACAATGTCAACGTCATGCTGCGCTTCAAACCCGCAGGCAAGACGCATCCGGCCAAGGGCATGATCTGGGCCAGCCAGGTGGCGCCGGGCCATGAGAACGGGCTGAAGCTGCGCATCTATGGCTCGAAGGGAGGGCTGGAATGGGTGCAGGCCGACCCGAATTATCTCTGGTACACGCCGTTCGGCCAGCCCAAGCAACTGCTCACCCGCAATGGCGCCGGCGCGCTGCCGGTGGCGGGCCGGGTCAGCCGCGTGCCGTCAGGCCATCCCGAGGGCTATCTCGAAGGTTTCGCCAACATCTACCAGGAGGCCGCACGCGCCATCCGCGCTGCGCGCCGCAAGGGCGGCAAGCCGGCAAAGGATGTCGTCTTCCCAACCGTTCAGGACGGCGTCGAAGGCATGGCCTTCATCGAGGCCTGTGTGAAATCGTCTAGGAAGAATGGGGCGTGGACGAAGCTATAGCTTCGACCTCGCGGGAGAATTTTGCTGGGGGAGGGCGTCGATGAAGATCGGCATGTGCATGTTCTTATGGACGACGGCCGTATCGAAGAGACACGAACCGTTGCTCAGGGACATCAAGGCAACCGGCTTCGATGGCGTCGAGATACCGATCTTCGCCGGCGCGCCCGATGATTATAAGAAACTCGGCGATCTGCTCGACCGTATCGGGCTGGAGCGGACCGCGGTTTCAGCCATGGGCGATCCGGCGATGAATTTGATCTCGGCCGATGCGGCAACGCGCAAGGCCGGTGTCGATTATATGAAATGGGCGATCGACTGCGCCCAGGCGCTTGGCGCGAATACGCTAAGCGGCCCGCTGCATTCGACGCTCGGCGCCTTTTCTGGCTCCGGGCCGACGGCCGCCGAGAAGAAGCGCTCCGTCGCCTCGCAACGCGCGATCGGCGACCATGCCGGCAAGAAAGGCATCACCATCGGGCTTGAGGCGCTCAACCGTTTCGAATGCTATCTGCTCAACACGATGGCTGACTTGTCGGAGCATATCGATGTCATCGACCGGCCGCACATCAAGGCGATGTACGACACCTTCCACGCCAATATCGAGGAGGCCGACCCGATCGGCGCCTACACGAAACACCGCCGGAATGTCGTGCATATCCATATTTCGGAGAATGACCGCGGCGTGCCGGGGCGCGGCCACCTTCCGTGGAAGGAAACATTCTCCGCCATCCGCAAGAGCGGGTACGACGACTGGCTGACGATCGAGGCGTTCGGGCGCTCGCTGAAGGATTTGGCGGCGGCGACCAAGGTGTGGCGCGATTTTTCCGAGAGCCCTGAAGCGGTTTATCGGGAAGGGTACAAGCATATCAAAAATGGGTGGAAACGAGCGGCTTAGGCTCCCTGATCGGACGATAGTCACGCGAAGAAGACCTGCTTCGGCGACCCTAGGCGCGAGGTGAGACGATGATTGCGCCGAGTCCATTCGGTTTGCGTTCGCGGCGGTTGCCAGGTGGTTCCCCACTCCGTCTCGGCTTCGCCGAGCCACCTCTCCCCCCTCCGGAGGGAGAGGAAAGAAAGAAAGCGTGGTGGCGCGGGGAGAAGAAGAATGCCTCGGCCTTGGAGGACGGGTGCCGACTCGGACTGCCTTGCGCCCTTCCTCTACCCCGTCGATCGGGGGAGAGGTGTCGAGCGCAGCTTGCGGGTGGGGGGGGTCGACCCTTCAGCGCCGGGCGAGACGATGCTTGCGCTTCTGCGTCACAAGGCTAACCCTGCTCGGCCTGAAGCTTGTTGTAGTCGTGGATGGTCTGGCTCAGCCGGCGGCGCAGGAAATTGGATATGTTGTCGAAGATGAAGACGACGAGCAGGATCAGCAGCACCATGTAGAAGACGTTGGCCCAGTTGGAGTTGGTGCGCATCGCTTCCCACAGTTTCAGGCCGATGCCACCGGCACCGACGGCCCCGATAATGGTCGCGCCACGGGTGTTGGATTCCCACTGATAGAGCGTCTGGCTGATGAACACCGGAACCACTTCCGGCAGCACGCCGTAGCGCTGCACCAGAAGGCCGTTGGCGCCGGTCGAGGTGACGCCCTCGCGCGGTCTGTCGTCGATGTTCTCCAGCGCCTCGGAATAGGTTTTGCCGAGCGTTCCGACCTCGGTGAAGAAGATGGCTGCACTGCCCGCCAGTGGTCCAGGCCCGAAGGCGCGGGTGAAGAACAGCGCCCAGATCAGCATGTCGATGGAGCGCATGAAGTCGAAGAAGCGCTTGAGCACCTGGTTGACCAGCCGGCTGGGCGTGATGTTGCGGGCGGCGAAGAAGGCCAGCGGAAAGGCGACGATGCCGCCAAGCATGGTGCCGAGAAAAGCCATGACGATGGTCTGCAAGAGTTTCGTCCAGACGTCGCCATGCTGCCACTGGGCGTTGTTCCAGATGTTGTCGCCGGCCAGAGCCAGGTTGGACGTGCCCGGCTTGAGTTCCGGCCCTGAGACGATCAGCGAGGCGACTTCGCCTGCCGACTTGCCGAAGAAAGGCGAGCGCGTGTCGAAGACAAAGTTTGCCCAGCCGAGAAAACGCTTGCGTATCCTGACGCGATCAACGGCGACGCGGGCCTCGCCGGCAAAGCCCATGTCGGCGACGACCTCATCCTCATGCGCGGTGATCCAGCCGGGAACCGACCCGGAGATCAGCGGCTTGCCGCTGCTTAGCGCGACAGGCACGGTTTCGCCGTTGGCAATGATCGTCGCTTGCGTCTTGGTGAAGGTGATCGATTTGGCGGCGCCGTCGATCAGGATCGTCACCGAACCATCGGCATTGGTCTTGACCCAGTCCGGATTGGGATTCGGGCCGAGCACCGAGAAGCGTGGGTATTTGGCGGTGATCTGCGGCTCATCGAGGCGGAAGATCGGCTGCACGTCGTAGCTGATCCACTGGGTCAGAAACAGCGGCAGGCGCTCCCAGTGCGATTCCCGCATGACCTGCGGCAGATTGAAGAACCACAGTGCGTAGAGAAGGTAGAAAAAGATGCCACCAAGAAACAGCAGTGGCCCGAAGCGTTTTTGGAACGGCCGCTTGAACACCTGCGGAAAGCGTTGCTCGATTGACTGGATTTCATCGGCGGTCATCGTCGTCATTCACGGGCTCATAGCAAAAGCCTGCTCGCCGACCAGCTTGCGGCGCAGCCAGGCGGAGAACTGGTCGACGATGAAGATCGTCGTGAACAGGAGCAGCACCAGGGCTATCGTCTTGGCGCCGAAGCCGCGCGATATCGACAGCTTCAGTTCCTCGCCGATGCCGCCGCCGCCGACCGCGCCCATGATGGTGGAAATGCGGACGTTTATCTCAACACGCAGCAGCGTGTAGGACATGAAGTTGGGCAGCACTTGCGGCAGACCGGCAAAGCGTACCCGCTCGAACCAGTTGGCGCCGACCGCCCTCAGGCCCTCCTCGGCGCGCATGTCGATGTTCTCGTTGATCTCGTAGAACAGCTTGCCCAGCGCGCCGATCGAATGCAGGCCGATGGCGATGATGGCGGCGATCGGTCCGATCGAGACGATGGCCGCGAAGAGGCCGGCGATGACGATTTCGGGAAAGGCGCGCAGCAATTCCATGAAGCGCTTGACGATCAGCCGCAGCACCGGATGCGGCGTCAGGTTGCGCGCCGCGATGAAGGAAAACGGCACGGCAAAAACGAAGCCGATGAAGGTCGAGACCAGCGCCACATTGAGCGTGGTCAGCATCAGCTCGAAATATTCAGGGATGTAGAAGCTACCCCAGACATAGGCGCGGCCAAGCGGGAAGTTGAATTCCTGGGTACCGGTGTCGTGTGGGGAAGCGATGTCGAACATCGCTCGCCAGACATCGTTCCAGTCCTTGGGGACGAGCCAGCTCAGGAAATCCAGCAAATGCGGCAGGCGGTCGAAGAAATGCCCGGCATTGGCCTCGTCGGCGAACCACATGGTGCTGCCGAGCGCGACAATGAGCAGGCCGACGCCGATGGCGGTGTAGAGCCGGCGCAAGGACGTCTGGCGACGCCAGGCGTCGGCCATCTGGTGAGTGGCGCCGGAAGGGACTGTCACGGAATGGGTCATGATCGGAGATGCAAAAAGGGCGGTGTTTTGAACACCGCCCTTCCTGATTTCGCCGTTAGCCGCCGATGGCTGCCTTACGGGCTTCGACGATGACGTTGTAGAAGTCTGCCTTCACTGGAACGTAGCCGGTAAAGTCGCCACCTTCGACGCCTTCGAAGCAGGCTTTGTCCTTCTTGGGCAGCTGCGTGAAGAAGTCGGCGAGCTTGGCGGTCATGTCGTCGCCGAGCGCGGTGCGCACGACCAGCGGGCCGTTCGGGATCAGGCCCGAGCGCCAGACTTCGACGAAGTCATTGGGGTCGACGGCACCCTTGGCGACTTCCTTGTGGAAGGTGCCGGAGGTGTAGCCGTCCTTGAAGTCGCCAATGCCGGAGGAATCGTCCACCGCTACGTCGACCTTGCCGTCACGCACGGCCAGGACATTGTTCTCGTGGCCGCCGTTGAACTGGGTCGAAGCGAAGAAGGTCTCGTTCGAAGCGCCGGTGTCCTTCGGGATCTGGGTCAGCGGGATCAGATAGCCGGAGGTCGAATCCGGATCGGCGTAGCCGAGCTTCTTGCCCTTGGCCGACTTGATGTCGGTGATGCCGGAGGATTTCAGCGCCAGGCCGATCGAATAGTAGCCGGTAGCGCCGTCGGTCTGCTGGGTGGTGAGGATCGGGGTGACCGCCTTCGGGTCCTTGAGAGCGACGCTGGCATAACCGGAAGCGCCGAGCTCGGCGAAGTCGAGCGTGCCGCCGAGCAGGCCCTGGATCACGCCGTCATAGTCGGCGGCGGGGAACAGCGAGACCTTTTCGAAGCCGAATTCGGCCTTCAAATGGTCGGCTAGGCACTGGTAGTTGCGCAGCCGGTCGGTTTCGTTTTCACCGCCGAGGATGCCGACGCGAAATTCCTTCATATCGGCGGCGTGGGCCATGCTGGTCGCCATGGCGAGCACCGAAACGGCGCAGAAAACCATCTTTCTGAACATCTGTAATCTCTCCTGTAGGTTCCGGCCCCGCGCCGGCAGCGTTCTTGAGTTTGACTGGCGCCCTTGACGTGGGCTGGCGATCCCAACCGTTCTTTTTTGGTCCACGATCTTTCCCGAAAACCGGTTTTCACTTTTCGGGATCATGGACTCAATAACCCGGGAAAGCGGGTTCGAGCGGTCCGGCGGATGCGGCGATCTTTCGGCTGAAGGCAACGCTGGTCGAGGTGATGGCCTCTGAGATTTCCTGGCCATTGCTGTCGGCGCCATAGACGAGGCGCACGGCCTCGCGGTTGAGCTCCTCCGGCGGTCCGTCGAAGACGACCTTGCCGGCGGCCATGCCGATGATGCGGTTGCAATAGGTGCGGGCGGTGTCCAGCGTGTGCAGATTGGTGACGACGGTGATGCCTTCGCGCAAATTGATGTCCTGCAGCGAGTCCATCACCACCTTGGCGTTGAGCGGATCGAGCGAAGCGATCGGCTCGTCGGCGAGGATCACCCTGGGCTGCTGCATCATGGCGCGGGCAATGGCGACGCGTTGCTGCTGGCCGCCCGACAAGGTGCCGGCGGGCTGCAGCGCTGTACGGGCGATGTCGAGCCGCTCAAGGGCTGCGACCGCCTCGGCGCATTCGGCGCGGGAGAACATGCCGAACAGGTTTGACATGGTCGAACGGTGGTTCAGCTTGCCGAGCAGCACATTGGTCAGCACGTCGAGGCGCGGCACCAGGTTGAACTGCTGGAAGATCATGGCGCAGTCGCGTTGCCAGCGCCGCAGCGGCGAGCCGCTCAACTGGGAGACCTCGGCGCCGTCAAAAAAAATCGACCCCTGGCTGGGATCGATGAGGCGGTTGATCATGCGAAGAAGGGTTGATTTGCCGGCACCGGAACGGCCGATAATGCCAACCATCTGACCCTGCGGGATCGCGATGTTGATGTCGCTGACGGCGGTGTTCTTGCCAAATCGTCGGGTGACACCGCGGATTTCGAGCGTGGCAGAGGTTGCTGACATGGGGCAGGTTCCAGTCCGGACCATATTGATCGTCAGGCACTCGCCTAACGCAGCCACATGAACCTGCCGTGTCGCGGTGATGTCAGTTTTGTTACGCTCCACAGGCGTGGAGTTTACGGCCGGCCCAGGACCAGCAGGTCCTCGAAGTGCTCCTCGAAAAAGCTTGAGAGAGTCATCGAACAGGTCCTGCCATGCTGCTGCCCATGCCGATGATGTGAAGACCTATCCGCCGTATTTTTCCAGGAAGGCTTCGGCAGATAGTTCCCGGAAATCGACGAGCGAAGCGCGCAGCCTGGCATGATCCCAGTCCCACCAGGCAAGCGCCTGATAACGTTCGGCGGTGCGGCGGTCGAAGCGCTCGCGGATTGGTTTTGCCGGCACGCCGCCGACGATCGTGTAGGGGGCGACATCCTTCGAGACGACAGCGCCGGCGCCGACCGCGGCACCATCGCCGACGGTGACGCCGGGCAGGATGGTCGAGCCGTGACCGAGCCAGGTGTCGTGGCCGATGGTGACGCGTTTGGCGCGGCGCTGGGCGAAAAACTCGCTCTCGTGCTCGGCATCGTCCCAATAGTCCGAAGCGCGGTAGGTGAAATGGTGCAGCGTCGGCCGCCAGGTCGGGTGGTTGGTGGCGTTGATGCGCACGCTTGCCGCGATGTTGGAAAACTTGCCGATCGTCGCGCACCAGACGGCGCAATCCTGCATCATGTAGGAATAATCGCCGAGTTCGCTCTCCAACACCCGGCTGCGGTCGGCGATCTCGGTCCAGCGGCCGAGCGTCGAGTTCTGCACCTCCGCCGTGGGGTGGACCAGCGGTGTCTCCGACAATTTCCTGGTCATGCGGCAATTTTTCCGGGAGCGAAAGCGGTGACGTCGATGATGCGGTCGGCAACCGCCTCGCGCACGTCGTGGTCGTGGAAGATGCCAAGCAGGGCGACATCAGCCGCTTTCTTGGCGGCGATGAGTTCGATCACCACGTCACGGTTCCTGGCATCGAGCGAAGCGGTCGGCTCGTCGAGCAGCAGGATCGGGTGCTCGGTGATGAAGCCGCGCGCGATGTTGACGCGCTGCTGCTCGCCGCCGGAGAAGGTCGCCGGCGGCAATGCCCAAAGTTTCTCCGGCAGGTTGAGCTGCGCCAGCAACGCACCTGCCTTGTCGCGTGCAATTTCGCGGTCTTCGCCGCGTTCGACCAGCGGTTCGGCGACGACATCGAGCGCCGAGACGCGCGGCACGGTGCGCAGGAACTGGCTGACATAGCCGATCGTTTGCCGGCGCACGGCAAGCACGGTGCGCGGGCTGGCGGTGGCAAGGTCGATCAGTCCGTCGTCATGCGTGACGATGATCTGGCCCTCGTCGACGGCATAGTTGCCGTAGAGCATCTTGAGGATCGAACTCTTGCCGGCACCGGACGGGCCGCCAAGCACGGTGCATTCGCCGGCCCTGATCGAGAACGAGACTCCGGCGACGACAGGCAGTTTAATGCCGTCGCGCAGATGCATGGTGAAGCTCTTGGCAACGTCCGAGACAACGAGGGGGGTGGCCATCAGAAGGTCCTCCAATCATCGTCCGCTTGCGGGCCAGCACCCCCCTCTGGCCAATGCAATTGCACGTGCGGAATAACGGTGAAATCTCGAAGCGGGTGGTTGCGAGGTGTCGGCGCGAGGCACCCCCCTCTGTCCTGCCGGACATCTCCCCCGCAAGGGTGGAGATTGGCAGTTTCACCCGCAGCGCTTTTCTTGCAGCCTTGGTAACTGGTGAAAGCAGCAGGGACAGCCGATCTCCCTCCTTGCGGGGGAGATGGCCGGCAGGCCAGAGGGGGGTGCCTCGCGCCAAGGTTTCGCGAACACGCGCTTTGAGACTTCATCGTCAAACCTGTAGAATCGAGGAAACGAGCAACTGCGTATAAGGCGCGCGCGGATCATCGAGCACGCGGTCGGTGAGACCGCTTTCGACGACGCGGCCGTCCTTCATCACCATCATGCGCTGCGACAACAGCCGTGCCACCGCGAGGTCATGGGTGACGACGATTGCCGCCAGGCCGAGATCGGTGACCAGCCCGCGCAGCAGGTCGAGCAGGCGTGCCTGGACCGAGACGTCGAGGCCGCCGGTCGGCTCGTCCATGAACACCAGGCGTGGGCCGGTGACGAGGTTGCGAGCGATCTGCAGGCGCTGGCGCATGCCACCGGAGAAGGCGCGCGGCTCGTCATCGATGCGGTCCTCATCGATCTCGACGCGCGACAGCCAGTCGACGGCGGTGGCGCGGATCCTGCCGTAGTGGCGGTCGCCGACAGCCATCAGCCGCTCGCCGACATTGGCGCCGGCCGACACCGTCATGCGCAGGCCGTCAGCGGGGTTCTGATGGACGAAACCCCAGTCGGTACGCATCAGGAAGCGGCGCTCGGCCTCGCTCATGCGATAAAGCTCGCGGAACTGGCCGTCGCGCATGCGGTAGCTGGCGGTCCCGGAGCTCGGCAGCAGCCGTGTCGACAGGCAGTTGAGCAGCGTCGTCTTGCCGGAGCCGGACTCGCCGACGACAGCCAGGACTTCGCCCGGCCACAGGTCGAAGGAGACGTTGTCGCAGCCGACGCGCAAGCCGTAGAATTTGGACAGCGCCGAGACGCGCAGCAGCGGTTCGTCGGTCATTGCTTCTCCTTACCCTCCCCCTTGTGGGGAGGGTCGGCGCGCAGCGCCGGGGTGGGGGTTGAGTGGAGCGTGGATTGGTCAAGCCCCCCACCCGCGCCTTCGGCGCGACCTCCCCACAAGGGGGAGGTAGGGGCGTTGCGCCGCTTCTCGCAGTGGTCGGTGTCGGAGCAGACGAACATGCGGCCGCCATGGTCGTCGAGGATGACCTCGTCGAGATAGACATTCTCGGCCGCGCACAGCGCGCAGGGCTGGTCGAACGTCTGCACCTCGAACGGATGATCCTCGAAGTCGAGGCTGACCACTTCGGTGAATGGCGGCACCGCATAGATGCGCTTTTCGCGGCCGGCGCCGAACAGCTGCAGGGCCGGCGAGCGGTGCATCTTGGGATTGTCGAACTTAGGCGTCGGCGACGGGTCCATCACATAGCGGCCCTCGACCTTTACCGGATAGGCATAGGTGGTGGCGATGCGGCCGTGCTTGGCGATGTCCTCGTAGAGTTTGACATGCATGAGGCCGTATTCCTCCAGCGCATGCATCTTGCGCGTTTCGGTCTCTCGCGGTTCAAGGAAGCGCAAGGGTTCCGGGATCGGCACCTGGTAGACCAGCACCTGGCCCGCCGTCAGCGGATGCTCGGGGATGCGGTGGCGGGTCTGGATGATGGTGGCGCTGGCTGTGTCGGTGGTCACCGCGACATTGGCGACCTTCTTGAAGAAGGCGCGGATCGAGACCGCGTTGGTGGTGTCGTCGGCGCCCTGGTCGATGACCTTCAGCACATCGTCGGGGCCGATGATCGAAGCGGTGACCTGCACGCCGCCGGTGCCCCAGCCATAGGGCATCGGCATTTCGCGCGAGGCGAACGGCACCTGATAGCCGGGGATCGCGATGCCCTTGAGGATCGCGCGGCGGATCATCCGCTTGGTCTGTTCGTCGAGATAGGCGAAGTTGTAGGTGGCGATGTCAGTCATGGCGCGACTTTCAGTCCCTTGGCGTAGCGTGCCAGCCGCTCCGCGAGCGTGCCTGTGTGCAGTTCGAACATGTGGTTGTCGTCGTCGTAGAAATAGATCGAGCGGCCTTCACCCTCGACGCGTGGGCGCGGCGGGCGCATGTCGAGGCCTAACTTGTCGACGCGTTCGGCGTAGCGGTCGAAATCGGCGTCATCGATCTTGAAGGCGATGTGATTGTAGCTGCGCTCCGGCAAGGGCTCGCCTTCCATGATGGCGATCCAGATGTCGCCGATCAGGAAGAACTTTTCGCGCGACAGCGAGAACTGTTCGGCGCCGCTGGCATAGACCTCTCGGGCGTCGAGTATGCCCTCGAGGATCTCGGTCATCCGGTCGAGATCGCGGACGATGAAGGTCATGTGGGAGAGGCCTTCGATCATTCCGCGGCCTCCCGCTTCTCTTCGGCCTTCGCCGGGTTTTCGCGGGCGTCGTATTCGGCGCGCATGCGGCGCACGAGGTCGAGTTCGGCCTGGAAGTCGACATAGTGCGGCAGCTTCAGATGTTCGACGAAGCCGGTCGCCTGAACGTTGTCGGAATGCGAGATGACGAACTCCTCATCTTGGGCTGCGGCGACGACATCCTCGCCGAGTTCTGTCGCACGAAGAGCGCGGTCGCAGAGCGCCATCGCCATCGCCTTGCGCTCGCTCTGGCCGAAGACGAGGCCGTAGCCGCGGGTGAATTGCGGCGGCGCCTTGGTCGACCCTTTGAACTGGTTGACCATCTGGCATTCGGTGATCCGCACCGTGCCGAGCGGGACCGCGAAGGGCAGTTCCGGCACGTCGAGCTCCAGCTCGACCTCGCCGATGCGGATTTCGCCGACAAAGGGATGGTTGCGGGCATAGCCACGTTGCGTGGAATAGCCGAGCGCCAGCAGGAACCCCTCGTCGCCGCGCGACAGCGCCTGCAGGCGGATGTCGCGCGCCATCGGGAACTCCAGCGGCTCGCGGGTGATGTCGCCGGGGACATGGTCCTGCGGCATGTCGCCGTCCGGTTCGATCAGGCCTTCGCGGGCGAGGATCGCCGAGACGCGCGGCATGGCTTGCGCTTCCGTCTCACGCAGCAAGGGCTCGGCGACATCGGCGCCGGCGGCAAGCTCGGGATCGAGCAGTCTGTGCGTGTAGTCGAAGGTAGGCCCAAGCAACTGGCCGCCCGGCAGGTCCTTGTAGGTCGCCGAGACGCGCCGCTCGACCAGCATGTTGGCGGTGTCGATGGGCTTGGTGTAGCCAAAGCGGGGCAGTGTCGTGCGATAGGCGCGCACCAGGAAGATCGCCTCGATCATGTCGCCGCGCGCCTGAACAATGGCGAGTGCGGCCAGTTCACGGTCGTAGAGCGAGCCTTCGCTCATCACCCGGTCGACGCCGAGCGCCAGCTGCTCGACGATCTGGTCGAGGCGAAGGGCTGGCACCGAACGGTCGCCACGGCGGCGGTCGGCAAGCAGGCTGTGGGCGTTGGCGATTGCGGCTTCACCGCCTTTAACCGCGACATACATCTTACGCCTCCATCGTCTTGATGCGCGTCGTGCGCGGCAGGCAGGCAATGCCGTCCGATGTGGTGAGGATGATGTCGACGCCTCGCGGAAAGCGCTTGATGTTCTGCTTCCACTGTTCGACGAAATGGCGTGGCATCCGTGCCGGCGCGATCGTCGCGCTGGCTTCGATGCCGGGGCCTTCGAGCAACAGCGGCGTGCCGGAGACGAGATCGCTGACCTGCAGGACCAATGTGGTCGAACGGTCGGGATAGTCCTGCGTGCCTTGCGAAAAACCGTCGAGCGCCATCATCTCGGCCGGGGCTGCGATCAACGCGAAATGCGCATCGGCCGGCGTGTTGGCCAATGGCGCGCCGGTGTGGAAACCAAGCCAGGATTTGATGGCAGGGGAAGCCTGTAAAGCCGGGTCGAGCCAGAGCGGGGTGTCATTGTCGCAAAGCGCCAGCGCAATGGCACCGGCGGTCGCCGACAGCGGCGCCGGCGGACGGGCAAAGGCGGGCAACGGCTGCACGCTGCCAGGCCGCGCCATCGCCTCCATGACAGCGCGGAACACGGTCTGTGCGTTGAAGACCGGATCGGCGAAGCCGCCCTCGATCGATTGCGATGCGATGTCCATCAGTCTTCTCCGCGTACCATGGTGAAGAAATCCACCTTCGTTGCCGCCGTCTCGGCGCGGCGGCGTTCATGCGCCGTGGTCAGGGCCGACCGCAGAGGCGCTATCAGCCCGGTCTCGACCTCGGCGCGGCGGGCCGGGTCCTGCCACAGTGCGTCGGCGATGGCCGCCAGCTTCGCCTTCTGCTTGTCGCGGCCAAGCGCATAGCAATGGCCGACCTGTCCGGACGGCAGCCGGACGGTGGCGCGGGTGACGGTCGCCTCGCCGACATTGAAGGGCGCGCCCCCACCGCCGATGCGGCCGCGTACGGTGACCAGGCCGGTTTCGGGGCCGCGCAGCAGTTCTGCGTCCGAAGGCAGTCCGGCCTCGTTCCAGAGCCGAACGATGTCGTCGCCGCCGGATTGCGCCAGGGTTGCCATGGCGGCCTTGCGTTCGGCTTGATCGCGGGCTTCCTGTCCTCGCATCAGCAACATTCCTCTTCGCCAAATTTGTCTATTGATATAGACAACTATACAAATTATACCTATTATCTAGCGCGAGTCCATGACGGGTGGATGACAAGCACTTGAAGACTGGGGGCAATCAATGGTCGGGCGGCTGGCAGCGGACAGCATCGAGCGGCGCAGCGGCGTCTCGCTGTGGCGGCAGATCGCCGAGAAGATCCTGCAGGCGATCGCCGTCGGCGATTTCGCAGAAAGCGCCGCGCTGCCGCCGGAGATGGCACTGGCTGAGCGCTATGGCGTCAACCGCCACACCGTGCGCAGCGCCATATCGGCCCTTGTGCAGGAAGGGGTGCTGCGGGCCGAGCAGGGGCGCGGCACCTTCGTGCTGTCGCGCAGGCGGCTGTCCTATCCCATCGGTGCGCGCACACGCTTTTCAACGGGCCTGCAAGGGCAGACATCGGAACGGCATATCGTCCTGCTGGCGTCCTCGGTCGAGCCGGCCAGCCAGCGCGTCGCCGAGGGGCTGGGGCTCGCCAAGGGAGCCGATGTGATCCGCCTGGAAACGCGCGGCGAAGCCGACGGACGGCCTGTGTCGCGCGCTGCCGGCTGGTTCGATGCCCGGCGCTTTGCCGGTATCGATGCTGCAATGGCGGAGACCGGCTCGATCACCGCATCGCTCGCCCGGTTCGGCTTCGACGACTATCTCAGGCAATCGACCGTGCTATCGGCGCGCCACGCCGATGCGGCGGACCTTGCAGACCTCGACCTGCAACCGGGCGCCATCGTGCTGGTTACAGTCGCTGTCAACGTCACGCCGGATGGCCAGCCGATCCAGTTTTCCGAATCCAGGTTTCCGGCAGAACGGGTGGAGTTGAAGCTGTCGGCGCTGTAGGGAGTGCCGGCCTTGTAGGAGACCGTGATTTATCTCACTCACGCTGATATCAGACCAGTTCGGTCGCGCTCACCTGTCAGCGGCTTGGCGTTTTGAGGACCGGTTCGACCTGCACGGGGTCGCGTCAATTCGGGCCGGGTTCACGGCCTGTCATGTTATGCTCCCACCTCGATCACAGCCTTGATCAGGCCTGATTTCTCATGCGCCCAGCGGGCCAGATCGTGTGGCGTGCCGGAAAGCGTGGTGCGGTGGGTGACGAGTTTTGCCAGCGGAACGGCGCCGTTGCGGATCGAGGCGGCGACATGGTCGAAATCGGCGCGCAACGCATTGCGGCTGCCGATCAATGTCATTTCACGTTTGTGGAATTCCGGATCGGAAAAGCTGATGTCGTCCTTGACGACGCTGACCAGCACCAATGTTCCGCCATGCGCGACATGGGCGAAAGCCGACCGCACCGACTGGGTGTTGCCGGTGGCGTCGAAGACCACATCGAAGCCTTCGCCAGAGGTTGCCTCCCTGACCAGATCTGGCACCGCGCCGCGCGAGCCGTCGAGGGTCTGGAACCCAAGCTCATTCTCGGCGAAGGCGAGCCTTTCACTGCTCATGTCGAGCAATGTCACGTCGAGGCCGGCGATGCGAGCGAAGATGGCGGTGCCGAGCCCGATCGGGCCGGCGCCGATGACCAGTGTGCGTGCGCCGGTTTCGGCCTTGGCACGCCGCACGGCATGTGCGCCGATGGCCAGGAACTCGACGGCGGCGGCGTCGGCCAACGACAGGCCGTTGGCAGGATAGAGATTTTGCGCCGGCACCAGGATGCGTTCGCACATGGCTCCGTCGCGATGCACCCCGAGCACTTCGATGCTGACGCAGCAATTCGGCTTGCCGTGCCGGCAGGCGATGCACTTGCCGCAGGAAAGATAGGGGTTGATGACGACCGGTTCGCCAACGGCCAGTTCGACACCTTCCCCGGGTTCCACCACGGTACCCGATACTTCATGGCCCATGATGCGGGGATAGGCGAGGAACGGGTGCTTGCCCTCGAAGATGTGATAGTCGGTGCCGCAGATGCCGACATGGCTGACGGACACCAGCGCCCAGCCGGGAGGCGGCGCGCCGGGGGCCGGACGGTCTTCCAGGATAAGATCGCCGGGCGAACGGCAGACGACGGCCTTCATGCTTCAATCCAGTCGGTAATGAATCGCCGGCCCGTCGATTGTGACGGGCCAGCGATTGATCGAGGGTTTACTTGCCGCGGCGGCGCAGCCCGTCGAAGTAGACGATGATGATGATCAGCGCGCCGGTGATGATGCGCTGCCAGAACGAGTTGACGTTGAGCAGGTTGGCGCCATTGTTGATGGTGGCCAGGATAAAGGCGCCAAGCAGCGGTCCGTGCACCGAGCCGACGGCACCGAACAGCGAGGTGCCGCCGATGACCGACGAGGCGATCGCCTGCAGCTCCCAGCCCTCAGCCTGGGTCGGATTGCCGATGCCGATGCGGGCGGCCAGCAGCACGCCGACGAAAGCCGCGCAGAGGCCGGACAGCGTGTAGGCCATGTAGATGGTTCGCTGGACATTGACGCCGGACAGGCGCGAGGCCTCGGCGTTAGAGCCGACCGAGAACAGATACCGGCCCCAGCGGCTGTGATGCAGGAAGATATAGGCCGGAATGCCGACCAGGATCACCATCCAGAACAGGTTGGGGATGCCGATGAAGGAACTGCGCGAGAACGCGGTGAAGGTGTCGCTGTTGATATTGATCGAATTGCCGTTGGTCATCAAAAGGCCGATGCCGCGCAGCGAGGTCAGCGTCGCCAACGTGATGATGAAGGGCGGCAGGCCCATCTTGACGATGCCGAAGCCATGAAACATGCCGATGGCAACACCGACCAGCAGCGTCACCAGAATGGCGAGCCAGATCGGGAAGCCGGCATTGATCATCATGGCTACGACCACGGTGGCGAAGCCGACCACGGCGCCGACGGACAGGTCGATGCCGCCGGTGATGATGACGAAAGTCTGGCCGACCGCCATAATGGCGATCATCGAACCCTGCCGCAGCAGGTTGGCGATGTTATTGGACGAGGCGAAGCTCGGCGTCGCGACCGACAGGACGATCCAGAGCAGAACCAGCAACGCCAGAAGCGTCAGCCCGAACAGGACATTGTAGTTCCGTTTTGGCTTTTCGACAGCAATCGCCTCGGTGCTCATATCTGTCCTCCCTGCTTTTCTTGTTTCTCGGCGAGCGCCTGCGTGAGAATGTCCTCGTGGCTGGCGCCGCGAAAACCATGAGTCGCCACCAGTTTGCCGCGCCGGAACACATGCAGCGTGTCGGCCAGTTCGTAGACTTCCGGCAGATAGGACGAGATCAGGATGATGCCGGCGCCTTTCGACAGCAGCGCGCCGAACAATCGGTAGATCTCGGCCTTGGTGCCGACATCGACGCCGACAGTCGGTTCGTCGAAGATGAACAGCTTGGCGCCGTGCGCCAGCCATTTGCCGATGACGATCTTCTGCTGGTTGCCGCCCGACAGGCTGGACGCCAGAGCGCCGCGCGTCGGTGTCTTGATGCGCAGATCGGCGATCTGGCGATCGGCCTGCGTCTTTTCCTGCGCACTCGAGATCAGCAGATTGTTCGAGATGCGCTTGTAGATCGGCAGGTTGAGATTGAGGCCGACCGGCAGGTTGAGGCAGAGGCCCTGGTCGCGGCGGCTTTCCGGCGCCAGCGCCATGCCGAGCTTGATCGCGTCATGCTCGGATTTGACCTGAACCTCCTTGCCTTTCCAGAGAATCTGGCCGGCCGATTTGCGGTGGCGGCCATAAAGTGTCGTGACGAACTCGCTGCGCCCGGCGCCGATCAGGCCATAGAGCCCGACGATCTCGCCGGCGCGAACCGTCATCGAGACATTTTCAAACCCTTTGCCGGACAGGTTCCGCGCTTCGATGATCGCGGCGCCCGGCGTGAAATGCTCCTTGTGGTAGACCTGCTCGATAGAGCGGTTGATCATCATCTTGACCAGCTCGGCATCGTTGGTCTCAGCGATGTTGCGGGTGCCGACCAGCATGCCGTCGCGCAGCACGGAAACACGATCGGCGAGTTCGAACACTTCCTCCATGCGGTGGCTGATGTAGATGATCGTCACGCCTTCGCCCTTCAGCCGGCGGATCAGGGTGAAAAGCTGGTCGGCCTCCTTGCGGGTGAGGTAGGCGGTCGGCTCGTCGAAGATCAGGAATTTGGTACCGCGCACGGTGGCGCGGGCCGCTGCAATCAGCTGTTGCTGGCCGATGGTCAGGTCGCCCAGCGTGACATGCGCCGGCAGGTCGAAGCCGAGATCGTCGATGATCTTCTGCGCTTGCCTGACCATGGCGCGCTGCTGCAGGATGCCGAAGCGCGAATTCTCTTCGCCGAGGAACATGTTGGCGGCGACCGTCAGGTGACGGCACAGCACGACCTCCTGGTGCACGGCATTGATGCCGAGCGCCATCGCCTCATGCGGCGTCGCCAGGGCAGCCGGCTGGCCTTCCCAGATGACCTCTCCGGAGGTGCGCGGCATGACGCCGGTCAAAAGCTTGATGAGGGTCGACTTGCCGGCGCCGTTCTCGCCGACGATGGCGTGGATCTCGCCGGACTTGAAGGCGAGGTTGACCGGCTTGAGCGCGTGGGTGCCGGGATAACGCTTCTCCAGCCCGCGCAATTCGAGGATGGTCCTGCCAGGCTCCAGCACAGGGGCCGGATGCAGTTCCTGCGCCGTCGATGTCATGACAATCCTCCCAGATTGGCCTCCCAGATTGGCCTCACGATTGGCACGCGGCGAGGCAAGGATATGCCGCGAAGACAGCCTAGCTCAGGCTCGTGGATTGCCAAGCCGTTTGTGCCGGCAGCGAATGTTTCCGGGGCGCGAGGCCCCGGAAACGATTTGGATGCGAAGGCTTAGAGCTTCGGATTGAGCAGCGCGTCGATCTTGGGGTCCTTCATGTTGTCCTTGGTCACCAGATTGGCGCCGGTGTCGACATTGGCCTCGACCTTTTCGCCCTTCGAGGCGGCGAGTGCGGTCTTGATGCCGTCATAACCCATCCGGTACGGATCCTGGACGACGAGGGCGGAAATGACGCCGTCGTTGAGGAACTTGATCAGCTTCTCGTCGCTGTCGAAGCCGACCAGCGCCAGCTTGCCGCCAAGGTTGTTTTCGGCGACAGCCTGACCGACGCCCTGCGCCATGATCAGGTTGGAGGCGAAGATGCCCTTGAGATTCGGGTTGGCGGTGATCAGGTCGGTGGCGATGTTGAGGCCGGTGGTGGCCTGGCCGTCGGCATATTTGTCGGCGACCAGCTTCAGGCCCGGATATTTGGCGGCCAGCTGTTCGGTGAAGCCCTGCTTGCGCTGTTCGAGTGAGCCGGCGCCCGGTGCGTTGGTGATCAGAGCGACGTCGCCCTCGATCTTACCGCCGTTGGCGGCGCCGATAGCGGCTGCAAGGCCGTCGGCAGCAACGCGGCCGCCCTGCACATTGTCGGTGGTCAGGAACGATGTGAAGGCCTTGGAGTCGGCGCCGGAGTCGATGCCGATAACCTTGACCTTGGCAGCGGCTTCATCGATCGGCTTGCCAAGCGCCTTGAACTCGGTCGGCGCAATGACGATGGCCCCCGGGTTGCTGGCAACGGCGTTCTCGAGGATCGAGACTTGGCCGTTGACGTCGGTTTCAGCCTGGGCGCCAAGTTCCGGCACGTTGACGCCGAGATCCTTGCCGGCCTTGCGAGCGCCGGCCAGAACGATCTGCCAGTAGAAGGACGTGGTGTCCTTGACGATGATCGGAATGGTCACATCCGCCGCCGAAACCGGCGCCGAATGCATGACGCCGGTGAGCATCGAAGCTGCTGCCAGCGCCATGACAGCGCGGCGGTTGAGAATGCTGGTCACGAATTTCATGAGGTTCCTCCCTAAGTCGCCCGGTGAACGTTACGGAAGCTCCGTTCGGATAGGCGTAGCCCAAACAGAACTTTATCAATAAAAAACAGTTGCCATGTTTTGATAGTGCATCGAACCGGCCGATGCAAGCGGTGTTTGACCAGTTCTCGGGAAGCCTGGCAGAGGCAGAGCCACCGCACTGCTTTCCCTCGCCGTCATCGAATGCTCCCGTTTCCATTCCGTGAGCGTATGGAATATTAATTCCACCCATTCGTCAATATGGAATGTTCATTCTCTTATAGATTGCAAGGGTGTGAAACCGGATCGCCGTTCACCGAGCGGATCGCGTTTCACGCCAGCTCCTGCACCAGGGTATGGGGGCGATATCTGGCGTATTCCGTCTCAGGAACGTCGATGTCGAGCAACCCGAGGTTGCGGATCAGGTTTGCCAGCTTGGCGGTACCGGTCAGCACGGTAGCGACCATTGGTTCATGCAGCGGGAACTGGAACGCGGCCGCGGCCAGCGGATAACCGCCCTCGGCTGCGATCCTTTCCATCGCACCGACGCGATCGAGCACGTCATGGCTGGCAGGGCGGTAATCGAAATGCGAGCCTTGCACCGGCCCGGTCGCCAGGATGCCGGAGTTGAAGACGCCGCCGATGACCAAGGAGGTCTGTTGTGCACGGCACAGCGGCAGCAATTCCGCTTCGGCGCTGCGGTCGAGCAGGGAATAGCGGCTGGCGAGCAGGATGCAATCGAGCGGCGCCCGGCGCATCACGTCGAGACAGATCTGCACCTCGTTGACGCCGAGCCCATAGGCGGAAATGACACCTGTTCTCTTCAGCTGTTCGAGCGCCTTGAGGCCGCCATCCATCAGATCGCGAAAGTGCAGCTTGGTCTTCTCGGCGCCATGCGTGTAGGCGCCGATATCGTGGACGAACAGTATGTCGATCTTGTTCAGGCCAAGCCGCGCATAGCTGAACTCGACCGAGCGCATGATGCCGTCATAGGAATAGTCGTAATCGAGGGCGAAGGGCAGCGGATCGACATAGGAGTGATCGGGAACTTGGTCATCCGGCACCGGGCGGAACAGCCGGCCGACCTTGGTGGACAGCACATAGGAATCGCGCGGCTTATAGCGCAGGAAGTCGCCGAAGCGTCGTTCCGACAGGCCGAAACCGTAGAAGGGTGCGGTGTCGAAATAGCGCAGGCCGGCTTCCCAGGCGCCTTGCAGCGTCTCCATCGCGGCTTCGCGCGGACAGGCGCGGTAGAGGCCGCCGAGCGCTGCGCCGCCAAAGCTGACCTCGGTGACCTCGAGCGCGGTGCGACCGATGCGGCGCTTGTTCATGCGAAAACCTCCCCGTTCCCGACCATTGTCCGGCCTTGCCATCTTCAGATATCAGTGGAAACTAAAGCGTCGCGCCCAGGTGCCAGGGCACGAACTCGTTGTCGCCGTAGCCGAAATCCTCGCTCTTGGTCTTGCGGCCGGAAGCCGTCTCGACAATCAGTTCGAAGATCTCGCGGCCCATGCCTGCGATGGTCTTTTCACCCGAGGCAATGACGCCGCAGTTGACGTCCATGTCCTCTTCCATCTGATGATACATGGTCGAGTTGGTGGCGACCTTGATCGACGGTGTCGGCCGGCAACCGAAGCAGGAGCCGCGGCCGGTGGTGAAGACGATGATGTTGGCGCCGCCCGCCACCTGGCCGGTCGCCGAGACCGGGTCGTAGCCGGGGGTGTCCATGAACACCAAGCCGCTGCCGGTGACCTTTTCGGCATAGCCGAAGACACCATTGAGCGGCGTCTGGCCGCCCTTGGCGACCGCGCCGAGCGATTTCTCCAGGATGGTGGTGAGGCCGCCGCGCTTGTTGCCGGGCGAGGGGTTGTTGTCGATCGAGGCGCCGTGCTTGGCGACGTGATCTTCCCACCACTTCACGAAGCCGTCGAGCTTCTGCGCGATCTCCGGCGTTGCCGCGCGATAGGCTAGCAGATGTTCGGCGCCGTATATTTCCGTGGTCTCGGAGAGGATGCCGATGCCGCCGACGCCGGCCAGGATATCGACGGCAGCACCCAGCGCCGGATTGGCTGTAATGCCCGACATGCCGTCGGAGCCGCCGCATTGCAGGCCGACGACGATCTCGCTGACCGGGATCGGCTCACGCTTCAATTGGCCGACTTCCTCGGCAATCTCAGCCAGCACGCCCATCGCCTTTTCGACCGATTTGCGCGAACCGCCGGCGTCCTGGATGTTGAAATGGCGTTTGCCGGCAGCGACGCCCTTCTGGCCATAGAGCGTGAGCTGGTTGACCTCGCAACCGAGGCCGACCATCAGCACGCCGCCGAAATTCGGGTGGCGGGCATAACCGGCAAGCGTGCGGTGCAGCACCATCATGCCGTCGCCGGTGGCGCTCATGCCGCAGCCTTGGCCGTGAACGATCGGTACGAAGCCGTCAATGCCGGGATATTTCGGCAGCAGGGTTCGGTTGGCGGTGTCGGCGATCGAATGGCAGACGGTGGCCGAGCAATTGACGCTGGCGACGATGCCGATGAAGTTGCGCGTGCCTGCGCGGCCATCGGCGCGGCGATAGCCCATGAAGGTGCGGGCGCGGTCCGCTTCCGTCGCGTGCTCGGCCTCGCTCGGCGGCACGACCGGCAAGCGGCCCGATTCGAAAACCAGATTATGCGAATGAACGTGCTCGCCGGCTGCAATATCCTGTGTCGCACGGCCGATCGCCTGCGCGTATTTGACCACGGCCTCGCCGGCGGCGATCGGCTTGATCGCCACCTTGTGGCCAGGTTCGATCAGAGCAGCGGCGACGGCGCCGCCCGGCAGCACGGTGCCGATCTCGATGCGGCCGTTAGCGACGGCGACATTGTCGGCGGGGGACAGGAGGATGCAGTTGGAGGCGTTCACGGGCGGTTTCCTGGGTGATCCTGGGTGCGCGGGCGGATTGACACGCGCCTGTTTAGATATAATGTCTTTTATCGTGAAAAAACAATTTTGCGTCAATTGTTTTTTCGCTGGGGAGTTCCGCATGTCCATCGGTGTTCAGGAAAGCGACTTTCGCTTTCAGGGGTCATGGGAACGTCATATTGCGCTTCCGGCCGGCCGCCGCAAGCGACTGCGTGCAACGGGTCAGGGATGTCGAAGAGCAACAACGTCTATAAGGATGCCTACAACCGCTGCCTGCGGCTGCTCGGCGAGACGCGCAGCCTGCCTTCGGAGCCGGAACTGGGCACCTTGCTTGGCGTCAGCCGCACCACGGTACGAACGATTCTTGCACGCATGGAAGAGACCGGGCTGATCGCCTGGAACAAACGTGCCAAGACGGTGCTGCGCGAACCGCGTCCCGATGATTTTTTCCCCGAGGAAGAAACCGACACGCTGGCCGAGATCATCGAGCGGTCGTTCATGCGGCGCCTGCTTGCCGGCGGAGCCGAAGCCGGCATGCAGATCAACGAACTCGAATTGGCGCGCGAGATCGGCGTCGGCACCACCAGCGTGCGCGAGTTCCTGATCCGCTTCTCGCGCTTCGGCCTGATCGAGAAGCGCCGCAACAGCCACTGGGTGCTTAAGGGTTTTACGCGCGCTTTCGCGCTGGAGCTGACCGAAATCCGCGAGATGTTCGAACTGCGCTCGGCGGCAGCCTTCGCCGCTCTGCCGCCGGACAGCGCTGTCTGGGTCAATCTCGAACGTCTGGAAGACGAACATCGTCGGCTGGCAAGCGAGATCGCCACCCGCTTCAACGAATTCTCCGAACTGGACGAGCGCTTCCACCGGCTCATCCACCGGGCGTCGCATAACCGCTTCATCGTGGATTTCTACGATGTCATCGCCATGATCTTTCACTATCACTACCAATGGAACAAGACGCGGGAACGCGAACGCAACGAAGTCGCGATCAATGAGCATCTGGTCTATATAGAGGCGCTGAAATCACGCGATCTCGGCAAGGTCGACGCCGCCTGCCGCAAGCACCTGAAGTCGGCGCGCCAGACCTTGCTGACCTCGATCCCCGAAATGCGGTCGCCCCAAAAATCATAAGGCGCGTCGCATCTGAAGGGCTGCGACGCGCTTCCTGCCGCGTTGCCGCAGCATCGAATTGGCGATTTTCCACCCGACGGCCTCGTGCTAGGAATGTTGCATTGCTGCGAAGAGGCAGGGTTTTGGGCGTATCGAGGAGACGGTGGAGCATACCGGTCGCGCTTGTCGCGGCCTATCTGCTGTTGCTCCAGTCGACGCTCGGCGCTTTCGCCTTCGGAAACGTGCCGAATGCGTCACAACTCGATGCCTTTGGCAACGTCATCTGCACCCATGGGGGTGCCACCCAGCTTCCCGGCGGCAACCAGCCGCCGTCCCATCAGCCGGCATGCTGCGTGCTCGGCTGCGGCATGTTTTCGCCGGCCTTTGCGCCGCCGCCCGATGCCGGGCTTGCGCTGGACAGTCGTTCCTTTGAAACGGTAGCCTTTGTCTTCCGGGCGGCCATCCATCTCGACTTCGTGCGTGAGCGCTCGCCGTCGAACCCGCGCGCGCCGCCGCTGACGGCCTGAGCCTGCTTGCCCGCCGGAACCTTTCGTGGGCGTACCCATCCAAAGATCAAACTGCTCGCGACCGGCAACGGCGCGACCATCACTTCATGGAGCAACCATGTTCAATTTCTTTCCTGACGCCGCGCGTCTTAAGCCCGGCACCATTCTACGCAGCATCGAAGAAGGTGTCGGCATTGCCGTGCTGGCTCTTGCGCTGCTGTTCATCGGCGTCCAGACCGTGTTCGCGCATGAGTTCAAGGTCGGCGATCTCGATATCGGCCACCCCTGGTCGCGCGCCACGCCGGCCGGCGCCAAGGTCGCCGGCGGCTATTTCACGATCACCAACAATGGCAGCGCGCCGGATCGGCTGGTGTCGATTTCCTCCGATATTTCTGAAAAGGCCGAGCTGCATGAAATGGGCGTCAAGGACGGCGTCATGACCATGCGACCGGTTGCCGGCGGCCTGGAAATTCCGGCCGGCGGCAAGGTGGCATTGGCGCCTGGCGGCTATCATCTGATGTTCTTCGGCTTGAAGCGGCAACCCAAGCAGGGCGAAAAGTTTTCCGCCACGCTGACCTTCGAGAAGGCCGGTGCCGTCAGCGTCGATTTCGCCGTCGAAGGCATCGGTGGTGGCGCCACGGACGATCACGCCAATTGATCCGGCCAGCTTCGCCAGTTTGAAATCAGAGGGACCATCATGAACAAGTATCTTTTGTCCGCCGCAGTCCTTTTCGTGCTCGGGACAAATGCCGCTTTCGCGCATATCACGCTCGAAACCCAGGAAGCGGCCGTCGGCTCGACCTACAAGGCAATCTTACGCGTACCGCATGGCTGCGACGGCAAGGCTACGACTGCCGTACGCGTGCAGATCCCGGAAGGGGTGATCGCGGTGAAGCCGATGCCTAAGCCTGGCTGGACGCTGCAGGCCAAGAAGGGCAAGTACGACAAATCCTATCAACTCTACGGTCAATCGGTGAGCGATGGGGTCAAGGAAGTCGACTGGAGCGGCGGCAGCCTGCCGGATGAATTCTACGACGAGTTCGTCTTTCGCGCGACGCTGACGGAGGATCTCCCGGTGGGCCAGACGGTTTACTTTCCGGTGGTGCAGGAATGCGACGGTGCCACCGTCCGCTGGATCGAAATCCCGGCGGCCGGACAGGATGAGGACGCCCTCGAAAACCCGGCGCCCGGCATCAAGCTGCGGCCAAAGAAATGATCTCCCCGGGGGGGGGGGGGGGGCGGGGGGCCGACCCCGCCCCAGAGGGGGGGGGGTGTTGATTAAAAAACAACACCCCCCCCCCCCCACGCAGG
>NZ_JAMYSC010000068.1:0-24858 GCF_040321755.1 Mesorhizobium sp. M0276 | reverse complement strand
CGGGGGTGCTGTTCGCAAATGGCGCGCAGAGCATCGTGGCGCATGAAGCCTAACCGGGTCGGTATGAGCGTCGAAAAAGTGCAATCGATCACCGAGAGGTGCAGACTGTGCAGGTCCGGGAGGTCGCCAGCCACAAAAAAGGATGTGATTTGCCGTTTGCCTTCGCCCGTGACTTTGCTTGAGCCCACCAAGCCGTCGATAACGACGAACGAATTAACAGGGCGATCGCCCTCGATCACGACGTCTTGATTGGCCTGAAACGTCTTCTCCTGGATCGAAATGCCTCTCAAAATTGCGAGGTCGACCTCTTTGACCTCAGCGATTCTCTGGAGCTTGCGGACAAGTACATCTGTGGGTGAGGTGGGGGACAAATTCGCTGACCTGGGTACGTTGCAATATCGAACTTCCATTCAAGCCAAATGTTCCGGACGGTGGTATCTCACGGCCAAGTGCCTTTGGATTTGGTGCCTGCTATGAATTTGGCCAGGCGGGATCAAACCGTGTCGGTGCAATATCCCGTTCCAACAACTCGCCGAGAACAGCGGCTGCTCGGCGGCAGATCTCTGCCACCTCTTGCGGATCCAGACGCTCAGCATGATCTGCTGCGTGCAAGAGGTCCGTCAACGCCTCAAGACTCCGAATTTGCAGATACGGCATAGTTTGACCCCATCGATTTGAAGTGAGCCATATGTCAGCCGAGCTGTCCGCTCATTAACCTATGACATCGCGAGGCTGGAAATTTTGAAGTGTCGAACGGCTTCGCAGCACAAAGGAGATTGCTCGGATTCAGGTTTTAGCCGACGGAACACAGCCGCTCCGCTGCCGTTCTGGCAGTGATCGCAAGGTGCGCCAATGAACAGACCCATCCCCAAGAGAGAAGCTGCTGGGCAAACTTGCCCATCCAACGACCGCGTGGCGGAGGGAGAAGATGACGGCTCTCCGCCGGCAGCTGCGGTTGCGGCAGCCCTAGTCAGCGTTCTTGAAAACAAGGGGATCGAAGACTTGCTCCATATAGCCGGTTCGAACCGCGAGGCCGAGGATGTTGCGCAGGCCCTGCGGCAGTTCCTGCCTCAAGCAGAAATTCTCTTGCTACCGTCTTGGGATTGCCTGCCCTATGACAAGGTTTGGCCAACACGCGACAACATGGGAAGGCGGCTCCGCGTCCTGCACGCGATCACGCAAGCCTCCAAGCTCCGGCGCATTACCGTCACGTCGATCGAATCCGCCCTCCAGCGGGTGCCGCCGCCTTTAGCCATTGCCCGAGCCTTCACCACTTTGCAGGTGGGACAAACGCTTGACAGAGAGCTCTTCAAAACCACGGCAGAGCGAATTGGATACGTGGTCGACGATCGGGTAGACGAACCGGGCGAAATCGCCCTGCGGGGCGACCTCATCGATGTTTTTCCCGCCGGCGATGTCAGCCCGGTTCGCATCGTTCTGGATGCCCGGACCTCCATCTCTGAGCTCAAGACCTATGACCCGATCAGCCAAAGGAGCGAGCGATCTCATGACCTGGTCCTGCTCGGGCCGGCATCCGAGCTCATCTTTCAGGCCGGCAATCACCCTGAGGTAGCTGCGATGCGCACCACCTCGATGGAGGAGCGCCTCGTCTCCCTTTATGGCAGCCTGCCATCACTGTTCGATGTCGCGTGGGGTGCTTCGATCTCCTTCCTGGCAGGCCTTGAGGGCTCTCCACTGGCCCGCATTCTGGATCTGGTGGAGGACGCGAGCCGTGCCCGGCGGGAGATCGCTGGATCGGCGAAACCCTTGCCGGACCAATTCTATCTCTCGCGTGACGATTGGAAGGAGGCGGTTCGAAATCGGCAGTGTTTGAGGCTTTCGGCTGCTACGGCTCGAACTCCCAAATTTTTCCAGGCGTCGCGGTCAGGGCATGAATTCGCTGAATATGTGAAGACTCAAACGAGCTCGGGCGTCAGCGTGGTGGTCACAGGACGCGCGTCGGAGCTGAACGGGCAGACAAGCTGCTCGTGCGAAAGCTTGGCAGACGGATGGAAAAAGTCGCCGACTGGGCGCAAATCCGTTCGGCTGCCGGAGGCTCCCTTCTCAAGGCCGAATTCAACATCGAGGAGGGATTCGCCGACCCGAAGTCGCGCCTTGCCGTGATTGCGGCGGCGGACATATTCGGGCCGGTCTTGAGAGCGCAAGGCAACTCGCCTCAGAGTGTGCTCGACCCCGAGCTGCGAATTGGCGATGTCGTTGTACATGAAGAACACGGTCTCGGCGTGCTTGCTGCGGTCGAGCAGGTCGATTTGGCCGGCCAGCGACAAGACATTGTCAGGCTGGAATACCGCGACGGCGCGTCGCTGCTAGTCCCGGTCAGTGACTTCTGCCGCATATGGCGCTACGGTTCAGATCCGGGTGCAGTACCGCTCGACCGGCTCGACGGCGATGGCTGGTCGAAACGGCACCGGGCTGCGTTCCTCGAGATCGGCAGACTTGGCAGGCGCCTAGTTGCCCTGTCGAACGCCAGGTCGAATGAGCCGGCCGAGATTATCAGGCCGCCGCGTGCCGACCTTGCTCGTTTTGCGGCGCGATTTCCCTATGCCGAGACCCCCGACCAGGCCGAAGCCATCCGCGCGGTGCTCGACGATCTGTCGTCAGGCAGAACGATGAACCGGCTGATCTGCGGCGACGTCGGATTTGGCAAGACAGAGATAGCGCTACGTGCATGCGCAGCCGTCGCGTTGTCGGGCAAGCAGGTTGCCGTCGTAACCCCGACCACGGTGCTGGCACGCCAACACTACGAGACGTTCAGCCGCCGCTTCGCGGGAACGGGTCTCCAGGTAGCCCATCTTTCGCGAGTGGTGGGAGCTTCAGAAGCAAGAAAGGTGAAAGAAGGTCTGCGCGACGGCCGCATCGCTGTGGTCGTGGCCACGCACGCCGTTGCCGCCAAGGGCGTCACCTTCGCAGATCTTGGACTGCTTGTGATCGATGAGGAGCATCGTTTCGGCGTCAAGTTGAAGCAGGCCTTGCGAAACCTGGCGCCTCGCCTTCACACATTGAGCATGAGTGCTACGCCCATACCTCGCACGCTCCAATCCGCTATGGCCGGCATACAGGAAGTCAGCGTGCTGAACACGCCGCCCGCCAGGAGGCGCCCCGTTCGCACGATGCTGGCGCCTTTCGATGCGGGATCGGCGCGGGCTGCCCTTTTGCGCGAGTACCGCCGCAGCGGGCAAAGCTTCTTCGTCGTTCCGCGGATCGAGGACATCGAACCGATCGCTCATCTGCTTGACAGTTTGGTCCCTGAACTCACGGTCAAGACGGCACATGGCAAAATGAAGGTGCGCGTGCTGGACGAAATCGTCGTGCGTTTCGCCGACGGTGATGGCGACGTGTTGCTCAGCACCGACATTGTCGAAAGCGGTCTCGATGTGCCTCGGGCGAACACCATCGTGATCTGGCGTGCGGATCGGTTCGGTCTTGCTCAACTGCACCAGCTGCGCGGTCGTGTGGGAAGAGGGCGGGTTCAGGGCGTTGCATTTCTTCTGACGGAGCCCGATGCCGTCCTGGCCGACGAGACGAGGGCCCGACTCTCGACGATGCTTGCGTTGGACCGGCTAGGTTCCGGTTTGTCCATCAGCCAAAGGGACCTTGACCTCCGCGGTGCCGGGGACATTTTCGGTGAGGAGCAGGCGGGCCACATGAAGCTGATTGGCGCAGGCCTGTATCTCCACCTCCTGGAGCGAGCAGTCTCGCGTGCTGCTGGTGCGCCCAACCCCGACAAGCAACTTGCCGAAATCAATGTGCAGGTCACGGCTGCATTTTCCGAGAGCTATGTGCCCGAGCCCGCGGTTCGTCTCAGCCTTTACACGAGGTTGTGCCGGATGAGCTCGGAGGCAGACATCAGCGCATTCGCCGATGAGCTCGAAGACCGCTTCGGGACCATGCCTGGTGAAGTGGCAACTTTGCTGAAACTGACCGCGTTACGAATAGCAGCGGCGGAAATGGGCGTCAGCAAGGTTGATGTCGGGCCGGAATCGATCGCAATGAGCTTTCGTACAAAATCGACGGCATCGCAGTGGCGCGGCATCAAAGCGGCCGAAGGGTTCGGCTTTCGGAACGGCCGCTTGATCTTCAGGCGATCTCAGTCCGCCGCTCCAGAGCTCGGGGCTGTTCGCTCGGCGCTGGACGCCCTGCGTTCCGCAAAGTCGAGCCATGACAGGTGATCCCTCCAACCCGTGTGATCGCGGGATGCGGAGAGTATGCGTGCTGCAGTGGCATTCGCGCTGGCCTTGTCGCCCGGTTATGGCTCGCAGGCATCGGCAATCCAGCCGGCCTTTCGCCGGATACGAAGATGGAGAAGCCGGGCGTTCCCGCGGGACGAATTACCAGGATCGGTGTTTGCCATGCTGGTCGCCGCCGGCGGAGTGTCGGAGGTGGAACTCGGCCGGTTCGCCGACGGCAGGCCGAGCCGGCGAGGACGCCGAAGGGTTTCCCCACCGCCAAGGTCCGCTCCTCGCCAGTGCCGAGGTGCCGAAACCCGCGACGTCAACGCTCATTTGAGAACGGATGCCTCCACGGCGGCCAACGGCGCTTCCAGCCTCCAGGTGATCCCATGCGAGGCGTGCTCAAGAGTCCCCTTGCCCCCAACTGCCTGGGGCGCAACTCGCTTCAGCACCACTGTTCCAAAGCCGCCTTCTCCGACGGTCTGCACCTGCGGCCCGTCTGTTTCGGCCCAAGTGAGATGAAAGAACCTCTCTGCTCTGGAACCCGTGATATCCCACGTGACGGAAATGTTGCCTTCATCTCCTGACAGCACCCCGTATTTGGCTGAGTTGGTCGCGAGTTCGTGAAAGGCAATTCCGAGATACTGGACCGCGTTGGGGCTGAGGACAATGGACGGTCCGGACATGGAAATGCGCCCCTCATTGCCGAACGGTTTGGTTTGCGACAGCAACAGTTCGAAAAGGGTGACGCCTCTCCAATCGCCCAACACGAGCAAGTCATGCGAGAGTGAAAGAGCCATGATCCGCTCGCGAACCTGCCGTTCGAAGGCCGAGGGATTTTCGGCGCGCTTGTTGGTTTCCCGGATCATTGAAAGGATGACAGAATACTGGTTCTTGACCCTGTGGTTGACCTCCCGCATCAGCAACCGGATACGATGCTCGTTTTCCCGCGCCGATGAGATGTCGCGTGCGATCTTCGATGCGCCGATGATGTGCCCGGCAGCATTGCGCACGGGCGATACCGTTAGCGAGACCGGAACCAGAGTGCCATCTTTGCGCTGGCGGATCGTTTCGTAGGTCTCGACCCGTTCGCCACGGCGGATGCGTTCCAGGATACGCGGCTCTTCGTCCTGATTGTCATCCGGGATCAGCATGGTCACCGACCGACCTATGGCCTCCTCGGCGGTGTACCCGAACAGCCGTTCGGCGCCCCGATTCCAACTCTTGATGATGGCATTCAGATCTTTGCTGACGATTGCGTCGAACGAGGATTCCACGATGGCGGACAAATGGTGCCTGGCTTCCTCCGAAACCTGGCGTTCGGTCAGGTCAAACAGCATGTTAACGGCACCGATCAAATTGCCGTTCTCGTCCCGGATCGGAGTGGGATAAGGCTGGAACGGGAAGAAGGACCCGTCCGGACGCTGCGCTATGGCGTGCTCATTGCGCACAGCGCGGTTTTCTCTGAGCGTGATCGCCATTGGGCACCCGTCATGTGGCAATTCCTTGCCGTCAGGAGTGAAGAGCTTGAATGTCACGCACCATTTGTCCTTGCCGATCTCGGGCTCTCTACCTGCAAGCTCAGCGGCGGCGCGGTTGTAATAGGTGATCGTCCCGTCCTGGTCCGTCGTGTAGATGGCGACGGGGAGGTTATCGAGGATCTGGTGATAGGTGCTGTCTTGCCGCCTGAGCTCTGCCCGCGTCCGCTCGAGGTCGGTCACATCCATGGTGAAACATCGGATGTTGATCAGCTTGCCATCCCGGAAATGGCCGCTCGACGTGACTTCGACATGTTTGATTGAGCCATCGCAGGCCCTAAGTCGCGCCGGGTATCTCGCGATCTTCTCGCCACGGTTGAGGCGCCCCAAGATATCCTCGATCACCTCCCGGTCGGGATAGAAGTCGGCAATGTGGCGACCGACATAGGCTTCTGCGGAATAACCCAGAAGGTCGAGTTCAGCTTTGTTGGCACGCAGAATGACACCATCTGCGCTCAACAGATGAAGCGCAGCGGCACCATTCTCGAAGAAATCCTGGTAGTCGAATTCGCGACCATCCTCACGGGAGGTTTCCGGGTTCTTGTAGGCGATTACATTCGCCCGCGGTACTTCATTCATCCCAAGGCCTCAACTCGACCGCCCTCAACGCGGCCAAGGACGATTCGTTCCAGCCACTCGTCCCCGAAGCCCAGCAGAGGCTATCGGAGAAGCTGACGGTGGCCCTCGCACCGAAGGCCGTGCGGCAAGCAGAGCAAACCGAGTGCCAGCGTCAGCGGATGGCTGCTGCGCAAAACAGGAGCTGTTGGCAAAGCGCCGCGAGCGCGAGCGCAATGGCGCGACCCGGCCAGCGCACGTAATGGACCACTCCACGCCGTTCGCACCAGCGGAACGGGTGGGAGCAAAGCGAAGGCAGTTTGGGGGGTGTCGCATGGGCGACGATCCACCCGCCCAAAACGAAGGCGCAGTGAGTGCTCCCGGTATTCCGCCACCAGTTGGGACAGCCGTTCCTGCCAATACTCCCGCGCATGCGATCGTGGTGCCACCGGTCCTTGGGCCATCCGAAGCCGGGATAATGACCCCACAAGGGACATCGCTTTGGATCTCCGGGACCCCTAAGCGAAGGCGGTCCGCCAGCCGCAGTCGTGCGACCCTGCCGCGCGGCGATACCATCGGCTGCGGCGCCATTCGGCCCTGTGCGTTTACACGCATCGAGCGCAGGGCCCTTGCATCGAAGCGGGGTATACTCACGGCGAAGATCGAGATGCGAACAGCTACGCAGGACAGAGTGGGATCGACGTTAGGCAATCGGTTGCCGCCTCGACCGCACGGGCGGGGTCACTGGAGTAATTAGAGCTGTCCGTTGAGAGGGACACAGCGCCATCCGTCTGGGGTTGAGCGGACATTGCGGCGCGGCAGGCGCTCAAAGGCACACACGTCGACCAGAACATCCCCACAGGACAGCTGGCAGTTCGATGGTTGCATCGCTCCACCCAACTGGCCGGACGATTTTGCTTCGACTCGAAATCATTAATCCAAGTGGCGCTTGAGAGCCTAAATCAACCCGTTGCGCACGTTCAGGTGGGTGAACGCTGTCAGCAGAATGGCGCCGATCATGAAATACAGGGTTGATTCAATGTGGCCGCTTTGGAACTGAATCCCAGCGCACAGCAGGGCCAGCACAACGGCAAGGAAAGCGATGATGCGCGAGAAGTCGTCGGACATGGGCGACCTTTGTGATTTGGCGGCCACCCTCAATCGGCCGCGCGCTCAATATGACAAACTTTTCCTTTTTGCAACCTCTGCCCGTACAGACTCTTGGCCGGATGAACCCGCCGCTCCTAACTTGTCCAGCGCGCCTTGATCGCGGCAGGTGTGGCGTAGAAGGAATCAGCGCTCAAAACGGGGACCTTCTCCTTCCTGCGCATTCCTGCCGATTCTCAAGCAGCACAAACACTGCCGCAATTGTTCCCGAGACAAGGGCAGGGCTTCCGGGGAAATAGCCGCCCTAAGATGCGCGCAGCACCGCCGGCTGGTCCATTCGACTGCTGGCGGCTGCGCGAGCGCGGTGAGGATGGCTTGCCTGACGGCGGGTAGGCTCGGTTGGGCGGCGGGCCGAGGATTCTTTTTTCCCCCTCCCGCTAGTTTGAGGCGGCGAGATTGCAGGAAGGCGTAGGCGATCATCGTCATCAGCGCGTGCCGGTGCAGGCCCGTCCATGAGCGCCCCTCGAAATGGTCGAGGCCAAGTTCCTCCTTTGAGTTGCTGATGCGCTGTTCGCAGACCCAGCGCGCCTTGAGTGGCGCCTGCGATCTGCTTGAGCGAGGTGTCGGCGGGCAAGGTGGAGAGGTAGTATTTGCGCTCGCCGGTCGAGCGGTGCTCGCCGATCACCCAGACCTCCTCGCCAGGCAGATGCTGAGCGCCCATGTCGCGGATGCGCTGGGGTGGGCCATCCGCAACCGGACACGGACAGCGGCGAAGCGGGCCGAGAGGCGGCCTTTGGTGCCACGCCGTCAACTGACCGTCCGCCATTGGGCTTTTTCCAGCATAGTCTGCGCGGTCTCGAAGCGTAAGCCGGCTGCGCGAGCCCGGTCGATCTCGGCCAGCGCGATTTCGGGCTTGGTCCTGTAGGCACGATGGTCCTCGGGCACACCGGATGGGTCGATCAGGGCGGGATCGGAAGTCCAGCTCTCGGGCAGAAACAGTCGCAGCCCCGCCATGACCGGCACTTCGCCAGAGGCCAGCGTCAGCAACACCAGCGGTGGCAGTTGGCGTTCTTGCCAAGCGCCGAGGCATATTGCGGCGCGACGCCGACAGAGTCGCCCCTTCTTGGGGAGCGCGGTATCCTCTGCGATCAGCCATGCATAGTTCCCGCCAACTTGTCTGTCGGCCTCCGCGAGCAGCACCTTCTCCAGCGGCGCAGCATCCCACACGCCGCTCGCGATGAAGTGGTGCGGCTGGTCGTAGTTGACGCCTGCGTCGCGCGCCGCCATCGGTTGGACGCTCTTGCGATCCCAAGGCCAATCAGCCCAGCAATATAGGCCGGACATATCCGCGCACGTGTCTTGTGCCTCAAAGCCGAGACGAACGGCTCAAGCCACCGCTCCAGACCGAGTTCGAAAGCTGACATTCGGGCCACCGCTAGAGAGCCGCCAACCACTCAATTGTCTGGGAATTACCAAGCCTCGGCTATCCGGAACAAATTACCCTACAGCAGCTTTGGGCAATCGAGTTAACGCTCGTGCGGCGGGTTCACCAATCGATGTAGCCGCCGCCGTGAACGAATGCGGCCTCGGCCGGCAGGAGAAGCCCCATGTTTGCAGATGAAATTGCAACAAGACGCCTGAAAATGCTGGTCGAGCAATATGTCGAAACCAGAAAAAGGCGACATGACGTCATTTCGACCTCGACGGCAGAATCCGCAATTCGGGAGGTGCTCCCGAACTGCCCGATTTCCGGAAAAGCCTTTGATGACCTGATAGCAGCCAGCGCCATCGCACATGGTCTAGGCGTACGGTTTGACAGATCGATCTCAACGGAGAGCCCTGGCTGAGTAAGCGATTGAGGGATTCACGCGGCCGCGTGGATATCCACGTTTGGTACGTTTCCGACGCTATTCAACATGCGTGCCGCATTTAAAAGTCGAGCAATGCGGAGCAACCATGCCGAGATTCTTCTTTCACATTCGGACCCGGGACGGCCAGCTCCTCAAGGATCCAGAGGGGCAGGAGTGCGCAAATTTGCAAGTGGTAGAAGACGAAGCCATGGCGTCCGCCAAGGAAATCCTGGCCGAAGGACTGTTGGCCGGGAAGCCGGTCCTCACCGGCAATTCCTTCGAAATCTTCGATGAGCGCGACGTCCTGGTCTTGGAATTCCCCTTTTCACGCGCGGCGGAGACGCCGGGTGCCCGTCCGTAAATGCCTAACGTGATTAGGCGTTGTTGCCCGCAGAACCTATATGTGACCTATCGTTCGCACGTTTTCACGGGCGCGAACGGCTGGGAGATCACTGAGCTCTTGCCCTATGGAGGGTGGGGTCATGTCTAACCAGCCAAACATCACCTATCGCAATGCGCTGTTGAAGCGACTTTCTCGCGCAGACCTCGACCTACTCGAGCCACATCTGAAACGGGTGGATCTGCCGTTGCGCACTCCCCTTGAAACCGCCAAGTCCCCGATCGAATACGTCTATTTCCTGGAAAGCGGCATCGCGTCCGTCGTTGCTAAGATTCCGAAAGGTCGCGATACGGAAGTGGGCCTGATAGGTCTGGAAGGCATGACCGGCGCATTGGTGGTGCTTGGCGGGGATCGCGCCGCACACGACACCTACATGCAGATTGTCGGGGAGGGCTTCCAGGTGCCTGCATCAGCGTTGTCGGCAGGCATGTCCGAAAGCGCGACGCTTAAAGCCCTGCTGCTTCTCTACGTCCAAACGCTCTTTATTCAGACCAGCTACACCGCCCTGGTGAATGCCCGGTCGAAATTGGACGAACGGTTAGCGCGCTGGCTGCTGATGTGCCAGGACCGGGTGAGGGATGACAGATTTGCCATCACCCACGAGTTCATTTCCGTCATGCTCGGCGTGCGGCGCCCCGGCGTGACCGTCGCCATCCAGGAACTTGAAGGCAAGGGGCTGATCAGAGCGAACCGTGGTGAAATTCTTATCCGGGATCGTTATGGCCTCTTTCAGATCGCAGACGGCACCTATAGCGAGCCGGAACATGAATACGAGCGGCTGCTCGGCAGAATCTAGCCATAGTCGGCAGCAGCGGCGAAGGTGACGATCGCAACGACCGTCCCGTCGTCGAGCGCGACCTCATACAGCATCGTATCAAAGGTTTCCCCGCGCGCAACTGCTCCGCCATCAGGTCCTTGGCAACCCAAATCGCTTCGCGAACCGCGCTTTCGTTATCAGGGAGCTCGCTGCCCTCCGGATCAGGACGCCGGTGTCCGGCAAGGACAAGTGCAGGAAGAAACGTGGCAACCGGTGTCTCCGCCAGCGGCAGTCCGCCGCCAAAGGGATCTAGGCTATTCGCGACATCAAACACAACGAACGGGGCCCAGGCGGTCACCACCGTCACACCTTAGCCTTCCGCCAACCGGCCCACCAAGCATCCCATTGTCGCGTCTGGTGCTTGAGCCCTCGCTGCTGGCAGAACTTCGCGATCACGGTGAAGTTCCGGTCAGTGCAGAGGTCATCCGCCAGAGCAACCTGATGTGGCCAGTCACGGTCTATAACCGATGGCATTGGTGAGCCCCGACTGCGTTTGGCCACTATTCGAAATGCATGGACTGGCCGCGCATCATTGCCAATGTCAGCGCGATTGCAGGATTTGCCGGCGGCTTCTCCATATGCACGGAGCCATCGAAATCACGCCATGCCGCCATGCGCAATTCATCATCGTCATCGCTGGCCGACGGGTCGAAAACGTGGGCATCACAGGGATCCCGGTCAATCTCGATTGTCCAGTCCTGGAGCGCCTTGCGAGCCATCTCTTCGACCTGGGCAAGGTCGCTGGTGAAGAAGGGGATACGGTCTCCATCCTCCGAAATCGGCTCAACCCGATCCAGAGTTGGCCGCTCGGGAACCCAACCGAGAACGAAGGCAATATCGAAACCGATCTGGCGGTCCGGGCCTCAGTCAGAAGAAGCTAGCGGCTATCCAGATTCCATTACCATCGTTGGATGCCCAGCTCTGGTTCGACGAGCTTCAACGAAAAGCCGGTGACGTTCAAGCAGGTCAGCGTGAGGTCGCTGGCGAACTTGATCACTTGATTCCGGCCCTGATGCATCAAGTCTTCGACTAGACCAAGCTTACCGCCAATCTGCACCGATGAAGCTCAGCGTGCATCGCGCACCACTCCTTGGCCGGCTAAAACGAGGAGCTTCCTGCAGCGGCTTACGGGCCTCGTTGGCGGAGCTGTCGCTTGTACTTAATTGTAAGAACGCGCCGATTTGATGCCGGTTTGGCATTTAATTGTGAGAATTTTGGCGGCCGGATTTCTCAAATTAACTGCATTTGAGAGGAGGCTCTCGACTTGTGAGCTTGGGCAATCAGGCTGCTCGGCAGCGTCAGTGAACCGGACCCTTGTCACCCATCATGTGGCCGCGCAGCATTCGGAGCTTTTCCGGTCCTCACGCTCGACGCTGGGAACGGAGCGACAGGCCTTATTTCATGGTGACGGCCCTACCGCTGAGATCGGCATTGACTTGCAGGCCTACCCGCCTACCTGCTTGCCAGAGAGTTCGAGTTGGGCTCCCCTGTCATTGGTCATGACGATCACTTGGGCCCCTTGCCGAGCGCGCCGCCACCGCCCGCCGCACCGTAGAGCCAGTCGCTCCGGCATTCGCGGCGCTGGCTCCTGGCCAATACCCTATTGCTGCTTTGTCGCAAGTTGATGCACCAAGGCCATCGCTTGGCGTTTGCAACCGCTGCTCACCATCCATGCAAGAACTTCCAGCGGATTTTCGAGAACGGCGTTCTTTGGAAACGTCTTAATTTCGATCGACGCCGATGTCTTCTTGGTCTCGACGACAACAGATTTCACCTCGGGAGGAATACGGTCTGGAAGAGAGTAAGTGAGCTTGCCGGCGCTCCAGACTATGCCGTTGAACGGCTCGCCGTCGCCGATGCGAATCGAGAAAACCGCGCTCTGACCTATGCCCGCGCGCGCCAGAACTATTTCACCATCGCGGATGCAACCAGGGGCGGATTCTTCGATGGACACTGCCCAAGGGTCGTCGAGCCCGCTCGACGTGGAATAGTCGGTAGTGGTGCGCGAACCGCCGATGGACTCCGTTCTCTTGCGCTCATTCGCCAAGAGGACGGCTATCAGGTCAAGTTTTGAAGACCCTTCGTTGGTAGTCCCCTGTAAACTGCCGGAGGTCAACGCATCCTCCGTGACCACGAAGGAACTTGGACCCGAAAGCGCGTTCACGCTGCCGTCTTCGCCGAGCAGAGTGACGACTGTACCGGCTGGAATGTTGATGACGTCGCTTGGCATTAAGAGCTTGCCTGGCGGCAGTTCATCCACCACCGGCTGGGTCGACAGGACCACGTACTGGCTGCCGGCTGCCGCGTGTTGCGCTGTCACAAGGACGGTCGTAGCGACGATCAGGAAGGCGATCTGCGAGGTCGAACGCCTGAGGCTCATGTCACGATGACCTTATTTCCCGATCAGATGAATGTCTGCTCCGAAATCTCCGCTTGCAAGGCGGTTATGGTGAAAAGCGATCAGGCCGTCTTGTGGGTAGTTTTTGACCAATAACTTAAATGCCGCTATCGCACTCGTATCCCCTGCGGCAAGTAGGGCATACGCGTTCGAATAGTGCTCGCAGAGCATCGTATTTTGTGGATTACGGGTCATTGCCTCGAAAGCCTCGATGCCTTGGTTCTTGCCCTTAAGGTGTAGAACTCCAGCAGGGCGTAACAGGAAGCTCGTCGTCTGCCTCGCGACTTCTGAACTGATGCAGTTTTTGGTGCCGATGTACTTGTTCGCTCCCTCAAGCCGGGCCGCGGCATTTACAGTATCTCCAATAGCTGTGTAATTGAAGAACCGATTTCCCCCGAAGTTGCCGACGATTGCCGGCCCGCCATGAATACCTATGCGGGTGGAGCCGAGTGAATGGCCCCGTCCTGCCGATTTCTCTCGCAGCCCCTGCGCGTGGTCCTGCACAGCAAGTGCCAGAGACACCGCCCGCTCCGCTTGGTCATTTTGTGCTGCAGGAGCCCCGAAGAACCCGAACACCGCATCGCCGATGACCTTGTCGATGGTTGCACCATGCTCGATAAATAACTCGCAGAGTCCGTTCAGATATTCGTTCAATACGTCTGCGAGCACCTCTGGCGCGAGTTGCTCGCTGAATGACGTAAATCCCTCGACATCCGTGAATACACAGGTGAGCTCACGCTTCTCGCCACCGAGATGGAGAGCGCTGGGCTCCTTGACAATCGCTGCAACAACGGCCGGACTGACATATTTCGAGAACGCGTTCTGAATGAACTGGCGAGCCTTGGCGTCCCGTCTCCAAGCCAGGAAGCCAACGAACGCCGACAGGCCGAGCACAAGCAATGCAGGGGCGATCATCGGAACGAGGATTGCGAACCGCGCGAAGGCCCACGCCTCACCGATCCACACCAGCAGCACCGCACCGGCGACCGCGACAGGTTTGAAGACCACCGGGATCGGCCGCCAAACGATCCACAAGCAGAACAGCCCGACAAGAAGCATTGGCGCATAGCCCACTGCAGGCCAAGGGGTCGTTATCCTATTCCCGGACACGAGCCTGGCTAATGAATGAGCGTGGATCGCGACGCCGGGGAGGACACCGATTTCCGCGCCGCTCAACAACGCGAACGGTGTCGGATGACGGTCTATTTGCTGTAGGTCTACACCGATAAGAACATATTTCCCCTCGAACCAGCCGAGCGGTGCCAGCCGAACGGCCTGTGCCGGATAGGTTGGAAAGCTGAAGGGCAAGCTGTTCGCCGTGCGGTAGTAGACCATCTCCTCCGGCCAGTGGCGGCGACCAACGCCAGTTGATGCTGCGATCACAGCAGCAAAACTTGGCATCCAGGCCCCGTCACCTTCTCGACCGGGAAAGGCTTCACGGACCACGCCGTCGAGATTGTCTTCCAACAACGTTGCAAGGCCCCGCTTTGCCTACGGAGCGAATGCGTTTAGATAGTCGGATTGCCTTTGGGTAAGGCCGTCAGTGCGCGAAGCCGAGGCGATCACCACAGGCACAGTGGCGGTTTCGATGACAGTTTCGAGGCGGGCGTCCTTTTCCGGCTCTGTTGCCTGGTCGAACAGCAGGTCGATGCCGATGGCAAGCGGACGGGCCGACTCGATCCGAGCCAGGATGTCGGCCAAGAAGGCACGGTCCAGTGGTGAGCGGTATGGAAAATCCGCCAGGGTCTGTTCTGTGATTGAGACCACAACAATGTTGGGTGGAGGATGGGTGAACGGCGAGATAGAGACCATCATCCCGTCGCGCAGAATATTCTCCCACGGCGGTGACACGAGAGCAGTCGAGAGGGCCAGCAGAATCAAATAGGCGAGCGATGCGGCGATCCCATTTCGCCCAACGCTGACGACTCGGCTAAGTGTCAACACGCCGAAACTGATCCCCAGTGCCAGTGAAGCGATGCTCACAGCCAGCATACCCCTTTGGGCGGATCAAGCAAATTGTGGCGGGCCACTCGTCCTCAGCACGGGGGCATAGCTCCTTTCGGTTGCATCACCCTCTGCTACAGTTCCCTTGGGGAGCCGTTTCTGCCATGCGCAGCGCTTTCATTCTTTTGGTTCTGTTGTTTGCCACTGTTTCGGGACAGGCAGTCGCCGAGAAACGCGTTGCGTTGGTCATTGGCAATTCGGCCTACCAGCATGCCGTCCAACTAGCCAATCCGAAGAACGATTCCTCCGACATAGCTGCCAAACTTGAAAGCCTTGGCTTCCAGGTCGTGAGCGACCAGGACCTCGACTTGGCGGGAATGCGACGCACAGTACGCAACTTCTTGGAGAAGCTCGACGGTGCCGACATGGCACTTTTTTTCTATGCCGGACACGGCCTGCAGGTAAATGGCAGCAACTATATGGTGCCGGTGGATGCACAGTTGTCGAGCTACAATGACCTCGACTTTGAGGCCCTTCCGATAGACCTCGTACTTTCGGCGATGGAACGCAGCACGAAGGTTAACCTCGTCTTCCTCGATGCCTGCCGGGATAATCCATTTGCGGAGAAGCTTTCCCGCTCGATGGGGACGCGCTCCGGTTCCCTAGGGCGTGGTCTTGCCAGACTAGGCAGCGGAGTCGGTTCGCTAATCGCGTTCGCAACGCAACCGGGTAACGTCGCGATAGACGGGGCGGGCCGGAACTCTCCGTTCACAACTGCACTGCTCGCGCACCTCGGCACGCCTGGGCAGGATATCACGCGCGACCTCATCGATGTGCGCCGCGACGTGCTGGCCGCCACGGATGGGAAGCAGGTGCCGTGGGAAAACTCCTCGCTCACGGGTGACGTCGTTTTGAGGCCTCTCGCGGCAACGGCCGAGCCGAAACAGGTGTCTGTTCCACTTCCACAGTCTGCGTCGCCAGACAACGCGGTCGAGCTAGCCTATTGGGCAACCATCAAGGACTCAACCGACAAGAGCTTTTTCGAGGCGTATCTACAGCAGTTTCCGACGGGCGTCTTTGCGGCTCTTGCGAGGCTAAAGATCGACGGTATCGACAAGCGTGTTGAAGCGGAACGGCAGGCTTCCACCAAACAGGTGGCGGAACAGCCGACGACGGAGCGCACCGCTAAGGCAACCGACGATACCAAGGCGACGGAGGTCGCCAGCCTCGAACAACCCAATCCGCTGGCGCAGTCACCGGCAGGCTACATAAACTCTGGCGAGCTTTCGCTGGCTACTCAAGTGGAACTGGTTCGCCTGGGGTGCCTGGCCGGCCATGCCGATGGCAAATGGGGCTTAGGCAGCCGCAAAGCACTTCAAGACTATGCCGACCGGCAAGGTGTCAAGCTTGCATCGTTGGAACCGACGGCGGGACTTCTGGAAAGACTAAGGGCGATCGGAGCTCGTATCTGCCCGCTTAGTTGTGAACACGGGATGGTGGTGGAGGGCGGTCATTGTGTGCCCCAGACGAGCGGGCTAAGCGCCTTTAATGGCACATGGAAATTAGTCAGACGAGCCACAACGGACTGCGGCGATTGGCGAGAACTCTCAACACGCGTTTTCATAAGGGACGGCAGAGTATCGTCTGACTCTGGATTGACAGGAAGCATTTCCAGCAGCGGCGCCGTCAATATGAAAAGCACCTTTGTATATAAAGGAAGAACGGGCGGGAACACCCTGACCGGGGTCATAAAGGGTGACAACGGAACCGGCAAATTTAAAGGAACCGGAGCTGGCAGCGGATGTTCGGGAAAAATCATCATGGAGAGAATGTAGAAAGGCGTCGGCCGTCGGCCGCACCTATGTTGAACATGCTACGAGGCCAGCAGTTGAAGGAGCCAGATAGACGAATTAAGAATTGATGCTGCTGTCCGGCAAAGAGCGAATTCGAACGGCCATATCGACATGATCGTCGATGAGATTCACATTGCGGTGACAGCACCAACCGCACATTGATGTCCGGAAAATGCGAGAGGAAATCATTTATCTCCGGCAGCACATGCAGCCGTCCGAATATCGCTACATCAACATGGATGACCTGCGTAACGCTGCTACTGTTGACGCGTCCAAGGCGGCTTCCGGCTCGCAAACCGTCAAGACGGCAGCCGGGAAGGTTTCGTTCCCGGGGCCAAGTTTCTCGGACCGCGACACGTCCAGCTGCCATCCAATTTCAGCAGCTACGTCCGTGAACGTGAGGAAATGTATTTGCGTCGGGATGCGGAATACTCCGAGCAGGTATGCATATTGCTATTCACTCGATTGCAAGGCCGTCGAGCGGTGGAGAAAGTCAGCGACGAACAATACCGCCGCTGAACCTTACCGGGGCCGCGGCGTCTCGCACTTGGCGAAGTCTTGCGCTGCCGAGCGCTGGAATAGTGACAGGCACGCTGCCAACTCACCCCAGCCAATATCTCGGCCCTGGCCCCTTGCGTCCTGCCGTATCGGCAGGGTTCGCAAGGCTACACCGGTCGATCGAAAGGCAGCCGCAACCGATGCACTCGGTAAGCCCGGACCTCAGGCGCTGCAACTCGGCGATGCGCTGGTCGATGCGCTTTGTCCACTCGCCTGACAACCGCGACCAATCCCGACGCGACGGCACGCGATCGGCTGGCAACTTCGTGAGTTCGGCGCCGATCTCCTCAAGCGTCAGCCCAATGCGCTGCGCGAAGACGATGAAGGCGACCCGGCGCAGCACAGATCGCGGATAGCGTCTGTGTCCCGAGCCGGCCCGTTCGGATGCGATCAGCCCGCGCTCCTCGTAGAAACGCAGGGCCGATGAGGCGACGCCGCTGCGCCTCGACACATCGGTGATGGTCAGCATGGAATCCATGCATGAACGAAAGCACGATTCGCGCTTGACTTCAAGTTAACTTGAACTTGTAGCAACGGGCGGTACGGATTGAAGGAGCACCGGCAATGCAGACGAATATCGATCTTCTGGGACTTCGCGTGGCGGTCACGGGCGGCACGTCCGGCCTAGGACTGGCACTTGTGCGGCAGCTTACCGCAATGAATGCGTGCGTCGCCTTCATCGCCCGCACCGCCGCGAATGTCGAACGCATTGCCGACGAGACGGGCGCGCATGGCATTGTCGGCGACGTCGGCAAGAAGGACGACATCTACCCGATCGCGTTGCAGGTCACTGCCAGCCTCGGCGGGCTCGATGTCCTGATCAACAATGCCTCGAGCCTCGGCCCTGTCCCTCTGGCGCTCCTTGCCGATACCGAGTGCGAGGAGCTGGAAATGGCGCTCGCGGTCAATCTCGTCGGCGCCTTCCGGCTGACGAAAGCCCTGTTCGGTGCGCTGGCCGCGTCCGCGCGCGAGGGCCGCGGCGCGCTGGTCATCAACATTTCCAGCGACGCCGCGGTGAACGCCTATCCCGGCTGGGGAGCATACAGCGCGAGCAAGGCCGCCCTTGCCCATCTGACGGCGATTTGGGACGAGGAGGCGAAAGCAGACGGCATCCGGCTCCTCGCGCTTGACCCTGGCGATATGGACACCCCACTGCACGCGCTCGCGATCCCTGATGCTGATCCGGCGACCTTGAAGCGCCCCGAGCAGGCAGCTGCCGAGATCATCGAAAAGATGCTCGATGCGTTGCCGGTCCGCTCTACGCTTCTCGCCGGAGCACATGGATGATTGCCGCCGATCGTCCCGATCGGCGCTCCGCCAGGCTGTTCGTCGTCGAGGCGGACGGCACGATGCGCGACCTCCGGCGCGCTGGACTCGCGACGCTGTTCAACCCCGGCGATCTGGTCGTCGCCAATGACGCCGCGACCTTGCCTGCCAGCTTGCACGGCACGCATGTCCCAAGCGGTGAGGCGATCGAGATCCGCCTGGCGGGCTGGCTGTCACTTCCCATTCCAACCCGTTTCGTGGCGATTGCCTTCGGCTCGGGCGATCACCGCACGCGCACGGAAGACCGGCTGCCTCCGCCTCCGCTGTCACCAGGCGATCGCCTTCGGCTCGGCCCGCTTGAAGCCATCGTAGAGCGCCTTCTCGACCATTCTCGACTTCTAGAGTTGCGCTTCCCAGGCAACCGCGCACCGGTGCTTGCAGGACTGGCGCAGCACGGCCGGCCGATCCAATATGCGCATGTTCCCGAGCCGTTGGCACTGTGGGATGTTTGGACAAAGATTGCCGCCAGGCCGGTCGCGTTCGAGGCGCCATCGGCAAGCTTTGCTCTCGACTGGCTCACGCTCCAGGCTTGGCGTCGGCGCGATGTCGGCTTCGCAACACTCACGCATGCCGCGGGCGTTTCTTCCACCGGCGATGCCGCGCTCGACGCGCGCCTTCCCTTCGACGAGCCGTACCGCATCCCTGAGTACACCGCGATGCAGGTCGCGCGGGCGAAGCTTCGTGGCAGCCGCATTATTGCGATCGGCACGAGCGCAGTGCGTGCGCTTGAGTCAGCCGCCAATCTCGACGGCAGTGTGCGGGCCGGAAATGGCGTTGCGACAGGGCATATCGCGCGGGGTACGCGGCTTCGGGTGGTTGATGCGATTCTCACAGGCGTCCACCAGCCCGGCGAAAGCCATTTCGAGCTCCTGCGCGCCTTTGCCGATGATGCTCTGCTCGCCAACGCCTCCGCAGCCTTCACCGCGTATCGATACCGCGCGCATGAATTCGGCGATTCCATGCTGCTCAATCGCCAACCCCTTGGCCCCATAACAGGAGGTTGATTGTCTTCGCACTGAGCGTCAGCCAAGCGACTAGGAATGGGTGTTGATGTCCTGCTCAATCTGCCTTGCTGATTCCAGAATGTCGTCGAAGCTCGGCGGAGTGCCGAAGATCATGGCCGCCGTATTGGCATAGTCGCGCGTGAGCGCGTCCACCATCTTGGGAGCTGGTGCGATCGCGAAGCTGCCCGGGACTGCTGAGGCGAGGTCATAGTCGGGACGATCGAAAAACATTCGTGCGTGCCGCACGCAATCGGCGCCAAGATCGACATCGCCGAGCGCGGCGTTTCCGGTCTCGGATCCGAGAAGACAGTGCAGGTCATAATAGTGCCGAGACACCCGTTGGCCTTCCTGCCGCAGTTCGCCGCGCCGCTCGTACCAGCGGCGCAATCCATGGGCGATCACTACCTTGTCCCAAAGGTGCGGGTCGCCTCGACCGTGGTCACGTCGGCGACGGTGAGATCAATGCCTGCCGCTTCCTCCGCGACATAGGACGTGATCGTGATGAGGCGATTGGGATCGAGTGCCGATTTCGCCCCGGACTCGAGGCGTATGACCGGTCGCACATAGGCGCCATCACGCGGCTCGACCTCGGGATACCAGAGCAGCAGGGTCTGACCATCGGCATCGGCTTCGTCGACTTCCACCCGGCCGGCGCCGTTCGTCATGTCGGCAAGTTGAGCGGTGAGGAAGGCTCGCAGCGGGCCGGTGATATACGCACGGCAGGCGTCCCGGATGGCGTCGAGCTTGGCGCGGCGCTTCTTGTTCGACAAGTCCTCGAGCTCTTCGACGGAGGCAGCCTCGTGGAGATCATCGCGGAACACGGTAACGTCGATGTCCTCGGAAAAACGCTGGATGAGGCCATAGCCTTTTGACAGCGACGTCCCGCCCTTGAAAAGCAGCCCTGGCTCCCCCGCAGGCCGTTCGTGGTAAAGCGAATTGAGGGTCCAGCAGACCCAGAAATCCCTTTTCGACATTGCCCCACCCCAGCTCCGATCCGATTGGCCGTGGCGAGGAACAGGTCGAGCCGGTCACGTGGGGATGCCGCGATGAGCTGGCGGTAAGCATCGGTACTCATGGCTTCGCCTCGTGCGGGTCCGCGCTTAGGATTTCGCGGAGGAACTCCTGCATCCAGATCGGCACGGCGGAGAGGCCGGCGCGCAGATCCTCGCGAATGGCCTCGCCGTGCTTGGGGTCGGCAAACAGGCGGCGCAACGTCGCCTGAATACGCTTCCGTTCGCCCTTCTGGGCCAGCATGTCTTGCATCCAATGCAAGACCTGGACGACCCGCATCCCCGGCCGATCCGCCCAATAGAGGCGGCTAGGGGCAGCGTATTTGAAGTGGATTTCCTGCGTGCCGAGTTTGATTGGCTTCAACCGCGCATCGACCAGTACTTCTATTCGGGCGGGGACGGCGGTCGTCAGGCCGAGGTCGTTGGCGGCCGTCATACCATCGACGATGGCGCGCGCCCGATCGCGGCGCGTGACGGCGCGGATTATAGCGCGGTAATCCGGCACGGTGGCGCGGCCAGTCAGGTTGTTCGTGCGCGGCCGGTCATAGAGGCCTCGGTCGATCCGGCGCAGCTCCCAGGCGGTTGCCAGGCGCTGCAGGGTTTTGTCCACGGCGGCGCGCGCGCCGAGATCGGCGAAGTCGCCGGGGGTCCAGACCTCGTCCGGTTTGGACTGAATGCGGGCAAGCAGGCGCGAGCGAAGATCGGTATCGGGCTCAACTATGGGCATGTCCGAAATATGCTACAATTTTCGGACACTCCGTGGCGGCGCACCAACGCCGCGTCATTGCCTTCATCTCGCGGCAGACCCAATGCTCACGCAAGAAATCAGCCGGCGGCGGCCGCTCAAAATTTACCATTCTCATGAATAGTCCCAAATGTTTAACACTTACCGGTATCTTGGCGGCTATAGTCCGAGCCGCGCTGGTGGACTCGGAAATATCTCGGCATGTGCGGTTTTAGCGGTTATTTCGGCACTGTCCGGGATGGGAGGGCGCTCCTTGAAAGGATGACGGCTGCCATTGCGCATCGCGGCCCCGATGAGCAGGGGTTCTTCACCACAAAGGCGGCCGGCCTCGGTCATGCTCGGCTGTCCATTATCGACCTGGGGGACGGCCAGCAGCCCATGTCCGATGCGACGGGCGATCTGACGATCGCCTTCAACGGCGAGATCTTCAACTATGTGGAACTGCGCGAGCAGCTTCGCGCGAAAGGCCGCCATTTCCGGACAGCCAGCGACACCGAAGTGATCCTGCATCTCTATGACGAGATGGGGGAGGATTGCGTCTCCGCGCTCAATGGCGATTTCGCCTTTGCGCTCTGGGACGGCCGCCGCCGCCGCATGGTTCTGGCGCGCGACCGCATGGGGGTCCGGCCGCTCTTCTATACAAGGGAGGGCGAACGGCTTTACTTCGCTTCGGAGGTCAAGGCGCTCCTCCAGGCCCCGGGCGTCGCGGCCGAGATTGATCCGGTCGCACTCGACCAGATCTTCACGCTCTGGGCCCCGATCGCGCCGCGCACGGCCTTCCGCAATATCTACGAGCTCGAACCCGCAAGCCTGATGATCGTGCAAGAGGGCAGCGTCTCGACGCGGCCCTACTGGAGTCTGGAGTATCCCGACCGGGAAGCGCCGCCCCGGCACCGGGACGAACGTGCCGCGGCCGAGGAACTGCGCGCCCTCCTGACGGAGGCGACCCGCATCCGCATGCGCGCCGATGTGCCAGTCGGCGCCTATCTCTCTGGCGGCCTCGATTCCTCCATCACATCGGCGCTGGCGGCGGGCATGGCGCCGGGTGGCCTCAGGACCTTCTCGGTCACCTTCGATAGCGCCGAACATGACGAGAGCCCCTTCCAGCTCGAGATGGCCCGTGCGCTCGGCACGCATCACAGCGCCGTCGCCTGCGGGGAAGGCGATATCGCCGCCGTCTTTCCTGACGTTATCCGCTTCACGGAGCGGCCGATCCTGCGCACTGCCCCTGCCCCGCTCTACAAGCTCTCGAGCCTCGTGCGCGAGGCCGGCTTGAAAGTGGTGCTGACGGGCGAAGGCGCCGACGAAGTCTTTGCCGGCTACGATATTTTCAAGGAGGCCAGGGTTCGGCGCTTTTGCAGGAGACAGCCCGGCTCCCGCATCCGGCCGCATCTGTTCCGCAAGCTCTACCCCTATCTTCCGGGCCTGAGGCAGCAATCGGCCGAGTACCTTTTCTCCTTCTTCGGGGCTAGCGGCGCGGCGCTCGACGATCCGCTGTTCTCCCATCGGCCGAGGTTCGACGGCACGGCGGCGACGAAGCTGTTCTACTCGGGCGATCTGCGTGCCACATTGTCCGGATATGACGCCGCCGAAGAGCTCGCCGCGCGGCTGCCCGGGGCGTTCGCCCGCTGGCATCCCTTGCATCAGGCGCAATATCTGGAAGCCCGCTTCCTTCTCCCCGGCTATATCCTGTCCAGCCAGGGCGACCGCATGGCGATGGCCCACGGAATCGAGGGCCGCTTTCCCTTCCTCGACCATCATCTGGTCGAGTTTGCCGCCGGCCTTCCTCCCGAGATGAAGCTGAAGGGGCTCGTGGAGAAGCATATTCTCCGGGAGGCGACCAAAGACCTGCTGCCGGCCGCCATCGGCCGGCGGACCAAGCAGCCCTATCGCGCACCGGACAGCCAGTCGTTCGTTGGGCCGGGCACGAGGGACTATGTCCAGTCGGCCCTGGGCGACGCCGCAGTCAGCGCCGGCGGGCTCTTCAATCCGAAGGCAGTGGCAAAACTACATGAGAAATGCAGCCGCCAGCCGGCCTCCGGCTTTCGCGACAACGCGGCCTTTGTCGGCATCCTGTCGACGCAGCTGTGGCTGACGACTTTCACCGGCACAGGCATTTGCAACGCAAAGGCCGCCTGACACCACCAAGGAAAGCGAACGACATGACCGATACGATCCGAGACGCAGTGAAGGCCTTTGTCATCGAGAACTTCCTGTTCGGCGACACCACCCACGTCCTCGCCGATACGGACTCGCTGATCGAGAACGGCATCATCGATTCGACCGGCGTTCTGGAACTGGTAGCCTTTATCGAGGACCATTGCGGAATCACAGTTGCGGACGCCGATATCGTGCCGGCCAACCTCGATTCACTTGCGCGCATCACGGCCTTCATCACAGCGAAGACCGCATCGCTCGTCGCGGCGTGACGGCTGGCAGCGGAAGGCCCGAGCTCATGCGGGTCGAACAATTCCTCATCACGAACGCGGCCGCGCATGGCGCGAAGACGGCGCTTGTCACCGACCGGAAGCGGTTGCGCTATGACGAGCTCGACGATCTGTCGAACCGGCTCGCGACCGCTCTCGCCGCGAATGGCGTGCAGCGCGGCGACCGCGTTCTCGTCTTCATGGACAATTGCTGGGAAGCCGCCGTCTCGATCTTCGCGGTTCTCAAGGCGGGCGCGACCTTCAGCCCGATCAACGCCTCCACCAAGGCCGACAAGCTCGCGTATGTCATCGACGATTGCGAGGCTGCGGCGATCCTGACCCAGGCCAAGCTGATGCCTGTCGTGATCCAGGCGCGTGCGCTGTCGGACCGGCCGCTCTTCGTCGCGTCGACGCAAGCGCCATCCAGCCATGCGCGGGATGGCGCTGCCTCCTTCGAGGATTGTCTCAAGGTCGCGCCCGTGCCCGTTCGCCATGGCGGGATCGACATCGACCTCGCCATGCTGATCTACACCTCGGGCTCCACCGGCCGCCCCAAGGGCGTGATGATGACGCATCGCAATATCGATGCCGCGGCCGAATCCATCACGACCTATCTGCGCAACACCCCTGACGACATCATCCTCAATGTCCTGCCGCTGGCTTTCGACTACGGCCTCTATCAGCTGCTGATGGCGATGAAGCTCGGCGCGACCCTCGTCCTCGAAAAATCCTTTGCCTTTCCGCAGGCCATTTTCGAGCGCATCCGCGCCGAGAAGGTCACCGGTTTCCCGCTGGTGCCGACGATGGCGGCGCTGATCCTGCAGATGCGCGATTTGGCGCCGGGTTTCCTGCCGAGCCTGCGCTATATCTCGAACACCGCCGCCGCCCTGCCGCCGGTGCATATCGCCCGGCTGCGCGAGCTGTTCCCCGGCGTGCGGCTCTATTCCATGTACGGTCTGACGGAGTGCAAGCGCTGCACCTACCTGCCCCCGGAGGAACTGGACCGCCGGCCGGGTTCCGTCGGCATCGCTATTCCCAACACGGAAGCGATAGTCGTCGACGATGAGGGCAACCGCGTGCCACCGGGCGTGGCGGGCGAGTTGGTCATCCGCGGCCCGCATGTCATGCAGGGCTATT
>NZ_JAMYSC010000067.1:0-25808 GCF_040321755.1 Mesorhizobium sp. M0276 | reverse complement strand
CTGGTTTTTTTTTTTATAATTCCTTTTGTTGGGTGGTGTGGTTAAATTATTTTTTACACCCTTTAAACTAGTTGGTTTTTTTCGCCGGGGGGGTTTCGCCGCCCCCCCCGCGCCAGTTTGAAGAGCGCCCAGGATCAATAGATCTTGGAGAACTTCTCGATGTTCGACTTGTCGAACTGGAAGGGCGGAGCCATCGCAGCCGAGTTGGTGTCGTCGAGCGTGACCTTGCCGACGCGGCCGATCGACAGCGTGGCACCAGGCTTCGCCTCTTCCTTCTTCACCGCCAGATCATGGGCGAGGTAGACGGCCGAATAGCCGAGGTCGATCGGGTTCCACAGCGCAACCGCCTGGCTGGCGCCGTTGTCGATGAACTTCTTGAACTCGGACGGCAGCGCCAGACCGGTGACATTGACCTTGCCGATCAGGTTCGCATCGGTGACGACCTGGGCGGCGGCGACGACGCCGACGGTGGTCGGCGCAATGATCGCCTTGAGGTTCGGATAGGACTTCAACAGACCCTTGGCCTCATCCGTGCTCTTGGCCGAATCGTCATCGCCATAGACGGTGGCGACGAGTTTGATCTTGGGGAATTTCTCCGGCAGGATTTTCTTGGCCGCATCGATCCAGGCGTTCTGGTTGGTGGCGGTCGAGGAGGCCGACAGGATGGCGACTTCGCCGCCTTCCGGCAGGTAATCGGCGGCAAGCTTGATGATGGTCTCGCCGATCAGTCCGGTGTCGGACGGGTTGAGATGCAGCTGGCGGCCTTCCTTGGCGACGCCCGAATCCCAGGAGATCACGGTGATGCCGCGTTCCATCGCCTTCTTCAGCACCGGCACCAGCGCGTCGGCGTCATTGGCCGAAATGGCGATGGCGTTGACCTTCTGGGCGATCAGCGAATTGACCACTTCGATCTGCGCTTCGGCGGTCGCCTTGGTCGGGCCGGTGTAGATGATGTCGACGTCGCCAAGTTCCTTGGCCGCCTCTTCGGCGCCCTTGTTGGCGGCATCGAAGAACCCGTTGCCGAGCGACTTCACCACCAGCGCGATCTTGACGTTCTCGGCATAGGCCGCATTCACGAACATGGCGGCTGAAAAAGCCGCGGTCACCATCAATTTCTTCAAGAAGCTCATCGAATATCCTCCCTTGAGCGTTGCATTCCATCGCCGCTGCTGGCGTGAGAGTGTCTCAGGCCTGCAGCGAAGATTCTTCCTTTGCCGACTTGCGGGCGACGATCAGCGTCACGCCTGCGGTCTCTAACATCTTGGCCTCGCGATCCTCGATGCCGTCATCGGTGATGACGGTGGCGATGCGCGAAAGGCCGCACAGGATCAGGCTGGAGCGTTTGCGGAATTTCGAGGAATCGACCAGCACTACCAGTTCGTCGGCCTGGTCGATCAGTTTCTGCTCCGCCTGGATCAGCAGCGGGTCGCCCTCCATCAAACCGAGCGGCCCAAGCCCTTGCGCGCCCATGAACATGCGGCGCGCATAGAAATTGCGCGTCACGTCATTGTCGAAGGGCGACAGGATGATGTTCTGCTCGCGATAAATGGTACCTCCAGACAGCATCACCGTATTCTTGGAGTGCTTGAGCAGGTGCTCTGCGATCGGAAACGAATTTGTGAAGATCGGCATGCGGCGGCCGGTCAGGAAATGCACCATCTGGAAGGTGGTGGTGCCGCCATTGATGATGATCGGCTCACCGTCCTTGCACAGCTCGACCGCTTCACTCGCGATTGCCCGCTTCTGCGAGACGTTGATCGTTTCATTGACGGAAAAGGGCCGGCCGGCCAGCCCAATGAACTGCGGCGGCGAGATTGCTTCAGCGCCGCCACGCACACGGCGCAGGCGCTTCTGGACATGGAGTGCCGCGATGTCACGCCGGATCGTCGCCTCGGAGGACTCCGTCAGGTCGACCATCTCCTGCACCGTCACCACAGGTTTTTCCTGGACGGCGGACAGAATGATCCTGTGGCGCTCTTTTTCGTGCATGGTTCCTCCCTGCCTCGGCATCTAGGCACCCAAAACGCGCAGTGTCAATCATTTCCGATCATATAATTTCATTGTGCAGTGCAATATGATCGGTCTTGATCGTTTGTGATTGACAAGTCGGCTGCTTCCGTGGAAATTCGGGCAAAATTGGCCGCACCGTTTGCGTGCCTTCGGGAGGATTGCATATGCTCGACAAGCGCACCGGCACGCGGCTCGCCAATCTGTGGGACGAGGCCAAGGCTCAAGCGATGAGCGAGCCGGAACTTCTGGTCTATCGCTCGAACACGCTTGGCTCCGACAAGCGCGTCACCAATTATGGCGGCGGCAACACCTCCTCGAAGATATGGCAGAAAGACCCGCTCACCGGCGAGGATGTCGAGGTGCTTTGGGTCAAAGGCTCGGGCGGCGACAGCGCCTCGATCAAGCTTGACGGCTTTGCCACCCTCTACATGGACAAGCTGCGCGCGCTCAAAGGCCTCTATCGCGGCGTTGAGCACGAAGACGAAATGGTCGGCTTCCTTCCGCACTGCACCTTCAACCTTAATCCGCGCGCCGCCTCGATCGACACGCCGCTGCATGCCTATGTGCCGAAGCCTTTTGTCGATCACATGCATCCGGACGCCATCATCGCCATTGCCGCGGCCAAGGATTCCAAGGCGCTGACCGGGGAGATCTTCGGCGACGCCATCGGCTGGCTGCCGTGGAAGCGTCCCGGCTTCGAACTCGGCCTGTGGCTGGAGAAATTCTGCCTCGAACATCCCGCGGCCAAGGGCGTCATCCTGGAAAGCCACGGCCTGTTCACCTGGGGCGACACTCCTCGGGAATGCTATGAGACGACGATCTCGGTGATCAATCAGGCGATCGAATGGTTCGAGCGCCGCTCCGAAGGCGTCGCCATCTTCGGCGGCGAAGCGGTCAAGTCGCTCGATTCCGCTTCACGCCGCGCCATTGCCGCGAAACTGATGCCGAAAATCCGCGGCCTGATCTCGGAAAAGAGCCACAAGACAGGTCATTTCGACGATTCGCCCGCCGTTCTCGAATTCGTCAACTCCAGGAATCTGCGCCCGCTGGCGGCGCTCGGCACGTCGTGCCCTGACCACTTCCTGCGCACCAAGATCCGTCCGCTGGTCATCGAGTTCGATCCGGCAAAGCCCGATGTCGATGCCGTCATCGCGCGCCTCGCCGACGACGTCGCGGCCTATCGTGTTGGCTATCAGGCCTATTACGACAGCTGCAAGCACGCCGACTCGCCAGCCATCCGCGATCCCAACGCCGTTGTCTATCTGATGCCCGGCGTCGGCATGTTCACTTTCGCCGGCGATAAGGCGACGGCGCGCATCTCAGGCGAATTCTACGTCAACGCCATCAACGTCATGCGCGGCGCCTCGACCGTCTCGTCCTATGTCGGCCTACCCGCGCAGGAAGCCTTCGACATCGAGTACTGGCTGCTCGAGGATCTGAAGCTGCAGCGCATGCCGAAGCCGAAGGCGCTTGCCGGCCAGATCGCGCTGGTCACCGGTGGCGCCGGCGGCATCGGTCGCGCGACCGCCAACCGGCTGCTGAGCGAAGGCGCCTGCGTCGTGCTGGCCGACATTGACGAGACAGCGCTCGCCAGCGCCAATGACGAATTGTCCAAAGCCTATGGCAAGGATTTCGTCCGGCCGGTGCCGATCAACGTCACCTCGGAGGAGCAGGTTATCTCCGGCTTTGCCGAGATGGCGGTCGAGTTCGGCGGCATCGACATTCTGGTGTCGAACGCGGGCCTCGCCTCCTCGGCGCCGATCGAGGAGACGACGCTGGCGCTGTGGAACAAGAATATGGATATCCTGTCGACCGGGTATTTCCTGGTCTCCAGGGAGGCGTTCCGACTGTTTCGCGTGCAGAACATCGGCGGCAACGTCGTCTTCGTCGCCTCCAAGAACGGACTTGCCGCCTCGCCCAACGCCGCCGCCTACTGCACCGCCAAGGCCGCCGAGATCCATCTCGCTCGATGCCTCGCACTGGAGGGAGCGGAAGCCCAGATAAGGGTCAATGTCGTCAACCCGGACGCGGTGCTGCGCGGCTCGAAGATCTGGACCGGCGAATGGAAGGAACAGCGCGCCGCCGCCTATAAGATGTCGACCGACGATCTGGAGGAGCACTATCGCTCGCGTTCGATGCTGAAGCGCTCGGTCTTCCCCGAAGACATCGCAGAGGCAATCTATTTCTTCGCCTCCGACATGTCGGCCAAGTCGACCGGCAACATCGTCAATGTCGACGCGGGCAACGCGCAGAGTTTTACGCGCTAATGATCTGAAGGCGGCGCCGCCGACGCCGAAGCGCTTCCGGCAGACGGATGACGGGCAGCGCTGGCCGAAAGCATTTTGGGAGGAATAGCAGTGTCCGAAACCATCATCTCCGCCGACGTCGTCGGCAAAGACAACGCCGCGCGCAAAGCCAACCTCGAGCGCGACTACGCCTCGCTCGGCGAGCGCCTCGACCGTCGCGGCATCGCCATCGATGCCATCCGCGACAAGGTCGAAAAGTTCGCCGTGGCGATCCCGTCCTGGGGCGTTGGCACCGGTGGCACCCGCTTTGCCCGTTTCCCCGGCGCCGGCGAGCCGCGCGACATCTTCGACAAGATCGAGGACTGCGCCGTCATCAGGCAATTGACGCAGGCGACGCCGACCGTTTCTCTGCACATTCCGTGGGACAAGGCCGACCCGAACCGGCTGAAGCAGGCGGCCTCGCGCTTTGGCCTCGGCTTCGACGCCATGAACTCCAACACTTTCTCGGATGCGAAGGACCAGAAACTCTCCTACAAATTTGGCTCGCTGTCGCATGCCGATGCCGGCACGCGCCGGCAAGCGGTCGAGCACAATCTCGAATGCATCGAGATCGGCGAGGCACTGGGTTCGAAGGCGCTGACGGTGTGGATCGGCGACGGCTCGAACTTCCCCGGCCAGGCCAATTTTGCCAGGGCGTTCGAGCGCTATCTCGAGGCGATGAAGCAGATCTATGCCGGGCTGCCCTCTGACTGGAGGCTGTTCAGCGAGCACAAGATGTACGAGCCGGCCTTCTATTCCACCGTCGTGCAGGATTGGGGCACCAACTACATCATCGCTAGGGAACTGGGCGACAAGGCGTTCTGCCTGGTCGATCTCGGCCACCACGCCCCCAACGTCAACATCGAGATGATCGTCTCGCGGCTTATCCAGTTCAAAAAACTTGGCGGCTTCCATTTCAACGATTCGAAATATGGCGACGACGATCTCGACGCCGGTTCGATCGATCCCTACCGGCTGTTCCTTGTCTTCAACGAACTGGTCGATGCCGAACTTTCCGGCGCCGAGGGCTTCGATCCGGCCCATATGCTCGACCAAAGCCACAATGTCACCGATCCCATCGAAAGCCTGATGCTATCGGCGGTCGAGGTGCAGCGCGCCTATGCGCAGGCGCTGCTGGTCGACCGCAAGGCGCTCGAAGGGTACCAGGACGGCAACGACGCGCTGATGGCGACGCAGACGTTGAAAGTCGCTTACCGCACCGATGTCGAGCCGATCCTGGCCATGGCGCGATTGAAGACGGGCGGCGCCATCGATCCGGTCGCCGCCTATCGGGCGGCGGGCTACCGCGCCAAGGTCGCCGCGGAACGCCCGGCGGTCGCCGGCGGTTCGGGCGGCATTGTCTGAGGCGAACTCCCAGCCGATATTGCCCCTCACCGGTTTGCTTCGTGAGGGACCGTTTTGTGAATGGACTCGATTGATCCGAGAGGCTCTTCTAGGCGCACCCCCCGCCCGGAGAACCGCCATGCCTCTCAACCGTCGAACCCTGATCGCCGTTAGTCTCTCCGTCGCCTTTGCGCTTGCGCCACTACAGTTGACTTTTGCTGCATCGCCGGCGCCGGCCAAAGGCGAGCACGGCATGGTGGTGACGGCCCAGCATCTGGCCTCCGAAGTCGGCATCGAAGTCTTGAAGAAGGGCGGCAATGCTGTCGACGCGGCGGTTGCCGTTGGTTATGCGCTCGCCGTCGTCTACCCCAATGCCGGCAATATCGGCGGCGGCGGCTTCATGACCATCCGCTTCAAGGACGGCAAATCGACCTTTCTCGATTTCCGCGAACGGGCGCCGCTGGCGGCGACCAAGACCATGTATCTCGACAAGGACGGCAACCCGGTGAAGGGTGCCAGCCTCGACGGCTATCTCGCCGTCGGCGTGCCGGGCTCGGTGGCTGGCTTCGAGATGGCACGCGAAAAATACGGCAAATTGTCCCGCCAGGATCTGATGGCGCCGGCAATCAGCTTTGCCAAGGATGGCTTCATCCTCAATCAGGGCGACGCCGCCTCTTTTGCCGGCAGCGCCGACAGGTTGGCGAAGGACCCCGCCGCTGCCGCCATCTTCCTGAAGCCCGGCGGCAAGCCCTACGGCATCGGCGAGCGGCTGATCCAGCCTGATCTTGCGGCCTCGCTCACCGCCATTTCGGAAAAAGGTCCTGATGCCTTCTATAAAGGCGCTATCGCCGCCGCCATCGTCAAGGCGAGTGGCGCCAAGGGCGGCATCCTGGCCAGGCCGGATTTCGAACAATATGCCGTCCGCGAACTGAAGCCCGTGACCTGCTCCTATCGCGGCTATGAGATCACCTCCTCGCCGCCGCCAAGCTCAGGCGGCGTCATCATCTGCGAAATTCTCAACGTGCTGGAAGGGTATCCGCTGTCCTATCTCGGCTCAGGTTCGGCCGAGACGGTCCATGTCATGGTCGAGGCGATGCGCTTCGCCTATGTCGACCGCAATTCGGCCCTCGGCGATCCCGATTTCGTCGACAACCCGGTCACGAAACTGCTTGATAAGGCCTACGCCAAGGATATCCGCGACAAGATCGATCCGTTCCGGGCCGGCGTGTCGCAGGACCTGATGCCGAAGGGTTTTGGCGAGAGCAAGGAGACAACCCATTATTCGATTATCGACAGTGACGGCAACGCGGTTGCGGTCACCTACACGTTGAACGGCTCCTTCGGCGCCGGCGTCGTCGCCGATGGCACCGGCATCCTGCTCAACAACGAGATGGACGATTTCACCCAGAAGCCCGGTGTGCCAAACCTCTATGGCCTGGTTCAGGGCGAGGCCAATGCCATCCAGCCCAAGAAGACGCCGCTATCGTCGATGAGCCCAACCGTGGTGGCCAAGGATGGCAAGCCGTTCATGGTCATAGGCAGCCCCGGCGGCTCGCGCATCATCACCATCACACTGGAAGCCATCGTCAATGTCATCGACCACGGCATGAACATCCAGGAGGCGATCGACGCGCCGCGTATCCATCACCAGTGGCTGCCCGATAAGGTCTATATCGAGCCGTTCGGTCTGTCGCCGGATACCGAAAAGCTGCTGGCCGGCATGGGTTATCACCTCGATCTCGGTGACCAGACCTGGGGCCAGGCGGCGGGCATCCTGGTCGGCGGCAAAAGTCTGGCGGAAATCGAGAAGGGCGGCGGCGCGCGCTATAACGGCGCCATCGACAGCCGCGCGGCCTCTGGCGAGGCGCTCGGATACTGAGCTTGGCAAGGCTGGAGTGGGCTTGGAGCAGCGTGGCGATTCGGGCTGGCCCGCTGCTCAAGCGGATTGGCGCATAGAAGCGATGGTCGTCACAAGACCAGCGTGATGGTGGAGGCAATCAGCATCACGGCGGCAATGCCGACGAACAGCGCGTAGATGCGCGGTCGGTCGAGCAGCAGCGCGTTGCCGGATATCCAGGCGGACGTGGCGCCGCCAAGCGCGAAGAGGAAGCCGTTGCGGTGCCCGAAGACCATCGATGCGGCCATCAATCCGCCAATGATCAGCGCGCCGAACACGATGATCACGGCAACGGCGTATTTCTCGAAATCGTTGCCGCTTCCCATGCTCGGACCGATCGCGTTCAACGTCGGCAGGTCGTCCGGATCGAAGGGGTTGGTCGACCCATACTCGTCTTGACCGACAGGCTCTCGCATCATTCGTTCTCCGTATAGCGGCAACAAATCATCAAGCCTTGCCGAGCGCAACCCGATCGCACTGCCTTGATGCGTTCGACCGGTCTTTTGACGTCATTTGGCCGGGGGCTCACAGCCGCCTTTTTGATTCGCGCCCTGACCGTCTTCGGGTCTCTGGCTATCCGGGACCCGGCGATTGCCGTCCCTCTATCATGGAATGCAGTCGTGGAGGAAAAATGATTCGGCAGGCGGATTGCGTTTCGCGGACTGCGATTTTCGCGTGATGCGCACGGGGCTCCCGCAGGCCGAATCGCCTGCGGCCGGCGGACGGGTTGCGCCTGACATTCGGTCGGGCAAAAAAGCAGGCCTGTCGGAGCGCGTAAATGTTGACTATTAAGTTCATGTTTCATAGTCAATCGGGAGTCCAGATCGAAAAGCAGGCGCGCCGCAGTGCAGAGAGACCGAGAGCTCCAGCCGAGAGCCACGCCCGATCATCCGTGTCGAATGACCCGGCGCCAGGCACTGGGGCTTTTCACGCTGCCGTTCGCGGGCATGGCGGCGACGGCCGAACCCCGCCGGCCGCGCATCGTCTGCCTGGATGACGGGCTGGCCGAGACCTTGCTCACGCTGGGTGTGACGCCGGTTGCCATTGCCGACCGTCAAGTGTGGGAGACCTGGGTCGTCGAGCCGCCGCTGCCGGCCGATATCGCCGATGTCGGCACGCTGCTCGAGCCCAACCTCGAATTGTTGCAGCAGCTCAAGCCCGACATCATCCTGGCCATGCCGTATCTCGACGGCATCAAGCCGCTGCTCGAACGCGTGGCGCCGGTGACGACAATCGGGCTCTATACCGAAGCCGGGCAGCCCTATCGGCGCGCCGTCGAGGCGACGCGCCAACTCGCCAGGCTTGTCGGCAAGGAAAGCGAAGGCGAAGCGCTGATCGCAGCAACGGATGCTTATTTTTCAGAAGTTCGCCAGCAACTTGCGCCGCTTTCGGCGCAGCCGATCTATGTCGTCAGCTTCATGGATCCGCGCAATGTGCGCGTCTATGGCGCAAAGAGCCTGTTTCAGGAGGTGTTCGACCGCATCGGGCTCAGCAACGCCTGGACGGGCGAGACCAATTATTGGGGGTTTTCGACCGTCGGCATCGACGGTTTGGCGACAGCCAGCGACGCACGCCTGGCCTATTTCGAACCCTTGCCCGAGGGCGCCGGCGGCACGCTGACCGAAAACCCGGTCTGGAACGCCATGCCTTTCGTGCGCAACCGCTCGATCATGCGTCTTCCCGCCGTCCTGATGTTCGGCGCGCTTCCGTCCGCGACCCGGTTTGCCCGGGTCCTGGCGTCGGCAATGACCGCGGAAGCTGCCCATGGCTGACGGTGCTGCGACCATCGCTCAAGAGGGAAAGCCTGCGTCGGCCGGCCGAGCCTTGCCAGGGGGCTTTCTCGGCAACCAGCCGGTAGGCGCGATCCTGCTTTGCGCCATGCTGGTCGCGGCAGCGTTAGCGGCAACCGTCTCAAACCTCACGGTGCAGCTGCCATCGGCGCTCTGGCTCCAATCGCTCGCCGCCCCCGACATCGCCGACATGCGACAGGTGCTCGTCCACTACGCCTTCCTGCCCAGGCTTGCGGTCAGCCTTTTGTGCGGCGCCGCACTCGGGCTTGCCGGAACGGTCCTGCAACAGGTTCTACGCAATCCGCTCGCTTCGCCCGAAACGGTCGGCGCCTCGGCCGGCGCCTATCTGGCGCTGGCACTGGCGACGCTTCTGTCACCGTCCCTGCTTGCGTTCGGCCGCGAATGGGTGGCGCTTGCCGGCGCCTTCACAGCCCTTGCCGCCGTCTTCGCCCTGTCCTGGCATAAGGGCCTGTCGCCGCTTTCGGTCGTGCTGGCGGGGCTTGTGGTCAGCCTCTATGCCGGCGCCATCGGTGCCGCTCTCATTGTGCTGCGGCATGAATGGCTTGCCAGCCTGTTCATCTGGGGCGCCGGTTCGCTCGGCCAGCAGGACTGGTCGACGACGCTGTGGCTGTTGCCACGCATCTGCACTGTTGCGCTGGCGATCTTCCTCATGGCGCGGCCGCTGACCTTGCTTGGCCTCGACGATGAAGGCGCGCGCAGCCTTGGCGTGCCGCTCGGCGCCTATCGCTTCGCCGGACTGGCAGCCGCCGTCGCGCTGATCGCCTTCGTCGTTGCCGCTGTCGGCGTCATCGGCTTCGTCGGTCTGGCCGCAGTCACCCTTGCGCGCATCGGCGGCGCACGACGGCTGGGCCAGCAGCTGGTGATGGCGCCGCTTATCGGCGGCGCGTTGCTGTGGGCCGCCGACCAAGCCGTGCAGATCGCCACCGGACCGCAAGGCGACCTGCTGCCGACCGGGGCGATCACAGCACTTCTCGGCGCGCCGCTGCTGCTTTGGCTGCTGCCGCGACTTGCCCCTGGCTTGGAACCCCCGGCCTTGACGGCCGCGCGCCTGCCACGCGCAAGCCGGCCCGCCCTCATGCTTGCGGCGATCGGCTTGGCTCTGTTTTTGCTGCTGGGCCTGGCTTTGCTCTATGGCCCGGGGCCGCATGGCTGGACCTTCGCTTTCAGCGATGAGCTGCAGCCTCTGCTGTCGTGGCGGTGGCCTCGCGTGCTTGCCGCCCTGAGCGCCGGCGCGATGCTGGCGCTCGCCGGCCTTACGATGCAGCGGCTGACCGGCAACCCGATGGCCAGCCCCGAAGTGCTGGGCATCAGCGCCGGTGCCGCGCTTGGCATGATGGTGGCGCTGTTTGCGCTCTCCGATGCCGGACGCCCGGTTCAGACGGCGGCGGCAACCATCGGCGCCTTCAGCGCTCTTCTGGTGACGCTGTCGATCGGCCGCCGTGCCGCCTATGCGCCGGAGCGGTTGCTGCTTGCTGGCATTGCACTGACGGCCTTGTTCGATGCGCTGATCCTTGTGCTCACCGCCACCGGCGATCCTCGCGCCATGCTGCTGCTCAACTGGCTCACTGGTTCGACCTATGGCGTCGATATTGGCGCCGCCCTGCTGACCGGTGGCATCGCCGTCTGCCTCTTCGCGCTCGCGCCGCTCTTCATACGCTGGCTCGACATCCTGCCGCTCGGCTCCGCCGCCGTGCAAGGCCTTGGCATCAACCTGAAGAGGACGCGGCTTCTCGTGCTGCTGATGGTCGCGGCGCTCACCGCCGCCTCGACGCTGATCGTTGGCCCGATGACCTTCATCGGCCTGATGGCGCCGCACCTAGCCCGTCGCCTTGGCCTTTCCCGTGCGCTGCCGCAGGCCATTGGCGCGGTGCTCGCCGGCGCGCTGATCATGGTCGTCGCCGACTGGATCGGTCGCACAGCAATCTTCCCGCGCCAGATCCCCGCCGGCCTCGTCGCCACGCTGATCGGCGGCCCGGTGCTGATGTGGCTGCTGCGAAGGTGAGACGCACAGACGCAATCGAGCGGACGATGGCGAAGCATCTTGATGCTTTTTTCGCGGCGTGCACCCCAGCTTCGAGCCGCATGCCTGCGGGAACCATATGTCGATCCTGCCGGTCATCCTCAATCGGGCGGTGCAGGCGGCGTTTGCGGTGAGGGGCCCCAGCTACCGGCCGTCACCCCTCAATGCTGCAATGACCTGTTCTCGTTGTGTGGCCTCCTCCGCGTTCATAGCGCCAAAGCGCAGGGCGCAGCGGAATGTTTCCCCCGGCGCGACGCGAACCAGGCGGCCTCTTTCCTTCGCCGCAAGATAGCCGTCGGGTTCGGCGGTCGCCGGCAGCACGAGGCCAAGCGCGTCCTGATCGGCACCACGCGTGATCCAGCGCACGGCATAATTGAGCTCGTCGGGGCGAAAGCTGACGAAATCCGCCGTCCGGTCCGGATGGACCTGCAGGGCATGCGCCCAACCCTCGGCGTCCGCCTTCGCCTTCATCGTCAACACGAGTTCGGGATCGATCGGCTCGCCCTTGGTCAATATGCGATGCCGCGAAGGGTCGGCTACGACGGCGTCGCGATAGGCAAGGTAGCTTTCGCTCGGTTCAAAAAAGGGTGGAAGCACTTGGCGCACGACAATGTCGGCGTGATCATCGGCGACGGTGTCGATCAGGCGCCCGCCATCGGCCGGCCTGAAGTTGATGTGCGCCAGGTACATCAGCTCCATGGGCGAGCGTTTCAGGTTCTCGATGGCAATGTCGACAGCCACGCTTGTGGCGTCGCGCTGCAGCCGCACGGTAGGCTTCATCAGATAGTCGTGGCTAAAGGCGACGGTCTGTCGGCAGTGCCCGGTCAAGGCCATGAAGGGCCCTTCGGAATTGCTGCCGGCGACCAGTTGCACATGCCCGTAGGGCGCATTTGGCAGGTCGCCGTGAAGCGGGTGACGGTCATCCGGGCCAGGATTGCCCATCGCGGTGGCGCCGCAGTGAATGAAGAACGCGCCGTAGTTCGAGAGGTAGTCCCGGGTCGCGACGGGCTCGTCGAACATCGAGCGCATGGTCAGGGAGCGGTTGAGGAACGTTGCGTCCCAAATCTGCTGTCCCTGGAAGGGCAGCACGACGATTTCGCCCTTTGCGTTGCTGATCCGAAGACCGGCAACACCGGATCGATAGCGAAAGGCGGTGGCGAGAAGTCCCCGATAGCGGGCCACGATTGTTTCCGACGGGCCGAACAGCTCGGGCACGAGATCGACGAAAACGTCATCGGAGTACTCGGGATACATTGTTTCGACCTCGATCTGTCGCAGGCGCATGCCGATAGTCGCAGGAAACCTCTGGAAATCAACGGCAGCGCGTCAGGCTCAACCAGGACGGCTGATGGCGGAGCGTCTCGGCGCCCCGGGAGAGCGCTTCGTCGGCTCTATCGCTCGCTGCGCTTTGCAACAAGCGCCGATTTCTATTTGGCTGAGGCCGGGGGCAGCTCGTACAGAGTGGCGCCGCTCTCCTGACCACGCTCGACATAGCCGATGATATGAAACCATCTGGCGACGTCAGGTCCCTGGAGCCAGCTGCGCGAGTGGATGGGGAGGTTGCCGGCGAGCGCCTGGATGTGCCTGATATGCCGCTTGCAGAAGCGAACGGTCGCGGCACGGAAGAAATCCTCCTGCGCTGCAAACAGCGTATCGGCGGCGTCGCTGTTCTCATGCCAGGCGATGATCGCCACGGCCTTGTCGCCCTCGACGAGTGCGTGAGCACGGCCTTCTTTCAAATTCATCATCAGATTGTCGTAGGCGATCTTGCTGTCCTTGCCGGCCGCCACGTATTCATCCGACATCCGCTTGGAGAGGCCGTGAAACACATCCTCCAGATCCCCAAGCGTTGCTGCGCGTGCTCTCATTTCTCCTCCTAGCGCCCCGGCAGGCAGTTTGCCCTAAGGTTGGGGGATCACCAAGCAAATCAAATCCGCCAGCAGCCTGATGTGAGCAAAGTGATTTCGCCGTCACTACTGCCGTCACCAAATCCCTTGAAACCAAGCCATTGAAAAAGGCTCTCGTGCCTCCTTGCGCACCTGGATGCGGACGGCCCGGCTGTGCACTTGACGTTGCGCAGACCATCACCATCTCGAACGGCGTGCCGCGATGGCGCACCGATTGCTTGCTCGCAAAAGACGTCGAAAAAGATGGAGGAAGTGATGAACGACGTTCGCTTTCCCGAACCCGTATTCCTTAAGTTCCGCACCGCATCGCGCAAGGTCGCAAGCAGCTTCGAGGCGTTGGAGTGCCTGGACCAACAGTGGCCCGAATGGGCGCGCGGACGCAACTGGCGCGCAGCCGCGCGCGCCTGTCGCGACGCGCTGGACGGCTGGCGCAGCGCGCGCGACGCGCAAAAGGCCTTGCTGAAAGCGGCAAGGAGTGCAGGGGTCATCGCTGCGGAAGCGCACTCTCGCGGCAACTCCCGCTCGGTCCGAATAAACGAAGGCCTGCGACCCGACGCGCTATTCAGTGAACGACAATGACGCCGTCGACGGCGTGCCATTCCGACGGTGCGGCAAGGCGATGGTGAGCGCACGGAGTGTAGCGTGTCCCTTCCAACTCTCGCTCCGGTTACGAGGAAATCCTTAGCTCGGGAAATTCCGGGCAAGGTCATACTCCTGGCGGATATAGTTTGCGGGCCGGCAAGAAATTTCGGCGGGAACAAAGCTTCCTCATCATCGTTCATTCGCCGCCCGGACGTACTCGTCGCTCACCCGTCCGGTCGTGTCGTCCGCTGCTCGATCTTTGGCGCAGGCGCCTGCTGTTGAAAGACGAAAAATGGAGGAAGCTATGAAACGAACCCTTGTAATCGCCGCCGCACTGATGGGCTTGTTGGGTGCTCCCGCAATTGCTGCGACTCACTATTGGGTCGCCAAGGACACGAGCACGAAGACATGCACGGTGGTCTCTTCGAAGCCCGACGGAGTAAAGATGACGGCCATCGGCAAAAAAATATACTCGAGCTATTCGAGTGCAGACAAGGCTCTGAGGGTTTTGGCCGCCTGCAAGAGCTGACAAGCATGCTTTAGCCCGCCCGGGCATGCCTAGGCGGGCTTTGCGCCAGCTCGAATGGCTCTCCCCTCGACGAACATCTCGTCTTCAAGGGCGGCACCTCGCTATCGAATGCTAATATCGTCATCCGGAGTTTTCGGAGGACGTCGATCTCACCTATGACATCCGGACGACCGCGCCCGAGCTGGTGGGCGACGATGGCGAGGCCCTGCCGAAGACTCGCAGCGAGGTGAAGCGCTGGTCGAGTGAGGTGCGCAAGCACTTGCCGGACTGGGTGGCTGGGACTGTCCAGCCGATCCTTGCCGACGCGTTATCCGCTATGCGTGGTGTGCCCGCGTTCTGGCGGCCTTCTGCGCTGCCTGCTTCCGTCCGCGAGCGCCTTTCGTTTCGGCGGCCTTCTTTGCGGCGGCCGAGCGCTCCTCAGCCGTCCGGCGCGAGGCCGCACGCTTGGCCTGCTGCGAGAGCGCCTCGTGCGACGCCGTGCTCTTCGGCTCGTGCTCCAGCACCTTGGAGACGGCTTTCGAGACCTGCGGGCGGCGTTTCGGCCTGCGTTCGCCCTGGCCGGCCTCGTAGGCGTATTCGGCGCTCTTGCGCGTGCTCTCCTTCACCTTGCCCTTTTTGGGCGGGGGCAGGTCTACGCCTGCGCGTCTTGCCTCGGAAAGTCCGATGGCGATGGCCTGCTGGGTCGATCGCGCGCCGTGTTCGCCCTGGCGGATTTTGTCAATCTCCTCGTGCACGAATTCGCCGGCCTGGGTGCTCGGCGACTTGCCCTCACGTTTGTCCTTTTGGGCCTTCTCGATGGTTTTCTTATCCGGCATTGTCTTTCTCCCACATAAGGGTTGCGACAGCCATTCGGGTGGCAGTGCTCGCTGTCTCTGTCCTACATGAGGTCCTAACGCGTTGAGGACGCAAATGATCCCGGGCCGGGTGATCCAAGGCGCGGCAATCAGGATGTCGATCTCTCCGAACTCAGATGGCGCGAGAACCAACGGCTCGCGAGGTCCGCGACTTCGTCCAGGGCGCCTGGCTCTTCGAACAGATGCGTCGCGCCAGGGACGATGGCGAGTTCCTTTTCGCAGTGGAGCGCCGACAGCGCCGAGCGGTTGAGCGCGATCACCTGCGTGTCCGCGCCTCCGACGACGAGCAAGGTCGGCGCCCGGACTTGCGGCAGGGCGAGCGCTGCAAGATCGGGCCGGCCACCACGCGAAACCACGGCCGCGGCCTGGTCGGGCCGCTCGGCCGCCGCTACCAGGGCGGCACCGGCGCCCGTACTTGCGCCGAAATAGCCAAGCGGCAGGAGCGACGTGTTCGGCGAGGCGCCGAGCCAGTCCGTGACGCCGATCAGCCGGTCGGCGAGCAGCCCGATATCGAAGCGCAACTCGGCAGTGACTTGGTCGATCCGCTCCTCTTCGGCCGTCAACAGGTCGACGAGGAACGTGGCGAGGCTCGCCTCGTTCAGCCGTCCGGCCACGTAGCGGTTGCGCGGGCTGTGGCGGCTGCTTCCGCTGCCATGGGCGAAGAGCACAAGGCCGCGAGCATCCGGCGGCATCGACAGATTGCCTTCAAGCGTGACGCGATCCGCGGCAACCCGCACGACCTGCTCGCTGACTGAAACCCCGTCCATACCCACCTCCGCTACGTTGATCTTTTGCCGCGCGCCGAGCCGGCGGCCCGTGCCCAGCCGATGCCTCTTCGGATAGCGAGACCTCTTTGGAAGCGGCAGGCTTGGGCACGGATTTGGCGAGGAGCGCGCGGACCTCTTGATCGCTCGTCTGTGAGAAATCCACGTACCACCGGCCGACACCAAGGAGCGGCTCTGGCGTCGTCGCGCAAACCACCTCGTCGGCGTCTGCCCGCATCGCGTCGCAAGTGTCGGGGCTGCCGACGGGAACGGCCGCGACGATATGGGCGGCGTGGCTTTTTCGGAGCGCCTTGATCCCCGCCCGCATCGTTGAACCGGTCGCAAGCCCGTCATCCACGAGGATAATGGTTCGTCCGTTCAACCGCGGCGGGGGCCGCCCGCCCCTATAAAGGTGCTCGCGGCGCAGAAGCTCTTTTTCCTCCTTTGCGGCGACCGCGTCGATGACATCTGGCGGGATCGCGAGACCGCCGACAATTTCGTCGTTCAGGACCCGTACGCCGGAGGGCGCGATTGCCCCCATGGCCAGTTCCTCGTGGCCGGGAACGCCGAGCTTGCGCACGACGAGGACGTCGAGCGGTGCCTTGAGTGCCTGCGCGACCTCGTAGCCAACCGGCACGCCGCCTCGGGGCAGCGCCAACACGATCACGTCGTCGCGCCCGGCAAAGCGAACGAGCTCTTCGGCTAGTTGCCGCCCGGCCTCGCGGCGATCTGAAAAGACGATAGCCATGATTTTCGATCCGCGTGCATCTGTTTCCCAGAGTATGTCTTCCCCAACCTGCTTGAGCCTTGGGCCTCAACGGCCAGTCTGCGGCTACTCCCGTGAACAAGCCTGCGGCGCCGGCACTCTTTTGGAACTCGCTCGCTGCTTGGACGTTCCAAGAATAGTTTCGATCGCGAGGTGCCATCACGCGCATTAGCGCGGATCGAGAACACTGCAGATAGTGATCTGTACGAGCCTCGTCCGACCACCCGGCAACCTCGCGATCCCCAGCAACGGCCGCGTTTTGGCGACTTGTTGCCTCGGCAATCAGAGAGAGGAATATCCCATGCAAGTTCAGGAGATCATGAGTCATCGGACCGAACTGGTCGGCCCGAACACGACAATCAGGGATGCCGCCCGGAAAATGCGGGCCGACAATCTCGGAGCCCTTCCTGTCGGCGAGAATGACAGGCTGGTCGGCATGGTGACGGACCGCGACATCGTGATGCGCGGCGTCGCCGAGGAGCGCTCAGCCGGCAACACCACCGTTCGCGAGGTCATGTCCGAGCATGTCTATTGGTGCTTCGACGATGCCGACATCAGTGATGCGGCGAAGATCATGGCCAAGCATCAGGTGCGGCGCCTTCCGGTGATCAACCACGATAAGCGCCTCGTCGGCGTCATTGCCCTGGCCGACCTCGGTCGCACCGACGAGGAAGCCGCCAAGATCGCCCTCGAAGGCGTTTCCGAGGCGACGGACGATCCCCGGCGCTAGGCGACTGTCCGGACGCGGCCTTCTCGGTCGCAATCCTCCCTGGGAAAATAGCAAATGCCACTCACTCTTGTCAGACGGGCGCTCCCGACAGGGCCGGCTTGGCACCGCCTTGCAAAGCGGGGCTCGAATACCATTCGATCAGGAACGGTGATCGCTCGATCCGGCCGGGATCCCGCAGCGCCTTTGCCAGCTGGTCTACAGCTTCCGGCTCATTGCTGCTTTGAATGAATTACTATGCTCCGGGACCAGCGACTCGCGGAGGCATTGCACGCGGGGTTTCGGCCGCTCGCAGCGCCGCAGTCCCACGACGACCGTCCTCCCGAAAGGCGCGATGCCCTGGCTGAACCTTTCCGACCAGCGACGCGAGCTCGTTCTCGTCGAGCGTCTCGGTCTCGAGCAGCCTGCGTGCCGCCTTTTCGAGGAGATCGCGCCGTTCGGTGAGCAGGCCCACCGTTCGTTCGAAAGCCGCCTCGACAATGCCGCGCACTTCGGTGTCGATGGCGTCGGCGGCGGCCTCCCCGTAATCGTGCTCGCGCGGCCCGCCGGCGAGCGGGTTGGGGGCCAGGAAGGAACGTGGGTCCTTTTCCAGAACCACGTGGCCGAGTCTTGCCGACATGCCGTAACGCGTCACCATGGCGCGCGCTATGTCGGTTACCTTGGCGAGATCATCAGCGGCTCCGGTGGACAGGTGGTCGAATACGATCCACTCCGCCGCCCTGCCGCCGAGCAGCACCGCCATCTTGTTGTCCAGTTCCTCGCGCGTCATGAGGAAGCGGTCTTCGGTCGGGCGCTGGATGGTGTAGCCGAGCGCGCCGACGCCACGTGGTATGATCGATACCTTGTGCACCGGATCGACGCCAGGCAGCGCCATGGCGACCAGTGCGTGGCCCATTTCGTGATAAGCGACGATCTCGCGCTCTTTCGGGTTCAACAGCCTGTTGCGCTTTTCGAGCCCGGCGACGATGCGCTCCACCGCGTTGTTGAAATCCTCCATTGTTACGGCATCCGCCTTGCGGCGCGTGGCAAGCAATGTCGCCTCGTTCACGAGATTGGCCAGGTCGGCGCCGGTAAAGCCGGGCGTCAGTGCGGCCACTTTTTCCGCATTGACATCCGTCGCCAGCTTCGACGTGGCCATATGCACCTGCAGGATCTTGATGCGACCCTGCTTGTCCGGCCTGTCGACCAGCACTTGTCGATCGAAGCGGCCAGCCCGCAGAAGTGCCGGATCGAGGATCTCGGGGCGGTTCGTCGCGGCCAGCAGCACGACGCCGATCTGTGGATCGAAACCGTCGAGTTCGACCAGAAGCTGGTTGAGCGTTTGTTCCTTTTCATCGTGGCCGCCGACCGTGGTTCCTCGGGCGCGGCCAAGCGCGTCGAGTTCGTCGATGAAGATGATCGCTGGAGCCCTGGACCGAGCCTGCTCGAAGAGGTCGCGCACGCGCGCGGCCCCGACCCCGACGAACATCTCGACGAACTCGGAACCGGAGATCGAGAAGAACGGCACCTTGGCCTCGCCCGCGACAGCCTTGGCGAGCAGGGTCTTGCCGGTGCCTGGCGGCCCGACCAGCAGCACGCCTTTGGGCATGCGTCCGCCGAGGCGGCCGTATTCGCCCGGGTTCTTCAGAAAGTCCACGATCTCCTGCAACTCGGCCTTGGCCTCGTCCACTCCCGCCACGTCGTCGAACGTCACCCCGGTATTGGCTTCGACGTAGATTCTGGCCTTGCTCCTGCCGATCTGCATCAAGCCACCGACGCCGCCGTCCATGCGTCTTAGGAGCAGCATCCACAGGCCAAAGAAGACGAGCACCGGCACAACCCAGGAAAGCAGGTCGCTCAGGAAAGTGCTTTCGACCTGGCCGGTGACCGTGACACCGTGCTCCTGCAGGTCACGGGCGAGGTTAGGCTCGACCCGCGTGGTGATGAATAGCGGCTTGCCACCCTGTGGCTCCTTGAAGCGGCCTTGGATGAAACGATCGGAAACCTGCACCTCGGCGATTTTGCCGCCGTTCAGTAGGGTCTCGAACTCGCTGTACGGGATCTGCGCGACGTGCTGCGTCGTGGCATAGAAATATTGGAAGACCATCACGCCCGAGAAGGCGGCGATCCAGTACCAAATATTGAACCGCGTCTTTCTGTTGTTCATGTCCATGGCAGCCTCCGGCATGAAAACTGATATAGGTCGCTGCGCGCGCGCGGCATCGCTATCGGCCCGGTCCGCCGCAAAAAAGTAGGATGTCCTGACCCGCCGCCGACGATCCCTTGGATCGGTCATTGTCCTCGGCCGACCGGCACGCCCAGTGAACCTGCCAGGCCGTTTTCATTGCGCTCGCTCAACCGAACAGGCGCACCTCAAATTGACCAAAGCCTATCCAAAGCCAACCGCCAAACAGCCATGATCCCTGTCCAGAGGCGTCGCGGCCTTGATCTCCACATTGGAGACTGTGCCGCTCCAAACAAAGCACTGAGCCCACGGTGCGATTTTGGCGCCGCCGCCGGCCTGCCAAAACCTTGCGAATTTGGACTTCGGACAGCGGCATGAGGGTATCTCCTTGTCGACCTGGCCCAACACCCTCAAAAGTACCCCTCAAAACCTACGCATGAAATGAGACTACGTGGGACGACTTGAGAAGCCCAGCACGTCGAGCGGCAGAAAACACAGCGAAATTCGCGCTGTGTGAGACTGTCTGAGACGGCTTGAGAAGAATAGATGGTGCCAGAGGCGGAATCCAAGTGAGGAAAGTATGCCTGTGCTTTCAGTATGTTACCACCCACGTAGCCTGCGAACAACCAACAGAAATACCAACAATATATTTCTGTGGATTACTTTCATTCCTCCCGGAATGCCCGACTGATTTGGTCCGACAGCGGCTTCACAAAATAGGAAAGCGCCGTACGCTCGCCCGTCTGGACCATTGCTTCGGCCGGCATGCCGGGCACGAGCGTCAGGTCCTTGAGCTTCGTCAGTTCCGCATGCGGAACCGACAGACGCACCAGGTAATACGAAATGCCCTTTTTTTCGTCCGTCGCCAGATCGGCTGCAATCCGGCTGACATATCCGTTCAATTCCGGCGTGGTTCTCAGATTGAAGGCTGACATCCGCAGCACGGCCTTGTGACCAAGCTGGATTTGGTCGATGTCCTTCGGGGTGATTCGTACTTCAAGCGCAAGATCGTCGCCTTCCGGCACGATTAGCATGATCGGATCGGCGGGCGTAATCACTCCGCCGACCGTATGAACTGCGAGTTGTTGAATGGTGCCTGACTGCGGCGCGACGATATCGATCCGTCGCAGTTCCTGTTCAGCCGCCACCTTGCGCTCACCATACTCCCCGACCTGCGCCTGAACTTCTCTGAGCTCCTGGCCGACTTCGGTCTTGAAATCCTGATCGATCTGCGGGATCTGCAGGCGCGTTTCGGCTATGCGGGCTGCCGTCTGTGCCTGATCTGCGATCTTCTCACCGCGTTCGCCACCGAAAGTGGCAACCTGGATCTTCAGGCTGTTCAACCGTTGGTCCGAGACAATGCCTTGGTCGCGCAGCCCACTCAGAACAGCAATTTCCTTTTGGAGAACCTCGATCCTTTTTTCACAGGCAATTTCCTGCGCCTTGAATCCTTCGATTTCGTGGTGATATTGAGTAATGTGTTCCGCCAGTTGCGCCTGCTTTCCGTCGCGGGATTGTCTGCGGAATTCGAACAGCAGCGTCTCGCTATGTATTGCCGAAGCTACGTCCGGAACATCTCTTCGGGCGAGCAGCCAGTCCGGGAAGGCGATCTCCGCGAGATCGTCACGCTCAGCATCGAGTCGTGCCTGGTAGGCGGCGAGCTCATCGAGCCGCTTGGTGACAATGGCGAGATTAGCGCGCGTCTGGGTGGCATCGAGCCGCATGAGGATGTCGCCGGCTTTTACTTTATCGCCTTCGCCCACCAGGATTTCTCCCACCACCCCGCCGGTCGGGTGCTGCACCTTCTTGACATAGGAATCGACGACAAAGTGTCCGGACGCGACAACCGCACCGGAGAGATTCGTGAAGGCCGCCCAGGCTCCGGCTCCTCCCACAAAGATCACGCTCGCCAGAAGGCCCGCCACCAGGTGGCGGCGAATGGAGCTGGAAACGTCATTGTTCTGATGAATGCCGGACACCGGGATCCTCCATGTCAGCGCGCTCTCCCACGTTATCCTGTGTAGATTCGATGGCCTTGACGCCAGCGCCTCGTGCCATCGCTGTCCCCTTCAGGACTTTGGAAAGCGCTTCATCACGCGCACCGAATGCTCGCTGCCGTCCACCTTCCATCACCAACACCAAATCCACGGCGCGGATGGCGCTCGGCCGATGGGCGACGACAACCGCAATGCCCTTGCGCTCGCGCACGGAGGCGATCGCCTTAACGACCGCAGCCTCGCCTTCCGCATCGAGATTGGCATTGGGTTCATCCAGCACAACAAGGAAAGGGTCTCGATAAAGAGCACGGGCAAGACCGATACGCTGGCGCTGCCCGGCGGAAAGTGCCGATCCGGCCTCACCGATCGGAGTTTCGTAGCCGTGCTCAAATCGGAGGATCAGTTCGTGCGTGCCCGCTGCTTTCGCCGCGGCGACAATAGCCTCAGGGTCAGGATTATCTTCAAAACGAGCGATGTTTTCGGCAATGGTGCCGTCGAACAGTTCAACACATTGCGGCAGATAGCCGATATGACGGCCTAGTGCTTCCCGGTCCCATTGATCGAGGCTTGCGCTGTCGATGCGAACTTTTCCGGCGACCGGCGCCCATGCGCCGACGATGGCGCGCGAGAGTGTCGACTTGCCCGAGCCCGATGGACCGATGATCGCGAGTGCGCTTCCCGCCTGAATGGCAAACGCAAGGCCGGTCACGGTCGGCTTCCTTTCGCCGGGCGGAACGATTGTCACGCCTTCGAGGCGCAGTTCGCGTTCAGGTGCGGGCATTGGCATAACAGGAGCGGATTCAGGAAGCTTTTCCAAGAGGTCCTCCAGCCGCGCCCAACCCTGCCGCGCCATGAGGAAGGATTTCCAGCTTGAAATGGCCAGATCGACCGGAGCCAGCGCACGCCCCATCATTATCGAACTGGCAATCATAACCCCGGCCGTAGCCTCCTGTCTGATGACAAGGTACGCGCCGACGGCAAGAATGGCCGATTGCAGCAGCACGCGCAGCGATTTTGAAATGGCACCGAGCCCGCCTGCCACGTCCCCGGCTTTCCGGTTGGCGGCCAGATACTTGGCATTGGCCTTGTGCCATCGGGCAGCGATCCGCTTTCCAAGACCGAGAGCTTGCACGACCTCGGCATTGCAACGCGCTGCTTGCAGTAGACCATTGCGTGCCATGTTGTGGGCAGTGGTATCGCGTATCGGCCGTTGCGAGAGAGTGTTGGCAAGAAGTGTCAGAGATGTGAGACCGACCGCCCCGACAAGTGCCGTCATGCCGATCCAGAAATGAAGGAGGAAGCAAATGCCAAGATAAAGCAGCATCCATGGCAGATCGAAGAACGCTGTCGGACCGTTTCCACCTAAGAAGCCGCGAACATTGTCGAGATCGCGAAGCGGCTGCAAGCCGTCGCCCGGCATGCGCGTTGAAAGCGGAAGGCGAACGATCGCATCGTGAACGCGTCCGGAAAACTGTTCATCGAAACGCTCGCCAATCCGCAGCAGCACGCGGGCGCGCAAAATGTCGAGCAGGCATTGGAACGCATAAAGCCCCGCAGCAAGCACGACGAGCCCCACCAGCGTCGATACGCTGCCACTTGCCAGAACGCGGTCATAGACCTGAAGCATGAACAGCGGCGAGATCAGCGCAAGCACGTTGACCACGCCGCTGATCAACACAATGCCCCAAATGGCGGAAGTCAGAGGGAAAGGTCTCAAAGCTGAATCCTTCAAGGAATGGTTACTCACGTAAGTTCCGGAGGCTGGCGACTCAGCCCCATATTGCTCCCCGACCGGCGACCGACTTCATCCGCTCGCTGGTTCAGGATCAGTGCTCCCGCCGAATATGTTTGGTCCCGGCATTTAATGGAGCGGGTCAACAACAACACCGTCCGGCTGAAGGTTTGGAAGGGATTCATCGTGGTCGGCCGCAGGGCCCGAACAGGCTTCCGCCTCCACACCTTCAGGAGATTTCGGTGCACGACCAGCGCGACGCGCAGGGCTTCGTCAAGCTATCCACGCTGCGACTGCTCCCGGGCGCCCCGGCCCATGGCAAGTAGCGGAAACGGGAAAGCGCCCGCCCAGGGGGGCGGGGCGAGGCGCTGTTCCGTATGGGTTTTCTGGATCAAACGAAGGTGAAGTCCGACGCGGTCAGGCCTAGGTCGGCCACGGTGACCACACCGCCCAGGTGGGCGAACTCATGCGCGCTGTTGTCGGCGGTGACATAGGCCAGAGTTGCGACTCTGTCGGTGTAGCTGCTTTGGTAGACAATGATGTCGCCGGCGTGCTCGCCGGAGATCGCACTCGCGGCTTCAGAAGCAGAGTTGAAAGATTCGCCAGTGATTACCACGACGTGTTCGCCGTTCGCACCTGAGGCCGCACCACTGTAGAAGCTGCTCACCGGGTAGCCGGACTGTATGCTGGCGTTGTTGACGAAGTTCGCGCCAAAACCGTCATTGTAGAGGCCCACCGCATCGAAGGCGAACTTGTCCTCCGCCGGGTTGAAATCGGTGATAGTGGTAATGTCCGACTTCGACCCGACAACCCCAGGCACCGGATTGTGGAACTGGAACACGAACGTGTCATTGTCGGTGCCCCCGGTCAACGTGTCCTGGCCGTCACCCACGTAGAGGACATCCTGGCCGGGACCGCCGCTGAGCCTGTCATTGTCCTCACCGGAGATGCGCGCGTTGAAGCGGCCGTTGTCGCCGGAGAGATCGTCCCAGCCATCTCCGCCGAAGATGCGGTCGTTACCCCCGCCGCCAATGGCTCGGTCACTGCCCGGGCCACCCGAGATCTCGTCGTTGCCGCCACGACCGTCAATCCAGTCACCGCCCTGGAAACCCTCTATCCAATCGTCACGCTCGGTGCCGATGAGTGTTTCGGCACCCGGGCCACCCTCGATAATGTTTGCCATCGAAAAATACTCCTAATGATGCACCCTGCCTGACGCGTTCATATTCGTCATCGGGCAATTGGAGAAATCGATTGCTTGGATAGGCATACATCTACGAGATGGATGCACTCACGTCGCCCTTCCGCTGAGGCTCGCAGGCGGCGGGGACGCGCCCAGACGATCGACCCGAACATTCACACTCAAACGGACGAGGAAAACTTGGTAACCGGCCGCCCTGGTTGGGCCCAAACCTCTCTCTGTTTGCTCGACGCCGGCATACCCGCACCGTAAGCGCGCTGGACGTGGACAAGTTCCGATGGCGGCGGGTACGGCGCGGCCTCAGCGATGAATGGGGGCCGGAGACGGTTCCATCCCCGACACGCATGCTGCTACCGCGCAACAAGGGGAGGGCAATTTGCCGCCAATGGCCTCGTGATGGCGCCTTTCGCCGACACGCTGTCGAAGTTGACCGAAGCCCAGCTGAAACGACAACTGGCGGGTCCTCACAGCTGCGTTACGCATTCGCTCACCGTCAAGCCGGCCTCGGAAGAACAGGCATGGGGCTGTGTCGCCGAGTATCTCGCCAGCACTGCCCGCCGGTCGGGTGCTGTACCTTCTTGACATAGGAATCGACGACAAAGCGTCCGGACGCGACAACCGCACCGGAGAGATTCGTGAAGGCCGCCCAGGCTCCGGCTCCTCCCACAAAGAGATCACGCTCGCCAGAAGGCCCGCCACCAGGTGGCGGCGAATGGAGCTGGAAACGTCATTGTTCTGATGAATGCCGGACACCGGGATCCTCCATGTCAGCGCGCTCTCCCACGTTATCGATGGCGTTGACGCCATTGGAACGCATAAAGCCCCGCAGCAAGCACGACGAGCCCCACCAGCGTCGATACGCTGCCACTTGCCAGAACGCGGTCATAGACCTGAAGCATGAACAGCGGCGAGATCAGGGCAAGCACGTTGACCACGCCGCTGATCAACACAATGCCCAAATGGCGGAAGTCAGAGGGAAAGGTCTCAAAGCTGAATCCTTCAAGGAATGGTTACTCACGTAAGTTCCGGAGGCTGGCGACCCAGCTCCCTATATTGCTCCCCGACCGGCGACCGACTGCATCCGCTCGCTGATTGAGGATCAGTGCTCCCGCCGAATGTGTTTGGTTTGGCACTAATGGAGCGGGTCAACAACAACACCGTCCGGCTGAAGGTTTGGAAGGGATTCATCGTGGTCGGCCGCAGGGCCCGAACAGGCTT
>NZ_JAMYSC010000066.1:0-26046 GCF_040321755.1 Mesorhizobium sp. M0276 | reverse complement strand
CGCTTCCCATGGCAATGCACCCACTTGATGGGTGGGGGCCTGCATCAGCACGCGAGCGCCTGAATTGCCGATCTCGCTCAGCTGCTTAGCTTTCCCAGGGAGATACTCTGGCCGACCCAATGCCTTCTGCGGCCCGCTGTGCTGCGCAGCGGCGTCCCCAATGGCACGAGTCTCCATGCCGACTGCGTCTTCCGGACGAGCAGCAAGGGCAATTTTTTCGCGCCCGGGTGCGGACTTCCGGAGATGAGCTAGTGCAGCCATCCTCCGGTCACCACTGGAGATCGTATAGCGTTTGGCATCTTCATCCAGCGACCCCTCGTGAAGCCGAGCCGCAATCCCCGGCTTTTTGTTTTCAACCAGGTATTGACTGAAACGTCTAAGAGCAGATCCATAGGCCTCAATGGTACGGGGATTCGGCCCGGTCGCAGGCGCTTCTTTGTACTCTTTGATGAGAGCCGCTGCGTACTCTTGGATGAGCACGGCGTCGGCAGGGTCGGGATTCAGGACAGCGCGGTCCCTCACTGGCGCTCCGCCCGCCCACGTCTTGAGACGACCCAGTGCCACAGCCACGTCCGAGGAGCCACTCTTGCTCACGTACTCCCTGAGATCCTGATCCAGCGCGTCAAGCCGAGCAGCAAATCCCGGCTTGTTATTTTCAAGGAGCCAACGACTAAAGCCGAGAAGAGAATTTACACGGCGCGTGACCGTGCTCTCGTTGACCTTACCCGCGTAAGCTGACCTCAGCCCTTCGACAAGGGTCGCATCGTTGGAATAAAGAGGACCCTTGTCGTGACCGGAGACCACTATTGGAGGATCTGGCTGCACCGCCGCCGGCACAGAACGAGCAGGGTCACGCAACTCGAACGGTGCGGGGGGATTCAGATCAACCACTGACGAATCCGGCGCATGATGATGGCGCGCCGTTGAGTGACCCGGCTGCAGCACCGAGGCACCTAGCATCGACCCACTGCCTCCGGCGTACGGCGCCGCGGCGTGTTCTTGTCCGCTCCCTTGCATCATGGGCTGCGCTTCCCATCGGGCCGCGGCTTCGATGAGGCTCAGGTCTCCCTGAGACGGATGAGGATGGAACGGGTCTGGCAGAGCCGGAACGCCGGGGGCGGGAATTTGGGCAGCGGCTTGGCGCGCCTCGCCCGAGCGCTGCTCAAAGCCCTCTTGCCCGGCCTGTGCCGCTTGCTCTTGAGATGCCGGGGGCTGCACCTGCCGCCAACCTGTTACATTGGATAGGTCAAATTTGTGCCGGTTCACGCTAGCCTCACGTCCACAGATCAGCTGAGCAACCTACTCGGGCATACTTACGAGAAGCTGACGAGGTCCGCGGTCCCGGAGCGGGTAGGCCTAATTTTCTGCGCGCCGATTGCGCTGGCGCGACGTAGCCCGGCCTTTTGCCAGCTCGGCAGCTACGGCTCGCAAAGAGCGTCGTAAGGCTTGCGGAGCCGCCCCTCAGCTCCCGTCGAGGAGCAATCCACAATTCACATATTTGGAGATGGCTCGCTGGTTTACCGGTGTCGCTTTTACTTCCCGATTTCAAACAGGGAAAAGTCAGGTGTTGTTTAGGTTTTGGCGCTACGACAGCCCCGATTTTCCGCTAACGATTTCATTGGTCGCTCATTTGCCGAACCGATTACACAACCGAAAAGCAACTCCTTCCCCATCTCTCTCCGATGAAGCATGGTCCGCGGCACGTCGTGTAGCCCGCGAGCTGGATAAGATCCTCCATGGTGCGGGGCCCCGTCAGGCGCCAATCGAGCGGGCCGCCGCGGAGCTGCGCCTGTCGACCCGCCAGATCTACAATCTGCTGGCGCGCTACCGCATCGACCGGACCGTGACGTCGCTGCTGCGCGACGGGGACGGGACTCGGAAAAAGCGACTTGACCAGGGTATCGAGGAGATCATCGTGAAGACGCAGTGGCTCGTGCTGGAGGCTCCGCCGCTCGCTCCCGTCGTGGCCGAGGTCCGGGCTCGCTGCGAGGAGGCCGGCCTGGCCACTCCATCCTATCTCACCGTCGCGCGTCGCATACCCTCGCTGTTCAGCCCCGAGGAGATCGCGAGGAAAAGATCAGCGAACCCGAAGCATCTTCAACGGCTCAAGGCGCGGCCGGGTTACATCCATGCCACGCACCCGCTGGATGTCTGCCAGATCGATCAGACACCCACCGACATCAACTTCGTTGAGGTCGTCGACGGTGGTGGAACCTTCATCGGCCGCGCATATCTTACGATCGTTAGCGACGGAAGATGCTGCGATCGCATGCGGCGCCGCGATCGCCACGCTCGATGCGGTCGTGCGCCGGGACGAAAAATGGGCCGGCGCCTGGCGGCAGCGCCTCGCACTCGGCGCGGCCGCGGCGACGGTGCGGCAGGCGGGCCGCACTCGAAGCTACGCGGAGAAATTCGGACGGAATTTCGCCCGAGAGATCAAGCGACGGTCAGCCGGCTGCCTGGGCGACAAATGGCATCTCGACGAATGTGTCGTGGCTATCAGTGGCAAGAAGCAGTGGCTCTGGCGTGCCGTCGATCAGGACGGCTTCGTCCTCGAAGTGCTGGTACAAAGCCGCCGAAATGCCAAGGCGGCAAAGCGTCTGATGCGCAAGTTGAAGGCTCAAGGGCGGACACCACGGATCATGATCACCGACAAGCTCCGATCCTATGATGCCGCCATGCGCGACCTCATGCCCGGCGTCGAACACCGGTCGCACACAGGCCTGAATTATCGAGCGGAAAATTCGCACCAGCCGACCCGACGACGCGAAAGGATCATGAAACGCTTCAAGTCGGCACGCCAGCTTCAGCGGTTCGTTTGCATCCATGATCCGATTGCCGACCTGCTCCACTTTCCCTGCAATGCGCTGTCATCGGCTCAACATCGAGACCTGCGTAACGCCGCCATGCATTGTGTCGCCACAGCGTGACAGCCGTCCCGGCCAGCTATCGCTGCATCAAGCCGCTGAAACTTACAGTGCCGGGCGCGCTGCTACCTGAATTTCCTTACCGCTCAATCAATGTGACAGCACCGATTCTTCTCAACCGCGGCATGCCCTAAATCGTCACTTGCGTTCCGATCTCGACGACGCGTCCGGTCGGGATCTGGAAATACTCTGTCGCATCGGCGGCCGAGCGGGCGAGCCCGATGAACAGCTTGTCCTGCCACACCGGCATGCCGGAATTGGGCGATGCTTTGAGCGAGCGCCGCGACAGGAAGAACGACGTCGTCATGATGTCGAACTTCCAGCCCTGCTTGCGGCAGATCGCCAGCGCGCGCGGAATGTTGGGCTGCTCCATATAGCCGAAGGTCAGCGTCACCCGCATGAACAACTCGTTGACTGTCTCCATCTTGACCCGCTCGCTGTCGGGCACCAGCGGCTGCGGTGCGGTGACCACCGACAGAATGACGTTCTGCTCGTGCAGCACCTTGTAGTGCTTCAGGCTGTGCATCAGCGCTGTCGGCGCGCTTTGCGGATCGCTGGTCAGGAACACGGCGGTGCCGGACACCAACTGCGGCTTCTTCTTCAACAGATTGCCGGCGAGGAAATCGAGCGGGATTTCGTTGCGGCGGGTCTTGTCGAAGAGATAGCGGCTGCCGCGCACCCAGGTCCACATTGCCAGAACGATGGTGAAGGCCACCGCCAGCGAGGCCCAGCCGCCCTCGAATACCTTGACGATGTTGGAGGCAAAGAAGCCGATGTCGATGAATGCGAACACCGACGCCATCGCCACCGCCACCCACAGCCGCCATTTCCAGATGCGCGTCATGACGACGAAGAGCAGCACCGTCGTCACCAGCATGTTGCCGGTCACCGAGATGCCATAGGCGGAGGCGAGCTTGCTCGATTCGCCAAAACCGACCACCAGCAGCATCACCGCCAGCGCCAGCAACAGATTGACGCGCGGCATGTAAATCTGGCCCGACTGCCGTTCCGAGGTGTGCAGGATTTCGAGACGCGGCAGCATATTGAGCTGCACCGCCTGCCGGGTCAACGAGAAGGCGCCGGAGATCACCGCCTGGCTGGCGATAACCGTCGCGGCGGTTGCCAGCACCACCATCGGGATCAGCGTCCAGCCTTCGTTCATCTCGAAGAATGGGTGGCCGACGTGACCGTTCTTCGCCAGCACGAAAGCGCCCTGCCCGGCATAGTTGAGCAGCAGGCAGGGAAACACGATCCACAGCCAGGCGACCACGATGGGCCTGCGTCCGAAATGGCCGAGATCGGCATAAAGTGCTTCCGCGCCGGTGACGGCAAGGAAGATGGCGCCGATGGTGACGAAAGCGACGTCGGGCGATTTGATCAGGAAGGCGACAATGTAATGCGGGCTGATCGCCCACAGGATTTCCGGGTCGGCGATGATGTGGTTGAGACCGGAAAGGCCGATCGCCAGGAACCATGCAGCGGTCACCGGACCGAAGACTAATCCCACCCCACCCGTGCCAAAGCGCTGCACCGCGAACACCATGGCGAGGATGACCAGGGTCAGCGGCACCACATAAGGCTGGAAAGCAGGCGTGACGACGTTCATGCCTTCGACGGCCGAAAGCACCGAAATCGCGGGCGTGATGACCGCGTCGCCGAAAAACAGCGAGGCGCCGACGATGCCGATGCCCAGGATCACCGCCGACCGCTTGGGGAAACTGCCGCGCGCTAACGCCATCAGCGACAGCACGCCGCCCTCGCCGCCGTTATCGGCGCGCAGCACGAACATGATGTACTTGATGGTGACGATGATAGTCAGCGACCAGATGATCAGCGACAGCACGCCGAGGATATCGCCGCGCTCGGCGACATTGCCGCCCGACGACGCCACCAGCGCCTCACGGAACGCGTAGATCGGGCTGGTGCCAATATCGCCATAGACAACGCCGAGCGCGCCTAGCATCAGCACCTTGGGGCTTTGCTGTTCGATTGCCAGATGGCTCGACTGTTCGACGGGTTCTGCCTCGCTACCAGTATTGGTAAGGACCATGGATGACACTCCGATAAGGGGCGGCCCTCTACCTTTGCTGCACTGCAATATCAAGTGCCGCGACGTAATGGCTCCGTATGCGGACCGCATTTGTTGCCGCACCGGCGGATTGTCTCATACGAAACCACGATCCCGCTCCCGGGCCATTTCCTCGACGAGACACAGGCTCAAGGGGAACCTGAAGCAGGGCCAGACCGGATGGGCGATGATCTGCGGCAGGAAACGATGGCGCTGCTGTAGCTGACGGCATATCTTTCTCCTGTGTGTGTCTGCCAGACGAGCGGGCGGGCACGGAAGTGGTCGCGCTCTACTGCCAGACATACTCGTCGAACCTGATGAAAACCTGACTTGTACACCCAGCCCAAACAGGTGCGAGGGGTCGGTCTATTACCAAAGGCTCTGAGGGCTGATTCTCTAGGGTTCCCGCCCAGATTGATCCGTGACCCTTGTTGTGTACCGCCCCGGGTTGATCGGAGGCTCCATGTGTGGATGCCCCGTTTCATGCAAGTGCCTTTCGCGTCTTCGAGCATGTGATCGGGTGCGGTCATGTGTCAGGCCTGTGATGCGGCGTCGGAGGTGCCGCTGGCCGTCATGGAGATACGCGGATCAGGCGCAAATCAACTCGACGAGCTTTTCGCTCTTGGAGCCTCGGTGCATTTCCTGATCCCGATCAGACCGATCATTTGCCCTTGACGTTCACGACCTCCTCACATGCCGCCCATCATGGCCTCGCAGTCGCCGAGTGCATGCTCATGCTGCCGCGCTGCCAAGATCCCGGTAATCCTCTTTCTTTGTCAACATCGCCCATACCGAGCGAGCCATCTTGTTGGCCAACGCCATGGCAACCAGCATCAGCGGTTTGCGATCCAGCATTCGGGCGAGCCATGATCCTGGCCGCGCACCGCGGCGGGAGGCCCACTGGATGACGGACATTGCGCCGATGATCGGCAACCGTCGGATGTCCCGCTGGCCCATTTTAGACGTTCGGCCGAGCCGCTGCTTGCCACCGGTCGAGTGCTGGATAGGCACAAGTCCGAGCCAAGCGGCAAAGTCACGGCCGCGCTTGAAGGTCGACATTGGGGGCGCAAACGCTTCCACCGCCATGGCCGTGATCGGGCCGACTCCCGGCATGGTCTGAAGGCGGCGTGTATCCTCCCCGCACTGGGCTTCGCGGCGGAGGATTTTCTCCGGCTCGGCAACTTCGCAGCTCAACCGATCGACCTGCTCCAAGTAGACGCGACCAACGTCGACAACCAGTTGGGGCATCCTAGATTCGGCGGCATCAATCGCGGCAGCCAAGGTTTTCAGGTGAGCCGGACCTTGCGGTGCGATGACGGCGTGTTCGGCAAGATGACCGCGCAAGGCGTTGATCAGTTGCGTGCGCTGGCGCACCAAGAGGTCGCGCGTCCGGAACACCATCGACCTCGCTTGCTGCTCTTCCGTCTTCACCGCCACAAACCGCATCGTTGGTCGAGATCCCGCTTCAGCTATGGCCTCGGCATCGGCGGTGTCGTTCTTCTGGCGCTTTACATAAGGCTTGACGTAGCTGGGCGGGATGAGCCTCACCTCGTGGCCCAGCTCCCGAATTGCCCGGCCTCATTCGTGTGCGCTCGCGCAGGCCTCCATGGCGACCACACAGGTTGGCTGTCGGGCCAAAAACGGGAGGACCTGAGAGCGAGCCATTCTCTTCCGGAATGCGACGCCGCCGTCGGCGTGAGCGCCATGAGCGTGGAAGACGCGCTTCGCCAGATCGATGCCAATGATGGTGACGTTGTTCATGTCGTTCCTCCTGTTGTCCATTCTGCGATGGCAATTCTGCCACGCCGCTGGCTCGGCGGGAGGGGCATCCACTCCATCAACTCCTGAGAAGGTGGAGCCATGACAAGCAAGACGACCAACAAGTTCTCTCCCGAGGTCCGAGCGCGTGCGGTGCGGCTGGTTCTGGATCACGAAGGCGAGCATGCCTCGCGGTGGGCGGCGGTCTCGTCGATCGCCGCCAAGATCGGCTGCAAGAAAGCCGAGCGTGACGGCGGCGTGCGCGCCGGAGTTCCCACGGATGCTGCGACGAAACTGAAGGCTCTGGAACGCGAGAGCCGCGAGCTTCGCAGGCCAACGAGAGCAAGGCTTCCGCGTATTTTGCCAGGCGAAGCTCGACCGCCGGTTCAGGCCACGATCGCGTTCATCGACGATCACCGCAAGGCGCATGGGGTTGAGCCGATCTGCAAGGTGCTGCCGATCGCCCCGTCGACCTACCACGACCATGTCGCCAAGCGCGTCGACCCCTGCCGGCTGTCGGCCCGGGCAAGATGGGATACAGCCTCGCAGGATGAGGTCCGACGGTTTGAGGCGAACTTCCGCGTCTACGGCGTTCGCAAGGTCTGGCGGCGGTTGCGTCGCGAGGGCTTCGACGTCGCCCGCTGCACGGTTGCCCGCTTGATGAAGGCCATGGGCCTCGAAGGCATCGTCCGCCGATCCGCACTACGGTGAGCGACAAGGCCGCACCTTGCCCTCTCGACCACGTCAACCGCCAGTTCCATGCTCCGCGCCGAACATGCTGCGGGTCTCCCACTTCACCTGCGTCGCGACCTGGACGGGTTTCGTCTATGTCGCCTTTGTCATCGACACCTATGCCCGTCGGATCGTCGGCTGGCGGGTGAGCCGGACGGCGCATGCAGCCTTCGTTCTCGATGCCCTGGAACAGGCATTGTTGCGAACTCGGGCCCGTTCGCGCGGTACGCGCGTTCGCGCGGTACGCGCAACGCTCGGCCTGAACGCAGACATGCGGTCAGTCCTCGGCGCAATGCTCCGCGTCCTTGAATGTACAAGGACTGATAGATCGTCTCGTGGCTGATCCGCATGGTTTGATCCTCTGGGTAATCGATCTGAAGCCGATTTAGCGATCTGCTCGGGGCTCCAGGCTGCCGACCACCTCCGGCTCTGTCGTTTTTTCCATACCCACCTTGGGGCCCTCGAATGAGGCGCCATTGGGGTTGGTGACTTTGCCGGCCAAGCGCTCCTCAACATATTCACGCAGAGCCGGATTGACCGCCAGCTTGCCAGGAGGCCGCCGGGACTCACGATCGGCGTGCCATTGGGCGGCACTGGCCGGTAATCCAGATTGCCGCTGCGCGTCGCGGCATTGCGACCTCCCGCGAGATTGTGCTCGGCGGCCGACCTAGCTTACGAGCAATGGCCCGGATGCCGATTCCCTTGGCAAGCTCAAGCGCAATATCCTCGCGCTCCCGAAAGAAAGATATCGCCCCGAAGGCGGCTTCGCCCACGGCGCCAAATGCGTTGGCGGCATCCCTCCTGCACTCCGAAACCAGCGCGGACCAAGAGGCGTTGATGTACCGGCAACCAGTGCGGCCTCCTCGCTCGAATGTCCCAAGGCAATAGCTTGCCAGAACCGGAAGCGATTCTCACGCTGCCAGGCAGGCGGACGCCCGGGCGAATCTAGCTTCTTTCGAGTGCACCGATCTGAAGCGCGTTGGTGAACCGTCATTGCAACCTCCAATCCCTTGGTGTTGCGACGACCGGTTGAATCCGCCCAACACGTCAGCATTCAATACACCGAGCGCTTGGCGGAGGCCGGCGTCGAACCCGCAGTGGGCAGTGCCGGCGACTCTTTCGATAATGCTCTCGCGGAAACGATCAACGGTCTTTACAAGGCCGAGGTGATCCATCGACGCGGACCCTGGCGCTCATTCGAGGCCGTCGAGTTCGCCACGCTCGAATGGGTCGACTGGTTCAACAATCGCCGGCTGCTGGAGCCCATCGGCAACATCCCGCCGGCCGAAGCCGAGGAACGCTACTACGCCATGTTGGATGAACCAGCCATAGCCGCGTGACTCAAACGAAACGGCCTCCGGAAAGCCCGGGGCAGTTCACATCGCATTTGATGCCAGCTTCATCGTATTTTCTTCGGCTTGGACGGGCACTTGGCAGACCCACAGAGCTGGGAACCCTTTGCCATACTACAACTGTAACATCATATCGGTTTAGCAGGTCAAGCTTCGGTGGTAACCTCATTGGGTAGAATAACTACTTTGGAGGCGAGCAATGGATCGCGATAACAAACGGGCACGCGCAGCTGCAAGATCATCTCAAGGCGTGGGGAGCAGTAGCCTCCGTGACGTTCCAGAGGGGCCATTGAGCGATGTTGCAGAACGGCTGGTAACCGCTAACCCGCGCGATACAGCGCGAAATCTTGGGGGCTTCAAAGGCCTCGGGACGCACGAGCGAACAGCCGTTCGGGGCGCTCAACCCGGGCCAGAAACTGACCTCGCGAGATTTGAAAGGCGGACCAATCGGCTTGGACGATCAGCCATCAATCTGGCCGCGACATTAACAGCCGAATTGGGGTACAGCACGGATGACATAGCATTGCAGAAAGTCGGAGCGGCCAGTAATCTAGGCGATTACCTAACGCCAGGGCTGCAAGATGCTATTGTTAATCGCATTGGCAACATGGATCCGCCGTCGCAAGCTCTCGGAGCTTATTACGTTGCGCCACACTTCAGTAAGTTTAGTGACGAAAATAAATCTCGCATTCTTGATCAGGCCATTGGATTGGCTTCTTCTGATCCGGATGGCAATGTCAGAAACATGGCATCCAATGCTATTCTCAACATGTATCCCCAGTTAGACGCAAATCAACAGGCCCAAGCTCACTCTGTTTTTCCCGGCATGCAAGACATCTTGCCGCACATGCCGCCGCCGCAGCATGCAGCAGAGGAACGGAGTGCGAATCTGGACGGCCACATAGCAGGTATTGAGGCTGCAGTCCGTGATACAGTAGGCCCGCAAACCTCCTATGAACAGCTGCAGCGGGGTGCTCAAATCGGGCGGTCCATAAACCACGCCTTCAATCACGCCCGAGAGGACCTAATGGAGGCCACCAGAAGCAGAGATCGCTCCGGCCGTTGAGGTCTCGGCCATGGTACAGTGACGCTTTCTCTCCCGAAATCCGTTTACGGCCTTGCCGTTTCCAATTCGCTGGCCGTTGACGTACCTGCTTAGTGTAACTTTCACAAACCACGTCTGCCGGGTGATGCGCTGCAAGCATCGCACCACCCACTGCGGCATCGATCTGTCGAGCGGCGACATCGCGCGACGCCGGTTCGGTCTCTGAAGCTCGCGCAGCATTAGCTACGGCTAATCCGGCAATGGAACAATGCTTTCAACAAAAACGACGCCCCCCAACATAGCCATTAGCATCGCGTGCTCACTCGCCGTGGGCTTCTGTGCGGCAAGTCTTTACGCAACCTTCCGCCACGGCGGCAGCGGCGAGGCTCTGATGGCGTTTGATGTCCGTGCCTTTTGGTTTGAGACGCCCTTCTATTTGGGTTTCGCAACCCCCGTTTTCTATCGGGGCGCGGCTATCGTGCTCTCGACGTCCGCGGTCGTCTTGCTGATTCAGCAGATCGTATTGCGCCGCAAGCTCGAACACCACGGGACGGCTCGTTGGGCTCGAGTGGATGAAATGCGACGCACGGGATATCTGCGACGATACCGTGGCGTGACAGGGCCGGTGTTTGGGAAGACAAGTGGCCCTTTCTGGCCTGGCTACTACCTGACCAATGGCGAGCAGCCTCACAGCCTCATCGTTGCACCGACCCGCGCTGGCAAGGGCGTCGGCATAGTCATTCCAACGCTACTTACATTCAAAGGCTCGGTGATAGCTCTGGACGTCAAGGGGGAGCTCTTTGAGCTCACCTCGAGGGCGCGCAAAGCCGCAGGTGACGACGTGTTTAAATTCGCGCCGCTGGATTCGGAGCGGCGCACAAACTGCTACAATCCGCTGTTGGATCTTATAGCGCTGCCTCCACAGCAGCAATTCACCGAAGCCCGCCGCTTGGCCGCAAACCTGATTACGGCCAAGGGGGAGGGCGCGGAAGGTTTCGTCAGCGGCGCGCGAGATATCTTTGTCGCGGGAATCCTTGCCTGCATCGAGCGGGGCACGCCAACAATCGGCGCCGTCTATGACCTCTTCGCCCAGCCGGGGGAGAAGTTTAAGCTCTTCGCGCGACTCGCCATGGAGACTCAGAACAAAGAGGCACAACGCATCTTCGACGACATGGCGGGGAACGATACGAAAATCCTAACCTCCTACACTTCCGTGCTCGGCGATGGCGGGCTCAACCTGTGGGCGGATCCCGCTGTAAAGGCGGCCACAAGTCGCTCGGACTTTTCGGTCTATGATCTTCGCCGTCGCAGAACGTGCATCTATCTTTGCGTTGGTCCGAACGACCTTGAGGTGATCGCGCCTTTGATACGCTTGTTTTTTCAGCAAATCGTTTCAATTCTGCAGCGGTCGCTGGCCCGCCGGGATGAAAAGCACGAGGTTCTCTTCCTGCTCGACGAGTTCAAGCACTTGGGTAAGCTGGAGGCGATCGAGACCGCAATCACGACTATCGCGGGCTACAAGGGGCGTTTCATGCTCATCATCCAAAGCCTTTCGGCACTGACGGGGGCTTATGGAGAGGCTGGCAAGCAGAATTTTCTCAGCAATACCGGACTGCAAGTGTTCATGGCCACGGCTGATGACGAGACTCCGAACTACATTTCCAAGGCCATCGGTGAATACACGTTTGAAGCCAAATCGATTTCCCACAGCCAGGCGCGAACGTTCGACTGGACCATTCAGAATTCACATCAAGGTGCACCGCTATTGCGTCCCGAACAGGTTCGGCTGCTCGATGACGACTACGAGATTGTTCTCATCAAAGGTCTGCCACCATTAAAATTGAGGAAGGTGCGTTATTTCTCGGATCGCATTCTGAAACGCATCTTTGAACGCCAGACAGGCGCCCTCCCGGAGCCGGCGCCCTTGACGGGAGCAGAGGAGGCGCTCTCCGCCGAATCTCAACTCGATGACCCGCTGTGTGAATTGGCGCAGGACTTTGACGATACAGTTTGATGTGAGGCTGGTGTGGACCCCGCGAAAAAATCCATCCCGTGTAACAGCTTTGTCGCAGGTGCAGGACGCCGGCTTGGAAGAGGGGCAAGCGGGCCAAGCCCGGCAAGTGGGCTTTGAGCAGCACGTGTCCGAGGCGCTCCGGCCGCTGTTCGATGGTCGAGCTGACGAGCCGCCAACCAATCCAGAGGAGCTTCTGCGACTGGAACAGGGGGTTTCGCGAGGTGCTTCAGCGAGGGCAGGATCATCAAGCCGCCTCGTCTTTTTTCAGCAACCCGGGGTGCTCGCTGGACGGGATGACCTCAACAGAAGCGTGTCGGAGGCTTTCGCAAGCTCTGGGACGCCGGCGTTCGGGCCGCCGCCCCCAGTCTTGGCTGCCAGCGAACAGCAGATCCGCCCCTCGCCGGATGCGCTTGACCAGGGCAACCACCTGCCACCCGAGTGAGTCGTCCCAACAATGAACATTCCGCAGCGCTGTTGTGGCCAGCGGAGACGCATAGGGCCCTGAATACGCAGCAAGCCGTCGCCATTCAGCAGCAGCTGAGCGAAATCGGCAATTCAGGCGGCCGCGTGCCTATGCAGAGAGGGGCTGATGCGATCTTCGGACCGGTAGCTCTCGCCGTAATTGATCAGGCTGGTTTACTGTTGGAAGGCTTGACCAGCCTCGTCACCCCAATCTCCAGCATAGCTCACTGTCACGCGGCCAACGTGCCTCCGTAGCTAACATCTACGTCAGCGTTGAAGAAGTACCCTGCGCCACGGGATGTTTTGACCAGGCGAGGGTTGGCCGCATCAGCCTCCAGCTTTCGGCGTAAGCGCATGATTAGGACATCGATACTTCGATCGTACACCTCTTCTCCACGCACACGGCTCGCGAGCAAAAGCCGTTCTCTGGATAGCACGTTGCGGGGGTTCTCCAGAAATGCGATCAAGAGATTGAACTCACATGCGGTAAGCTTGACCTCGCCACGCTCCGCACAGATCAGTCGCCGCTGCTTCACGCTGAGCTTCCAGGCCCCAAAGCGAAATGAGCGCTGCTCTCTGGTTCGCGGACTAGAAATGCGCTGGCGTAGCGCTACTCGAATGCGGGCCAAGAATTCGCGCATCCCGAAAGGCTTGGGAATGAAATCGGTTGCGCCGAGCTCCAGTGCAACCACTTTTTCCGCCTCATCAAGCCGGTCGCCGCTGATCACTATGATAGGAACATCTGATTTTGTCGCCAAATTGCGGACGATCGCAAGTCCATCCTCCCGGCCTAGGTTAAGGTCAACAACCACGAGATCGACTGGCTCACGTGAAAGAACATAGTCAAACTGCTTGCTATCGTGGACTGCGGTTACCTTCAGGGCATGCATCGTGAGATACTCGGCGATGAGGCGCCGCATTGCGGCATCATCGTCAATGACAAGAACATGTTTCAACGGCACACCTTCAATCTTGAATCCCCTTGTCTAAACCTGTTGCCGAGCAACCCTGGGGCACCGACCCAGAACAGCTGCCCTTGATACCACTCGCCGTTGCGTGCGGCCAATGTGAGGCCGTGCTCGTCCTGGTCTTTTCATCCCTAGCGAATTGACCGCACCAAGGCAGCCCGTGGCGCAGACAGGTCCAAGCGCCGACATGACCCTGCCGTGTGGTCATTCGCTTTTTCGCTTCGAGCTCCCCCGTTGGTGCAGGCCTGCGAATATCACTCGAGTTCGACCTCATGGATGCCAAGTTTCCTGCTATGCCCTTGCATCCTGGTCATCCTGGAGTTTGCGGACCTGGATCATCTCGATATCCTCCGGCTCGTGGATCCAGCTCGGACATGGTTGAGCAGCGCGGCGTTTGGCTTGATCGGAGAGCCGGTCGGCGGAAGAAGACCGTGATTCGCTGCAGCGGCCTTGTGCCAAATAGTATGTCTCCTGCCAAGCCGGCTTCGTCCAAGGTGGCCGGCGGCCTCAAATGCTGTTCGGGCGACCGGCAGGTCGCCGGTTGCGGTGAACGTCCGGGCTAACATTTCTCAGTTACTGCAACTCCTCCATCTTGAGCGTGTCACTATGCTTGTCCATTGCGCCGTCGGACTCCGTCAATGACGTGCGGTTTTCTGCCGATGGGACTGTGCATGATCCTCCCTTTGGCGGCGGCGGCGGCCGAACAGCTGAACCAGGCTCGCACCAGGATGGGCTGCGCCGCCACGTCTTCCCAGTTGACCCTCGCCCCCGCGGATTTGCGCCTTCGAGCCAGCTTCGCGGACGAGCTCGCGACCCAAGCAATGATCTGAGTGTGCAGGGCCGCGCATGGCTGCTCTTTAAGCACCGGCAGCATACCGGCAAAGTTGGGCTGCTTTATCGCCTTCGTCGATTCCCCACGGTGATCCCGAGCCTGAACAAACCCGCCAAGCTCCCCATTTTGTCCTTGGCTTGGCGCTGACAGAAGTACCATCCATGGCGCCGAAGTCGCGGCCCACAGTCTAGGAGCACGGACGGCCGGGACGAGCAATCCTGCACAGGAGTCATTGTACCAAGATGCTCCGGATGTCGCTGGCTGATCGGGCCCGCGCCACCCACGCATGCGCAAGATGCTCACCCACGCTGACACGAACACGGTCTTTGCTTCAGTTGAAACCGAAAAGCTGAACTTGAACATCACACAGTAACAAACCTCCCCGATAAGCGCGTGCCGGACAGGGCCAGAACCCGTCCGGCGGCTTGGAAAGGTAGGTGATAGGGAATGTTTATTGCAGCTTGGCCGCTGGCCATCGTCCTGTTGACATCCATGTCACTCCCAGCCGAGCCCGCGCCACTTTCTCCGCGTGAGTTCCGCAGCCTGTCGCGCAAATGCGCTCCCTGGGTTGCGCCGTCCACCCTGGCCGCGATTGCCAAGATTGAAAGTGGCTTTGACACGCTGGTGGCTCATGACAACACCACAGGTGAGCAGCTTCGCTGGATAGACCACCTGGAAGCCACGCGGGGCATCAAGGAACGCCTCGAAGCACAACATTCTGTCGATGTTGGATTGATGCAGATAAACAGCAAGAACTTTGCCATGCTCAATCTTACGCCGGAAAGGGCTTTCGAGCCCTGCGCCTCGCTTTCGGCTGCCGCCCACTTGCTTGAAAGCCGGTATGCCGGCGGCACCACTGCTGTGGCACAGCAACTGGCGCTTCGCCGTGCCATCTCGGCCTATAACACGGGCGACGTCACGCGTGGCTTCGCCAACGGTTATGTACGCAAGGTCGAGGCGGCCGCAAAGGACATCTCAAGTCTCCTTGAGCGAACGCTGGAGCCGACTGCTCGAGATGTGCCGCGCCTTGAGGCACCCGGTCGGAAAGCCGTGCCGCCTCTGCTCCAGCAGCGCCAACAGGCCAATAGAAAGAAGCAGCCCAACCAAGATTCTTGGGACATTTGGGGCTCGTATCAGCCAGACCGCTCCGGTGCCGATCCCTCCGGTCCGACAGGCAGCCAGGCTGCGAAAGCACGGGAACCCGCGAACCCGAACAAACTCGTATTCGATTGAAACATGGAGATGCAATGATGACGCCACTCAAGATACTTCGTGGGCTTAAAACGCGTGTTCCTTCGCCTTTTTCCATGCTGCGCATGGCGGCTGAATATGTACCGGCTGCTGCTGCAGGCGCGGCGTGGACGGTCTTCTACAGCGGGCCAGCAGCGGCTCAGGTGACCGGAGGGACGGATCCTGCCAAGATGGTCCAGAATATCTGCACGTTCATACTTGGCCCCTTTGGACAATCACTGGCCGTGCTCGGGCTCGTAGCCATCGGTATCTCTTGGATGTTCGGTCGTGCTTCACTTGGCCTGGTTGCGGGTGTCGTTGGAGGGATCGTCATCATGTTCGGGGCCAGCTTCCTGGGCAAGGCGCTCATAGGCGGTGGCTGATGAGCGACCGGTTGGAAGTGAGCATCCTCTATGTGGCGGCGACGCGCCCCGCACTGTTTCTGGGGGTGCCGCTGACGCTGGCCGGATTGCTCATGATGTTGGCTGGGCTTGTTATCATTATCCTTCAGAACCCGCTCTACGAAATCGTTCTCGCGCCACTCTGGTTCGGAGCACGGCTGGTTGTTGAGCGTGACTATAACGCGGCAAGCGTCGTGCTGCTCTATTTGCAGACGGCCGGCAGAAGCGTGGACGGGCCGGTCTGGGGAGGGGCAAGCGTCAGCGCCAATCCGATCAGAGTGCCGAAACGCGGAAGAGGAATGGTGTAATGTTCGGCGCCAGCGGCCGGACCGAGAGGTCTGGCGAGATCTACCTTCCGTATGTTGGTCACGTAAGCGATCAGGTTGTCCTTCTGGAAGACGGATCGATCATGGCCATGGCACATGTGAACGGTGTGCCCTTTGATTTGGAAGACGCTGAGATGCGCAACTCGCGCTGCCGCGCGTTCAACACTCTCTTGCGCAACATCGCCGATGACAATGTCTCGATATACGCTCATCTTGTGAGACACAACGATGTGCCGGCGCCGGCGCCGCGCCAGTTTCAAAGTGCATTCGCTGGCAGTCTGAGCGAGGCCTACGAGCGTCGTGTGCTGTCGGGAAAGCTCTTTCGCAACGATCACTTCCTCACTTTGATCGTGTCCCCCCGCACCGCAATCGGCAAGATCGGCTTGCGGATTGCCAAGTCCCGCAGACGGAATGAGCACGATCTAGCCACCCAAATGCGGAGCCTGGAAGACCTCTGGCACATCATTGCTGGCGCACTCGGCGGTTACGGTCTGCGCCGGTTGGGCATTCGTGAGAAAGGCAACGTGCTCTTCACGGAAATCGGCGAGGCGCTTCGGCTCATGATGACTTGCCGGTTTCTTCCGGTTCCGATGGTTACCGGCTCACTTGGCGCCTCGATCTACACTGACCAGGTCATCTGCGGGAAGCGGGCGCTTGAGATTCGAAGGCCCGGGGATAGCTCCGTCGGATCATTGTTTTCGTTCCGTGAATATCCGGCGACGACGCGGCCGGGCATGCTAAATTCCTTGCTGTCCGCCAACTTCCCGCTTGTCCTGAGCCAGAGCTTTTCCTTCCTCACTCGCCCACAAGCTCATGCCAAACTAAGCCTTAAGTCCAGCCAGATGACGAGTGCCGGCGACAAGGCTCTCACCCAGATCAATGAACTTGCCGAGGCAGAGGACGCACTGGCAAGCAACGAATTCGTGATGGGTTCGCATCATCTGAGCCTGTGCGTCTATGCCGACAGCCTCAATAGCCTTGCAGATCGCGCAGCAAGTGCCCGCGCACGGCTGGCCGACGCGGGCGCCGTTATCGTCCAAGAGGGCATCGGCATGGAGGCCGCATATTGGTCCCAACTTCCGGGGAACAACAGGTGGCGCACGCGCCCGGGGGCGATCACCTCACACAATTTTGCCGGGCTCGTCTCATTTGAGAACTTCCCAAGCGGTTCCAGTTCCGGCCACTGGGGCAATGCTGTTGCGCGCTTTCGCACAAACGGTGGAACTTCTTTCGACTACATCCCCCATGAGAATGACGTCGGCATGACGGCAATATTCGGGCCCGTTGGCAAAGGCAAGACGACGCTGATGACCTTTGTCCTCGCGATGCTTGAGCAAAGCTTGGTCGATCGCAATGGTGCGATCGTCTTCTTCGACAAGGATCGGGGTGGTGAACTGCTGGTGCGAGCCACGGGAGGGACATATCTTGCGTTGCGCAGAGGCGCTCCGAGCGGCTTGGCCCCTCTGCGTGGACTGGACAACACCTCCGCCTCTCGGGACTTTCTGCGCGAGTGGTTGATGGCCCTGATCGAGAGTGACGGCCGTGGTCCGATCTCGCCGGAGGAAAGCCGTCGGCTGGAACGCGGCATTGTTCGTCAGCTTTCGTTCGAACCCCCTATGCGCTCACTTGCGGGCCTGCGCGAGTTCCTATTGCACAGCCCCTCCGAGGGCGCAGGAGCACGGCTGCAGCGGTGGTGTAGAGGGGGGGCGCTTGGATGGGCCTTTGACGGCGACGTGGACGAAGTAAGGCTGGATGCCTCCATTACGGGCTTCGACATGACGCAGCTCCTGGAATATGAGGAGGTCTGTGCACCGGCCGCCGCATACCTTCTGCATCGAGTGGGCGCTATCGTCGATGGTCGTCGGTTCGTCATGAGCTGCGACGAATTTCGATTCTATCTACTCAACCCCCAATTCTCGGCCACTATCGACAAGTTCTTGCTCACGGTCCGCAAAAACAACGGCATGTTGATACTCGCAACGCAGCAGCCTGAACACGTTCTGGAATCGCCTCTCGGAGCTAGTCTCGTTGCGCAATGTATGACGAAAATTTTCTACCCATCACCTACGGCGGACCGCTCTGCGTATGTCGATGGCTTGAAGTGCACTGCGCAGGAGTTCGAGGCAATCCGCCAGGGAATGGCAATCGGCAGCCGCAAGTTTTTGCTCAAGCGCGATAGCGGGAGTATTGTTTGCGAATTCGATCTTGGGCAGATGCGCGAGTACGTAGCCGTACTCTCGGGGCGGGCCAACACAGTGCGCTTTGCCGACCAGCTTCGTAACCAGCACGGAGACGCCCCAAGTGGGTGGCTCGACAAGTTCATGGCCCGGTACCATGAAGTTCAAGACTGACGGAGGAATATTCATGAAACTTGCCAAACTTGCAGTAACGACCCTTGCTGCTTCCCTTCTGCTTCACGGACAGGCCCGGTCGCAATGGATCGTCACCGACCCTGGAACAGAAATACAAACGACCTTAACAGCGATTTCCAATGCGGCGATCCTTGAGAGGTCAATCGAGACGCTCGCTACCACGATCGAAATGGTGACAATGCTAACGTCGTCATTCGCTGTCACGGGACTGCTAAGCTCACTGAACCAAGGAAATCACTACCCGTCGAGCAATAAGCTGGAGGGGCAGATGTTTGATGCTCGGGCGCCAGCTTCGATTATGGCCCGTAACATTGCGCAGGACCCGAATCGGATAGTCAACGGCACCGATTCAGAAGCGAAACTGTTACAGGGACAAATCGCTGGGGCCGCCAATGCCGCAGCTATTGCAGCCGACACTTTGGGCATAATGGACAAGCGCCTTAAGGATAACGCCGGCACGCTTGGTCAGCTTTCCCGCTCGGGAAATATTATGCAGGCCACCGTGACCAACGGTCTGGTCCTCAAGCAGATTCACGATGCGATGATCCAAAATGTCCAGGCCACGAGTCTGCTGACGATGGCCACTGCACAAGGGAGCCTTCACGCCGCTGAGGAGGCCGCCACGCAGCGTCGCGAACATCGGGACACCGCCCGCATTTTTGACCCCCTCCCGTGAACGCTGAGTTCATCAGGCTCAGCTGCGCTGATCAGGGACACATCAGGCTCACGCCATGAATTTCAAAATTCCCGCGCCATTCACGACTATACACGCGATCTTTCATGGGGCCTTCACGTTGGGGCTGCACAAAGTGCTTGGAAAGATCCAAGAGGCGGTCAGTGCGCCTCTGGTGGCGTGTGTCACGCTTTGGATAATAATCCAAGGCTTTCTGGTCATGCGTGGTCAAGTCGATGCGCGCGGGGGTATCTCGCGCGTAATCATGGTGTCGATTGTCGTCGCCCTTATCTTAGGGCAGGCCAACTATCAGTTGTACATTGAATCCCTCTTCGACGACACGATTCCGAGGTTGGCTCACGACATCAGTGGCAGCGACTTGCCCTTCACCGGAATCCCCCAGAAGCTCGATCTCATGTTTGCTTCAAGCCAGTATGTCTTTCAGCTGATTGCTTCCGAAATTGGGCCTATGAACGGCCAGGACATACTTGCTTTCGAGGGAGCGCAATGGATTTTCTATGGCGCGCTGTGGACAGCGTTCGAGATCTACGATGCCGTTGGAATTCTGACGAAGGTGCTCTTGACGATCGGCCCCCTGGTCCTTGTAGGCTACCTTTTTGATCACACTCGAGACATAGCCACCAGATGGATCGGCCAACTGCTCTCGTACGGGCTGCTGCTTCTCCTCCTCAACATCGTGGCAACGATAGTAATCGCTGCCGAAGCAGTCTCGCTGGCAGCCATGCTTTTGATGATCAAATTCTCGGGCACGACAGCAGCCAAGATCATCGGGCTTTACGAGCTCGACATGCTTTTCCTAGCTGGTGACGCTCTGATCGTCGCGCTTCCGACGATCGCCAGCAGCATCGCCGGCGCCTCTTGGGGAGGTGCGAACCGACCTCTTAACAGCCTCAATCGCCACTTTGCCAAAACGGCGGGTGGTTAATCAATCGACAAGCTCGGTGCCAAAAACATGAAATATTGCCTACTTCTGTCAATCCTCGCTTTGGCCGCCTGCAAGACAAGCCATGGGCTTGCGACGTGCGCGGGTGCCCCATTCCAACTGAACGTGGGACAATGGGAAACCACCCCTGAGGATCTTCAGGTCGAATGCGCGGAAGAGCCAAAGTGAAATTTCCTGAACATGCCCTTCTGGTGGAGAGAGAAACGCTAGCCGCCCACTATAAGAAGGTGGAAGCGTTTCAAACGTCACGAGCGAAGTCTGCGCGGCGCCTGTCAAAGGCCCTGATAGCCTTTGCCGCAGCGGCGGTCCTAGGAAATGTTGCCCAGGCATTTACCATCGCTGCCATGGTCCCGTTGGCCAAGCTCGTACCTGTGTTCCTCTGGGTCCGGCCGGATGGGACCGTCGACAGCGAAGTGTCAGTCTCTCGACTGCCGGCAACCCAAGACCGAGCCGTCATAAATGCTTCGCTGTGGGAATATGTACGCCTGCGCGAGGGGTACACAGCAGATACAGCCCAATACGCCTATGACCTCGTATCCAGTTTCAGCGCGCCGGCTGTGCGACAGCAATATCAAGATTTCTTCAACTATCCGAATCCCACCTCGCCGCAAGTCACGGTCGGCAAGCGCGGCAAGCTCGAGGTCGGGCATATTTCCTCAAACGACATCAGTCCGGACGTTCAACAGATCCGTTACAAACGTACGCTTGTTGTCGATGGGCAGATGCCGATAGTGACCACCTGGACAGCTACCATCCGCTACGAGCGCTTGACGGGTCTGCCTGGGCAATCGAGGCTCACCAATCCGGGAGGTCTACTCGTCACTTCTTATCAAGGCTCGGAAGATAGCGTATCGAACCTGGGCTATGTGCAGCCATGACAAAAAGAGCGTTTCTCGCGCTGGTCTGTTCAATCTTCTTAACGATGGAAGCGTCCGCGGAAGACACACCACTTGCCGGCAAGCATGATGCGCGCATGCGCTACCTGGCTTACCGTCCCGACGAAGTGGTGCGCCTGTCTACCGCAGTGGGGGCAACGCTGGTTGTCACATTCGCGGCCAACGAGACAGTCGCAGCCGTGGCCGTTTCCAATAGCAAAGACCTGGCTGCGCTCCCGCGCGCCAACTATCTCTTTTTTAAGGCTAGCCGGATGCTCCCGCCGCAGCCGGTCATCGTGCTGGCCGAGAGTGAGTCCGGTACACGGAGATACGTCTTCAGTATTTCAACGAGAGCGATGCCAAAACTCGATGAGCAGCAACCTGACCTATACTACAGTGTGCAGTTCACCTATCCTGCTGATGAGGCTGCTGCTCAGAGAAAGGACGCAGAAAGGCGCTCGATTCTTGGTCAGGCCCGGGCGAAAGTGCTGCACGACGAGAGAGTTCAGGATTTGTTGAATCGGCCCGCCGCAACTACCAGTCCGGACGAAAGCAATTTTCACTACGTCGCAAAGGGCGATCGATCGCTGGCGCCGCTGCAAGTTTTCGATAATGGCTTTACCACCGTATTTGGCTTCGCAAGCAATTCCCGCATACCCTCCCTCTACATTATCAATCCCGACGGCAAGGAAGCCGCTGCCAATTACACGGTCAAAGGGGACTATGTTGAAGTATCCGCAGTCGCCCGGGAATGGCGTCTGAGAGATGGCAATACGGTCTTGTCCATTTTCAACAGGGCTTATGACCCTGTGGGACGAGCGCCAGGGACCGGTACAGTGACACCCGACGTGTGGCGCGTTTTGAAAGGCTCGGCCGATGAATGAAACCGGCCCACAGTCGGGACATGATGTCCATGCCTCCGGATCGATGGTCTCGGAGCCGGCCCGCCGGCATGTTTCGGGATTGCAGAAGTTGGCCGTCGCTGCTCTTGTTCTCATCTCATCTCTATCGCTCATCTGGCTCGGCGGTCGTCCCAGCACACAAGACGAGCCAACTCAGCCAAAACCTCCAATTGTCGCCGACGCCGAGCCATTCCGCCCCGTGCCGATTGAGATTGCTCCCGAACCTCCAGCACCCGTACAGGCGGCGCAGGCAGGAGATCCTGCGCCATCCACGCCGCCTCCGGCGCCAGCTGATCCGCCGCCGGAGGAAACACCAATTTTCGCCTACAGTGGCAGCGGTCAAATGCCCAACGACGGTCAGCGGAGCGAAGACAACCATAGGGATGCTCCCGCGACCTCGCATGAGATTTCAGACGCTGGCGATCTGACGGGGCGATTGAAGCCAGATATACAGGAGCCAAGCCGGGCCACACTTTTGCCGCACCCTGATCTCGTGATTACTCAAGGAACGATAATTCCCTGCATTTTGCAAACGGCAGTCGACACAAACTTACCGGGTTATGTGAAGTGCGTCTTACCTAAAGACGTCCGCGGCGCCACCAACAACGTGGTGCTTTTGGATCGCGGGACGACCGTGATTGGCGAGATCCAGCGTGGTCTCCAACAGGGGGATGCGCGTGTCTTCGTGCTGTGGACGCGCATCGAAACGCCTGACCATGCCCTCGTTTCGCTAGCATCGCCGGGCGCTGACGAGCTCGGCCGCTCCGGAATGCCTGGCACGGTGGATAATCACTTCTGGCAGCGCTTTGGCGGAGCAATGCTCATGAGCGTCATTCAAGGCGCGTTTCAGGCCGCCGGTCAATACGCTGGCAGCTCAGGTGGAGGAAGCGGCATCAACAGCTTCCAGAGCAACGCCGGACAAGCCGTTGACACGACCCTTAGAGCAACGATCAACGTTCCGCCAACTCTGAAGAAAAACCAGGGAGATGCTGTATCCATCTTTGTGGCTCGGGACCTCGATTTCTCGGATGTATACGATCTTAGAGCGACCGCCGTGGCGCCAGCCCCCCAACATCGCGAACGCCGGAGAGACAACAATGCGACCGGAGGCTGACCCTCAATTGCGTTTGCTTCTCAACCCTGTTCTGAAATGGCTTGAGGAGCCAAGGACCGAAGAGGTCGCTATCAACCGGCCTGGGGAAGCCTTTGTCCGACAGGCCGGCGTTTTCACGAAACATCCGCTACCGCTATCTTATGACGATCTGGAGGACATCGCAATCCTCGCTGGAGCGCTGCGCAAGCAAGATGTCGGACCGCAAAGCCCCCTCTGTGCGACTGAGCTGCCGAACGGAGAGCGGCTGCAGATCTGTTTGCCGCCCGCTGTTCCCTCAGGAACAATAAGCCTGACGATACGGCGTCCCTCAAGTCGTGTGACCGAACTCAAGGAAGTTTCTTCTCGCTACGAATACTCGCGTTGGAATCAATGGCGGTCACGAAAGGAGCGTCAAGAGCGGCAGGACGAAACGATTCTTCAGCACTACGACAATGGTGACTTGGAGCAATTTTTGCGAGCGTGCGTTTGCGGGCGGCTCACGATGCTGCTTTGCGGACCTACTGGAAGCGGCAAAACGACAATGAGCAAGACTTTGATCAACGCTATACCCCCGCAAGAGAGGCTGATAAGTATCGAGGACACGCTCGAACTTGCAATCCCGCACGAGAACCATGTCCGGTTACTCTATCCGAAGGACCGAGCAGGCGTAGGTGCGGTGACAGCCGAGCAACTGTTGCAAGCCAGCTTGCGCATGCGCCCTGATCGAATATTGCTTGGCGAGATGCGCGATGATGCTGCTTGGGCCTACCTTAGCGAAGTCGTCTCCGGCCACGCGGGATCAATATCAACGATTCATGGGGCGGATCCGGTCCAAGGCTTTAAAAAGCTCTTTTCACTCGTCAAGAGCAGCCCGCAAGGAGCTGCTGTGGAAGACCACACGCTTCTTGACCTGCTGTCGGCTGCCATTGACGTCATTGTGCCGTTCCGTACCCACGGCGACGTGTATGAGGTGGGGGAGGTGTGGCTCGCCGCCGATGCCCGGCGACGCGGAGAGACAGTAGCCGACCTTCTTAACAAGCACTAAGGCTAGAGCACGTCGGGGATCGGTAAGTGGTTTGTGATACGATGGCGTAATTTGTTCAGATTGAACGTCCACTTTGATTTGACGGAGGTGGATAATGGGAGGAGGACTGGGCGTAGACCTTCGGTCACAAGTCTGAAGTCTTCGGGCGCCCTGTCGGCGCGGCAAGCTGCGGCACGATTCGACTGGGTGTATCGAGCGCGTCCGCTGAATTGCGCGGGCGACGCTCAGCGAGCTGGTGCCGATGCCTGCTTCAAAAGCGGCATTGACACCCGGCAGGTCGTACCCTTGATTTACCTAGCCGCGCTCAATGAGCGTGTTCAAAGCCGCCGAACGTGGTTCGGAATGACCGGTTGGTAAATCGGGAAGTGCCATATAGGGAATCCTCCTGGTATTGCCTCCAGGGGGTCCTCTCAATGAACAAAGCCGCAACCTGCCCTTGCGACCTCAGCTGGAGTTTGCGACGCAACCCATATAGGGGGATCGATGCGCAGAGAAATCGCAGGCAGAGTCGGTGGCATTGTGGGCTGGCCGACCGACGGTTTCAGCCCGTCAACAGGTCTTCACGTGTTCCATCCCCGACTATTGCAGGCGTGCGGCTTGCATGCTCCCGCGATCACCCATCGGAAAGAGCGTTACGAACACTACGACGAGTTGCGCGACTTCTGCTGTCGCCCCGGTCTTACAGCGGACGGTGACCTGTCCTACCTTGATAGGACGTGAAATGCGAACGCTGCTCATTGATCATCATGTGGATCTTACGCGCGCCGTGCGAGCTGCGCTCGGGGATAGCGGTTTTGCCGTTGATGTAGTTGGCAACCTGGAACAGGCGTCGAGGGCATTTTGTTGCGCAACCTATGAAATTCTCCTGCTGGAGTTGGCTCTGCCAGATGGCGATGGCTTGGGCTGGCTGAGACAGCTAAGGAGCGACGGGCATTCAGTTCCAACCCTCATTATGAGTAGCATCAACGATCTCGAGAAGCGAATTGCAATTTTCAACGGTGGCGCGGACGACTTTCTGCTCAAGCCCGTCTCTTTCGATGAGCTCATCGCCAGAATGAGAGCCATTCTGCGCCGGTCGACACAGGTGACCGACCCCATCGTTGTATTTGGCAATCTCAATTTCGATCCGATCGGCCGACAGGTTTCCGTCTCGGGTCATCCTCTGAAGATCGCACGCCGCGAACTATGTATTTTAGAGCATCTGCTTATCCGTGCAGGCCGCATCGTGCCTCGTGCGCAGTTGGAAGATCACCTCTATTCGTTCAACGACGAGGTATCTGCCAACGCGCTTGAAGTCGGAATCTATCGCTTACGTGGACACCTGAGTAGGTCAGGTGCAACGCCACGGATCACGACCGTGCGCGGCATTGGTTACCTTCTTGAATTGACTGAGGCGGCATCCGCATAGTTGGTCTAAATTGAAAGAACAGACTGCCTGCCCGTCGTCAGGTTGAGCTTGTGGCCATAATCGACATCGCGGCCGCCCTTGACGATGGTGTCGGCATGCGGTTCGAACGGCTCTGTCGCAAACCTTTTGGTAAGCGGAGCATGGCAAGAAACACTCCTCAGCTGTGGAGGAGCACGTGATGTTCAACGGCCGCCATTTCGACCAGTCGGTGATCCTGCTGTGCGTGCGCTGGTACCTGGCCTACACTCTGAGCCTGCGCGATCTGGAAGAGATGATGGCCGAATGCGGCTTGAAGGTCGCCCATTCCACCGTGCATCGCTGGGTCGCCCACTTCTCGCCGTAGCTGCTGGAGCGCTTCAACCGGCGCAAGCGTGTGGTCGGCAGCAAGTGGCATATGGACGAGACGTACATCAAGGTCCGCGGCCATGGATGTATCTCTACCGCGCCATCGACAGCCTCGGCGACACGGTCGAGTTGTTCTTCAGCGAAAACCGTGACCTGGTGGCGGTCCAACGTACGCCTCCGGCGAGGGCCGCCTTGCGCGAGCATGGCACGGTAGCGAGGCTGCGCTCTTAAGGTCGTCCTTACGAGCGAAGTTG
>NZ_JAMYSC010000065.1:0-27303 GCF_040321755.1 Mesorhizobium sp. M0276 | reverse complement strand
TCTTCGAAGGCGACGATGGCAAGTATGCTCTGATCTGGTCACGCTGATCCATACCGCGGCGCCTCCCAACACGGTGGGGCGCCGCTACTCGATCACGTAGCCCAGCGCGCGATAACCCGCCCGTCGCTTCGCAGCCATCCGGGCGAGGACGGGAACCGTCTGATCGACATAGTCCACGACCAGAACATCCTTTTTTCCATCATGCTCGCGATGCAGCCGGCCGACATACTGCGCCAGTGTTCCCTTCCAGGCGATCGGCATCGTCAGGAACAGCGTGTCTAGCCGAGCATCATCAAAGCCTTCGCCGATGTAGCGGCCTGTCGCGAGGATCAGACGCTCATCGTCATCCGAGACATTCAACGCCGTGTTCGCGATTTTGCGATCCTTCGCCGACATGCCGCCGCGCAGCACGACGAGGTTCTTCACGAAGGGCGAGAACCTTTGCCGAAGATAGTCGAGATGGTCTTTCCGCTCCGTAAGAACGATGGGCGAACGCTTGGCTTCAAGCGATTTCAGCACATCATCGAAGATCAGATCATTCCGGCCATCGTCCTGCGCCAAGGACGCATAGATTGCAGGCATCGAGGGCCGCTCGGCCGAAGCCAGGGATGCTGGCAATTCAAACTGCGTGGAGCGATCGCGCACACGATGGCGGATACCCCGCTCGGCAGCTTGAACCCGCGCATCGACACGATGGCGAACAGGCCCGCATTGCATGAAGATGATCGGATGATGTCCGTCCTTTCGGGCGACGGTCGCGGACAGACCTACGACGTACCGCGCTTTCGATCTCCGGGCGACAAGCTCGAAGCTCGTTGCGGACAGATGATGACATTCATCGACAATCAGGTGACCGTAATCAGCGACCATGTCCGCAACTTCCCCATTGCGGACGAGGCTCTGGATAAGTGCCACATCAATGACGCCTGTCGGCTTTCTTTTTCCGCCACCGACAACGCCAATCTGTTTCGGGTCAATGTTCAAAAAGGAACTTAGGCGCTCCACCCATTGAGTGAGCAGTTCCCGTCTGTGGACGAGGATGAGCGTGTTTCGCGCACGGTGCGCAATCAGCGCCGCCGCGACGACGGTCTTGCCAAAGGCGGTCGTTGCGGCAAGCACGCCGGCTTCATGGGCGACGAGAGCATCGAAAGCCACCAACTGCGGCCGTCGCAATCCGCCCTGGAAGGATACGTTCTCAGGAAGTGCCAGGCCGATTTCACGTAGATCTTCCAAATCGGCAACGGCGCCATGGCTTTTGACGAGATCGATCGCTTCCTCGAGGCAGCCTCGGGGTAGAGCGACATGCTGCTCATAAAGCTCGGCGCACGAGACAATCCGAGGCTTGCCGAATGTCGGCAACCGCATGGCCTGGGCGCGATAGAACTCCGGGTTCTGGAAAGCTGCCAGGCGAATAAGCTGCGCAATCAGGGCTGGCGGAAGTCCTGTCCTGTCGATGTAAACCTGATCAGCGACCACGATCCTGATACGTTGCGGTATCGCGCCCTCAATACGCCGTGGCGCACTGCGGCGTGACGGCGACATCTTCCACGGCTCGTCGGCATGCTCGTCGTCCACCGGCATGCGGACACCCAAGACCCGGCCTGACTGTTCCGCCTCGTCCGCGATCCTGAAGGCCATGTCCGCCGACAATCTGGGCAGGGACGATAGATACGCCCATTGATCGTCGTAGGGTCGCAGATCCTTGTCGACAAAGACGCTGTTGCCGATCTCCCGAGCTTTTCTTTGCAACGGCAGTGCAATCAGATTGCCAAAGCCCCCAAGGGGCATCGTATCCTGATTGGGAAAGAAGCGATCATAGGATGTGAAGCCGATCTCGGGGCGTTTCTCCATCGTCTCCGTGATCAGGGCAGAACCCATCTGCCTGGCGGTCCTTGCCGGAACAGGCTCGGAGAAGAATATCCAGACATGGCCGCCATTCCCCGATCTCGACCGTTCCAGGGCAGCGGCAATTCCTTTCGCATGACAGGTGCCGAGCAATGCTCTGGCGTCATCCGCCCAGCTTTCCTTGTCAAAGTCGGCGGCAAGGAACCAGCACGTCTCGTCTTGCAGCAGTGGATACACCCCGGCGACAAAGTCACCACTGCGGGTATCGCCGCCGCGCAGATGCTTTTCGATGATGTCCCCGGAGGACGGAATGAACGCCTGATGCGGGCACTCGCCACATTTCACCTTCGGCTTGCCGCAAATCCCCTTCGCCCACTCGTTGGAACAAGCTGGCGAATATCCCGAGCGCCCAGCCTTCCTGTTTTCCCATCGAACCGGAAAGACATCGGGACGCCCAGCAAACAGACGGCGGAACAACTCGATTTTCTCGGCCGATGACGAATTGTTGGTGACAGGGGCATCGGCAAAAGAGGGTTGTCCGGCGGTACGGATATCGGAAATCCGTGTCTGCTCCAGCGCTTCCAGTTCGCGCGTAAGCGCCATCCGCTCTGTATCCAGGTCGGCTAGCCGCCGCCGAATGCGCGCGATTTCGTCAGAAATATCATTCTCGTCCGCCAAGGTCGCAGCTCACGCCTCAAGGTTCGTGCCGGATTCAACATAGACCAAAGGACGCTCGGGCTTAAAGCGGACAACGTGCGACGAGCCGCGGCTCAATGGTCGAGATTATGCGGAGCGACACAGCGACAAAACCCAGAGAAACCAGGGCCGTCAGCTCGCAACTCCGCATAATCCCGCGCTACGCATAATCGGTGTTATGTGGTGCACTACATAACGCCGAGATCGGCGCCGCTTGGTCCAAAACCTCCAACGAGGGCCGCGACTACCTCGGCCTCAAGCTGGACGACCCGAGCTTCAACGCTCCGATCTATGCGAACCTTTTCGCCGACGAGGAAGGCGAAGGCTTCAGCCTCATCTGGTCCCGCCCCAGCCGCCGTAACGGCGAGTAGGCGGCCTGAACAACGCCCCGCCCGGACACACCGGGCGGGGCCAAGCTCTTTTTCGGGCGGCGCGCGGACATGCGTCGCGCCCAACGAGCGCCCTTCGCCTCGCGCGACACACACAGGCGGTTTCCAAACGAACGAATACCTAGTATATTGGGTGGCAGTATATTAGGTAGCCGGTGACTCCTCCCAAATGATCTTGCGGGAGAGAGTTGCGAAGAATTTACGCCGGCTGAGGCATGCCACGGGCTTGTCGCAGGAGGAGCTTGCGGATCGTGCCGACGTCAATCGCAACTATGTTGGCATGCTTGAGCGCGAGGAACATGCAGCCACAATCGACATGCTCGAAAAGCTCGCCGCAGTTCTGGACGTCGATCCCACCGAGTTTTTCCGCAAAGACGCCTGATCGATCTTGTCGCGGCGATGCACCCCGCGCATCACGCGATGCCTTAGTGCACTCGCACATTCACCTGCCAGCCTATACTGCTGGCAATGATGCAGACGCTGCAATGACAGGCTGCGGGAGATCGGCGTGACACAAGAAGCGTTTCTGGACCAGCCACCAGAGAGCCAAGAGCTCACCAGGTACGATCGCGAGCACATGAAGCTGTATGTTCGCCTGCTTGACGCGGCGGCGGACGGTGCCGACTGGCACGAGGCGGTCTCGATCCTCTTTGGTTTAGATGCTGACCTCGAACCCGAACGAGCCCGCCGCGTCTACGACACCCATCTTGCTCGCGCCCGCTGGATGACAGAGCACGGCTACCGCAAGCTTGTTCGCGAGGGCCGTCACTAACCCAACCGCGATGCGACGCCCGCATCGCGCGTTGTCCACGCGAGGGCTTCCCGAGGTCTTTCCATTCGGCAATCGTGTCGCTCCCAGCATGTACGACACACGCACGCCTGGAGAACACTGATGCGGCCTGACACATCACAGTGGCGATCCTCGTCGACGTACGACTATCTCGACGACCTTGTCGCCGCGGATCTCGCTTGGGAATGGTTGCGCCGCAACGCCAACTACCAGCGCGACTACGCTGAAGTCGAAGATACCGACACGGATCGTCAGCGCCTGGCGCACCTTGTGCAAACGCGCTGGGGGCTTCGATTTCCCTGTCCACCCAACTTTCAGCGCCATCGAGACCGCGATATTCTGGACGCCGGAAGCCGATCCGGGCACCGTCATTCTTACAGCGATCCCGGCAATTCTGGGCTCGGAAGGCGTTGCGCCACCTGATCTCGATCGGCGCAACGCGCAGTTCGGCCCGGAGGGGCTGAGCATTGTGCATGGCGAGGGTGCCGCTGCCGTGCGCCTTCTCGTGCTCGGCGATGCCCGACCCGATCAGCCGCTGGCGGCCCTTGTTCCGCTTGACCCCGACGGCCTCGATCGCATCGAGGCCCTCACGCGGCTCTGGCGCGCACTGCACAGCCGTCGCGTTTTCCCCGATACCCGCCTGACGGCACAGCAACGCCGAAGGCTGCGCCACATGCTGCAGGCCGTCGACGGCAGCATGAACGGCGCGAGCTACCGCGAGATCGCAAACGTCATCTACGGCGCGCCGCGTGTCGCTGCCGATTCCTGGAAGACGTCGCCGCTGCGAGACAGCACCATAGACCTCGTCAAGGACGGCCGCGCCCTGATCGCCGGCGGCTATCGCAAGCTTCTGCGCCACCGCCGCAAGTCCTGACGCGCTCGCGTCACGACTGGGGTGCGAATTTAGCTCACCCTTCTTCGCCATTCCCCCTCGCGGCTCCTCTCCGCCACCGTGGCCTTCGTCCGCCGCTGATCGCCAGCGGCCTCAATGAACCCACGGAGGCCCGTTCATGTCCGCCAACCTCACCGGCTTGCCGCCGCGCTTTCTGCGTACTCCCGAAGCTGCTCGATTCCTGGGTCTGTCCGGCCGCACCCTGGAGAAACACCGGACCTACGGGACCGGCCCATCCTATCGAAAGCTCGGCGGGCGCGTCGTCTACGCGATCGACGACCTACAGGCTTGGGCGGATCGGGGTGCCGTTACCTCGACCTCCGATCCTCGCGGGGCCGTCCTCCCTGCGAAGCGCCAGGAGGCCGTCACACCAGTCCTTGCCGGCCGCCATGGCCGCTGACCGCGGCGGTTCCCTCAATGCCAGTGCGACGTCGCCCCCAGTCGGAACGCGAACAGCTCGAGCTGTTTCGTGCGCGCGGCAGCGATCTCGCACCCCGAGACACGCAGGATCTCATGGCCTATCCGTTTTTCAGCCTCTCCAAGTCCCATCGGATACAGCCCATCGACTTCTCCGCCGGAGACGTTGTCATCCGCGTCGAAGCCGTGCTCGAACATGGTATGGCGACCATCTGGGACGCGGATATCCTGATCTGGGCCGCAAGCCAGATCGTCGAGGCGCGCGACGCCGGACTGCAAACGTCGCGCCTCATGGCGGTGACGCCCTACGAAATTCTCACCTTCATCGGACGCGGCGTCGGCGCTCGTGACTACCAGCGCCTCAAGGCGGCGCTCGATCGACTGCAATCGACAACGATAGCGACGACAATTCGCCAGCCCGCACAGAGCCGCCGGCACCGCTTCTCCTGGATCAACGAATGGGTCGAGCGCACCGATCGTCACGGCCGTCCCGCCGGCATTGAACTGATCGTCCCCGATTGGTTCTACCAGGCGGTTCTCGACGACGCCCTCGTACTCACCATCGACCGCGACTACTTTTCGCTGACGGGCGGGCTCGACCGCTGGCTCTATAGGCTCGTGCGTAAACATGGCGGCCGCCAGCGCACCGGCTGGCGCTTCGACTTCCGCCATCTCTACCTGAAGTCCGGCAGCCTCTCGCCCTTCAAGCGGTTTGCCTTCGAACTGCGCGACATCATCCGCCGCCAGCCGCTTCCCGGCTATACCCTGTTCATCGAGGTCGAAATCGGCGGCCGCGTACTGCTCGCCTTTGAGCCGTCGATCCGTGGAAAACCTGTGGACGGCCTCGTGCCATCAGGAACCCGCACTATCGTGCCATCGGGAACCCGAGGCTCGTGCTATCGGGAACCCAAACCGGGGTTAACCGACTGCACGGCAAGCGAAAATCGCTTCCCTAACTTAGAATCTAACACAGAATCTAACTCTTATGGCGCGCGCGGCATCGTCAAAAGCTCTGCCGACGACGGCAATCGCGACGAAACACAGACGCTTCAGCCCCCGATCTTCCCGCATACGTCTTTCAGTAAATCCGGTGTTCCGACGCCTGAACTTCCCCTCGAACCTAAGCCGCGAGGGGCACAATGATCGTAGCGCTCCTCAATCAGAAGGGCGGCGTCGGCAAGACGACGCTGGGGCTACATCTTGCCGGACAATGGGCCAGGACGGGAAAGCGCGTCATGCTGATCGACGCCGACCCGCAGGGCTCGGCGCTCGATTGGTCGCAGCAGCGCGCCCGGGAAGGTCTGCCGCGCCTGTTCGGTGTCGTCGGCCTGGCGCGTGACACGCTCCATCGCGAAGCGCCCGACCTGGCCCGTGACGTCGATCACATCGTCATCGATGGGCCGCCCCGTGTCGCCGGGCTGATGCGCTCGGCACTCCTCGCCGCCGATCTCGTGCTTGTCCCGGTTCAGCCGTCCCCGTTCGATGGCTGGGCGTCCGCCGAGATGCTGGCGTTGATCCGTGAGGCGAGGATTTACCGTCCGCAGCTTTCAGCGCGCTTCGTGCTCAATCGTTGCGCCACGCGCACCGTCATCGCCCGCGAAACGGCCGAGACTTTGGCCGATCACGACCCGCCGGTGCTCGCCACGACCATCGGCCAGCGCGTCGCCTTTGCCGACGCAGCGCAATCGGGTCGCCTCGTCTTCGAGACAGACGAGGACAGCCCGGCGGCACGGGAGATTGCGGCCTTCGCGGCCGAGGTCGGGAGGATCTCGCCATGAACGGGCGATCCCCCAAGCGCGGCTTCGCCGCACGTCCCGGCACCGCCGAGGACTGGATCAAGGAATCCGAGATACCGCCGGGTCGAAGCAGTGACGCCTCCGGCTTCACCGCCCGGCTGACGATCGACATCACACCAGAGCTTGGCGGCCGCATCAAGATCGCCGCCTTTGGACGCGGCCAGACGGTCGCCGACATGCTTCGCGACCTGCTCGCCCGCGAATTTCCCGAGAGCCAAGGAGACACTCCGTGACCCGAAACCAGACGCCTCGTATGCGCGGCGGCCGACAGTCCGACGTTGCCACACCATCCACAACCCTCGTTGAGCTGACCTGGATCGAGAAGCGGATCGAGCACTGGATCAGGTTCGGTCGCAAGGTTCACGAGCAGGTTCTCGACCAGCGCCACCGCGTCGTCGGGTTTGCGCCCAACACGACCTTCGCCTTCGTCCGCTGGGCCGCGAACGACTTCGGCACGATCATCTCGCGCATCGATATCCTGCGCGCGGTTCGTGAGGGCGAACCGTTCCAGACGCTGCCGTTCGTCAGACCAGGCGGCGACATCCTTCTGAAAGTCGACCGCTGGCCGAAGGTCGAGCGCGTGCTGCAAGCCATCGACGCCATTGAGGCGCTCGGCATAGATCCCGTCGATGTCGCGCCCGACCATTGGCGTCATGTCCACAACCGTCTGAAGGCCGACCAGGAGCCACGCCCCTACACCCGCGAGCGTCATCACGCTTGGCTCCAGCGCCGCAGGGCCGAACCATGATGCGGTACGGCTACGTCACGACGACCTACTTCGCCGTGTTGGCGATCGGCGGATTGTCCTTCATTCATGTCGCGCCGAAACTGATCTGGAACGCGTCAGCCAGCACGCCGATCGGTCTCTACCGCATCCGGCCGACAGGGCGGCTTGCTGCGGGCGATCTTGTCGCTGCCGATGCTCCGGAACCACTGGCGAGCTTCCTTGCCGACAACGGCTACCTGCCGCGCGGTGTGCCGCTGATGAAGCGCGTCGCCGGCCTTCCCGGACAGGAAGTCTGTCGCAATGGCCTCGCCATCACCGTCGATGGAATCGAGATTGGCAAGGCGCTCGAACACGATCGCCGCGACCACCCACTGCCGGCCTGGCAGGGCTGCCAGCGCATCGTCAGCGGCAAAGTCTTCCTGATGAATGGACAGGTCCGCGACAGCCTAGATGGCCGCTACTTCGGACCGATTCAGACCAGTTCGATCATCGGCCGTGCCACCCCGATGTGGACGGATGAGGACGGGACTGGCCGCTACGAATGGCGCGCTCCAACCCACTGATCACGCGTGAACCTTCAACGCGCACCGCACAAAGGAACTTTCAAATGGCACAGATCGGAGAGTTCACCCGCACGAGTCCGGATATTCCGGCCAACTCCAGACGCTCACGCTCGACGTTCAACTCGGACTGGTTCTCGCCAAGCCGTCGGACGCCGAGAACGCGCCGGATTTTCGCATCCACATCGGCGAGGACGGTGATGGACCCGAGGTTGGCGCAGGCTGGAAGCGCACTGGAGAGAAGCCGCGAATACGTCTCGCTGCTGTTCGACGATCCCGTCTTCGCGCAGCCGATCCGGGCAAACCTGTTCCGATCCGATGCCGACAGTGCGTCATGGTCTCTGCACTGGAACCGTTCGCCCAAGAGCGGCGAGCGGGAGTGACGCCATGCGGACCTCCCGTCACCGCGCCGCCGCCGGCCTTCCCAAGGTCGCCCGCTGGATCGCATTCCTTCTCCTTTCCGGCCTTCTGTCGATCGCTGCCTTGCCGCCCACATCGGTCGCGCAGAATTCGCCGATCGAACGGGCGGCTGCCGGAGGTCCTTATGCGGCAATCATCGCTGAGGCGTCGCAGCGGTTCGGCATTCCGAAGAGCTGGATACGCGCCGTCATGCGCGCCGAAAGCACAGGCGACGTCCTGGCGGTCTCAACTGTGGGCGCCATGGGGCTGATGCAGATCATGCCCGGCACGTGGGCGGAACTTCGTCTTCGCCACCGTCTCGGCAGCGATCCCTACAGCCCACGCGACAATATCCTGGCGGGCGCGGCATATCTGCGCGAAATGCACGACCGCTATGGATCACCGGGCTTCCTCGCCGCCTACAATGCTGGCCCCGGCCGCTACGAGGAATACCTCGCTGGCCGCCGTGCGCTTCCAGCCGAAACCCGCGCCTACGTCGCTGCCCTTGCGCCTCTTGTCGGAGGCGGAAAAGTCGATCGCCCTTTCGTCGTAGCCGGGGCCGTCGAGCGCAATAGCTGGATGCGCGCACCGCTGTTCGCCGCCCAGTCCGAGCCCAGGCCGGCTGTCGATCCTGCACCGCGCGATGATCAGCCCGATGACGCCCCGGCGGCAACTCCCGTGCACGATCTCTCCGCCATCTCGCCCGTTTCCGACGGCCTGTTCATCGCCCGTCCCAGCACTGGAGGCCCACGATGACGAGTTTCGCAGGATCGCGCGAACGGGCGTGGAATGGCGCAGGGTGGAGGGAATTGCAGGAGCGGCGAGGAAACAGGAGCTTAGGACGGCAAGATAAAAGGGGCTCGCCGGTCGTCAGCCAAGCCATTGATATGGCTTGTCTTCCGGCGTGCCTGTCGGTCGGAGCGTGTGCCGCGCTTGGGGATTTTGTCAACGATTTCAACGGCATTTTCGGCACTGCTCGTCTACTACCTTCATTGGTGAGTTGGCAATGAGCGAGGGCGACAGCGACTTTCGCGTCCGGCCAGGACGCATCCGCGGCACACGCGTGCCGAAGGCGAAGAGCTTCGTCAACCAGGTGCTGCGGGCCGCCAAGCGGGCCGGCCACACCGATGGCGCGTCCAGGTCGGCGCCGAGGAGCGGCCGTTCGCCCGTTCTGGGCCGCTCCAGCTTCGGACGTGGCCGGATCAACTTCAGCCGGAACCGGCTCTTCTCCTCTAGCCGACGTGTCGTCGTTGCGGCGCGGATTGCCCGGCATTCGGTCAAGGCGTTTCGCTCCGCCCCTATGTCCGCACATCTGTCCTATCTGAAGCGCGACGGCGTGACCCGCGACGGCGAGAAGGCAGTGATGTTCGACGCCGGCAGCGACCGCGCCAATGACGTAGCCTTCGCCGAGCGATCCAAGGACGACCGCCACCATTTCCGTTTCATCGTCTCGCCCGAGGACGCCGGCGAGATGACGGACCTGCGCGCCTTCACGCGCGACGTTGCAAAGCAGATGGAAGCGGATCTCGGATCCCGGCTCGACTGGGTCGCCGTCGATCACTGGAACACCGACAACCCCCACGTCCATCTGCTCGTGCGTGGGGTTGACGACACCGGCGCGGACCTCGTGATCTCGCGCGACTATATCAGCCGTGGCCTGCGCTCCCGCGCCGAAGAATTGGTGTCGATCGAACTCGGTCCACGACCTGAGCACGAAATCCGCGATGCCCTGGAGAAGGAGATCACCGCCGAGCGCTGGACGCGGCTCGATGTGGAAATCCGCATCGCCGCCGACGAGACCGGGTACATCGACCTGCGGCCGCAAGCGATCGGCACCGCCGATCCCGAAAGCCGTCGCCTGATGATCGGCCGGGTCCAGCATCTGGAGAAGATGGGCCTCGCCACCACGGTCGGTACCGGCGAATGGATGGTAGGCCTAGAGGCCGAGCGCTGGCTCCGGGATCTCGGCATGCGCGGTGATATCATCAAGACGATGCACCGCGCCTTTACCGAACGCGCGCAGGATCGCGGCATCGCCGACTATGTGATCCACGCTGGCGCGACAGGCGCGCCCATCATCGGCCGGCTTGTGGACAAGGGCCTTCAGAACGAACTGACCGGCGAAGCCTACGCCGTGATCGACGGCACCGACGGTCGCGCGCACCACGTCCGCTTCCTGGGCGTCGAGGCGTTCGAGCACTCACCGCCGATCGGCGGCATCGTCGAGGTGCGTCGCTTTGGCAGACCGGAGGATGAACGGCCGACGCTCCTGCTCGCCAATCGCTCTGACTTCGACCTGAATCGCCAGATCACCGCGCCGGGCGCGACATGGCTGGATCATCGGCTGGTCGAGCGCGAACCGATGCCGCTCGCGATGGGCGGGTTCGGGCGCGAGGTCCGTGACGCCATGACGGCCCGCGCGGACCATCTCGCGGCGGAAGGGCTTGCCCACCGACAGGGCCGGCGCGTCATCCTGCAGCGCGACCTCCTCAATACGCTGAGCCGTCGAGAGTTGGATGCCACCGCCGCGCGGCTCTCGGCCGAAACCGGCCTGCCGCATATGAAGGCGGCCACAGGTGAGCATGTCGCCGGAGTCTATCGCCAGCGCCTCACGCTCACGTCTGGCCGCTTCGCGATGATCGATAGCGGGCTTGGCTTCCAGCTCGTGCCGTGGTCGCCTCCGCTCGAAAGAAATCTTGGTCAGACCATCGCCGGCGTCGTCAGGGATGGAGGCGGCATTGAATGGAGCTTCGGCCGGAAACGTGCTTTGGGACTCTAGTGCCGCGCGGAACGTTGACGGGCGGCAGGCGGCGGTCCACCCTTCGCTCAGGTTGGTCCTCTCGGGGCGACTTGATAATCGGAGTTCCTTCAAACCCCTATGCAAGACAAGACAACACTGGCGAAGAAACAGACCGGAAGAAGCGAGCGAAGCCAGGCGGTCAGCGCAGATCTGATCGCCGTTGTGATTGCCGTCACTGATGGCAAGCCACGCGTGCTCACCGTTGGCCAGGCAAGTGCTTTGCCGTCGGGTCCGTTTGAACTCGGCCATCGTTCATTGCAGTCGGGTTTGAGAGCATGGGTGGAACGGCAGACCGGCCATCCCCTGGGTTATATCGAACAGCTCTACACGTTCGCCGACCGTGATCGGATCGGCGAAGAGCATGTGCAACGGGTGATCTCGATCAGCTATCTCGGCCTGACGCGCGAAGAGCAGGCCGAAGGGTCTGGAGTGCACGGCTGGCGAAGCTGGTACGACTATTTTCCATGGGAAGATCACCGCGCGGGCGTGCCACCCATCCTGGCCGATATCCTCGTGCCCAGACTTTTGGCCTGGGCCGACGGAGCCGAAGATATCAACATGCGCCGTGATCGCCGGCAGCGCGTGGCCTATGCCTTCGGCCTGGATGATCGGGGCTGGAACGAGGAACTTGTCCTGCAGCGATACGAACTGCTCCATGAAGCAGCGCTTGTGGCCGAAGCCACACGCGCCCGTGACAGCGGCAGTTCAGTGGCCATTTCCGGTCAGCCAATGATTGCCGATCACCGCCGCATTCTGGCAACGGGGATCGCCAGGCTTCGAACCAAGATCAAATACCGCCCTGTGGTGTTCGAGCTGATGCCGCCCACATTCACGCTGCTGCAATTGCAGCGCACCGTTGAAGCGCTTGCCGGGAGGCTGATCCACAAGTCAAATTTCCGGCGGCTCATCGAGCAGCAGGATCTTGTCGAGGAAGCGGGGGAGACGACAGCCGATACCGTGGGACGGCCTGCCAAGCTCTTCCGTTTTCGTCACGCTGTCCTCGACGAGCGGGCGGTCGCCGGGACGAAATTGCCACTGTCGCGGAGTTGACTCCATTTATTCTCAGAGTGAGTATATGCCATAAATATACTCATAGTGAGAATAACTAGGAGCCCTGATGTCCACTTGGCTGCCAACCGCTGCTTCGCTCTATGATCGGGTGCGACGGGTCATCCCACCGATCGAGTGGCCGGCATTCGCCGATGATATCGACGCCATTCTCGATCTGAAACGGCGGCGAAACGCCGTCATCCTGGCGCATAACTATCAGACGCCGGAGATATACCACTGTGTCGCCGACATCGTTGGCGACAGCCTGGCGCTTGCCCGCAAGGCGGTATCGACTGAAGCGGATGTCATTGTGCTGGCCGGCGTGCATTTCATGGCCGAGACGGCGAAGCTGCTCAACCCGCAAAAGACGGTGCTGATCCCCGACCTCAGGGCAGGCTGTTCGCTGGCGGACTCCATTACCGCCGAGGACATCCGCCTGCTGCGGCAGCGTTATCCGGGCGTGCCTGTTGTCACCTATGTCAACACATCAGCCGAGGTGAAGGCCGAGTCCGATATCTGCTGTACCTCCGGCAATGCGAAGAGCGTCGTGGAGTCGCTGGGTGTTCCCAGTGTGATCATGCTGCCGGACGAATATCTTGCCCAGAACATCGCCGCCCAGACCGACGTGCAGATCATCGCCTGGAAAGGGCATTGCGAGGTGCATGAGCGCTTCACGCCGGCCGATATCAGGGACTTGCGCGAAAGTCATCCGGGAGTGACGGTGCTGGCGCATCCCGAGTGCCCGCCGGAAGTGGTGGCCGAAGCCGATTTCTCCGGTTCGACCGCCGCCATGTCGGATTATGTCGGAAGGCAAAAACCACCCCGCGTCGTGCTGATGACGGAATGCTCCATGAGCGACAATGTCGCGGTCGAGCATCCCGAGGTCGAGTTCATCCGGCCCTGCAATTTGTGCCCGCATATGAAGCGGATAACGCTCGCCAACATCCGTTCAGCGCTCGAACAGAACCGCCATGTGGTGACCATCGAGCCGGAGATCGCGGGGCGCGCGCGGCTGGCTGTCGAGCGGATGCTGGCGGTATGAGCGTGGACGTCCAAGATCTCGCCGGGCGGCCGGTGATCATCGGCGGCGGCATAGCCGGACTGATGACCGCGCTGCACCTGGCGCCTGAGCCGGTGCTTCTCCTGTCGAGATCGCTGCTTGGCGCCGATGTGTCGAGCGCGTGGGCGCAGGGCGGGCTGGCCGCTAGCCTGGGCGACGATGATGACCCGGCGCTTCACCTTTCCGATACGCTCGCCGCAGGCGACGGCCTTTGCGACGCGGATGCAGCAAGGCGCATCGTGTACGCGGCGCCGGGCCCGATCGAGGATCTGGCGCGCCTTGGGGTTCGCTTTGATCGGACACCCGAAGGAGCGCTGACTCTCGGGTTGGAAGCCGCGCACAGCCGGCGGCGCATCGTACATGCCGGAGGTGACGGCAGCGGACGGGAAGTCATGCGCGGGCTTGTTGCCGCGGTGCGCTCCACGCCGACAATTGCAGTCGTCGAGGACATCGAAGCACGCCGGTTGGCGGTGGAGGACGGCAGGGTCACCGGCGTGCTGGCGAGATGTTCGACAGGTCCGGTATTCCTCGCCACCGTACGGGTCATTCTCGCCACCGGCGGAATCGGCGGGCTATTCCATGACTCAACCAACCCGCTGGGCAGTTGCGGACACGGCCTGGCGCTCGCAGCACGCGCGGGCGCAACCCTAGCCGACCTGGAGTTCATCCAGTTCCATCCGACCGCGCTTGACGGGCCGGGCCGTCCGATGCCGCTCATCAGCGAGGCGGTTCGCGGCGAAGGCGCAACGATCGTCGACGAGACAGGCCGACGTTTCCTCCACGGCGTGCGAGGTGCGGAACTCGCACCACGCGACATCGTCGCGCGCGCGGTCTGGAGACATCTTGCCGACGGCCATCGCGTCTTCCTCGACGTGCGCAAAAAGCCAGGCGCGACATTCGCGCAGCAGTTTCCAACGATCGCGTCAGCCTGCAACAAGGCCGGCATCGATCCGGCCCATGACCTCATTCCCATCCGGCCGGCCCAGCATTACCACATGGGTGGTGTCGCCGTGGATCTGGCCGGGCGAACATCGGTTCAGGGACTTTGGGCTTGCGGCGAAGTCGCGTCGACCGGGCTGCACGGCGCCAACCGGCTTGCCAGCAACTCGCTGACCGAAGCCGTTGTTTGCGCGCGCTGGGTTGCCGAGAGTGTAGCCGCTTCGCCTCAGCACCGTGGAAAGCCAGCGATGGCCTCTGACCTGCCCCCGCCAGATCCAAGGCCTGTGCGCCCTCTGCTGTCACATGCCCTCGGCGTAACGCGTGATGGCGAAGGACTAAAAGAGGCCGCGCGGGCCTTGTTGCTGCTGTTCCAGCGGCACGACACGGCGTCCGATTCCGCCGCCGTCGGGCTGATGATCGCGATTGCCGCCTTGCAGCGGCGGGAAAGCCGCGGGGCCCATTTCCGGACGGACTTTCCGCATCATGCGGCCGGCGCCCGCCGCTCCCAAATCACGCTCGACACGGCCGTGGCCGCAGCGCGGGAACTTGCGTCCTCCCCAACGCCGGAAAGCGTCTCATGATGAACCTGTCGCCACTCCCCGCAATCATGCTCGAACCCCTGGTGCGGGCAGCTCTTCTCGAAGATCTCGGCAGGGGCGGCGACCTGACGTCGAACGCCGTTGTACCGAAGGACCATCATACGACAACCGTGCTGACAGCGCGCCAGGCCGGAACTGTCGCCGGGCTCGATCTGGCGACGCTCGCCTTTCGGCTCATCGATCCTGACGTCGAAATGACCGTGCGTCGTGCGGACGGCAGCGAAATTGCGCAAGGAGAAATCATCGCGTCGGTGAGCGGTCCGGCCCGGGCCATACTCACGGCGGAGCGGACGGCACTCAATTTCCTCTGCCATTTGAGCGGCATCGCCACGGCAACGGCATCGGTCGGCGCGGCGGTCCGCGGCCATGGCGCAAAGATCGTCTGCACGCGCAAGACGACGCCCGGTCTACGAGCCGTCGAAAAATATGCCGTGCGCGCCGGTGGCGGCTCCAACCATCGCTTCGGCCTTGACGATGCCATCCTGATCAAAGACAACCACATCGCCATCGCCGGCAGCATTCGCACCGCAATCGAGCGGGCGCGAAGCAGCGTCGGTCATCTCGTCAAGATCGAAGTTGAGGTCGATACGCTGACCCAGTTGGAAGAGGTCCTGGCTCTCGCCCCCGACGCCGTCCTGCTCGACAACATGTCGGTCGACGCGCTTCGCCAGGCGGTGGCCATGGTTGCCGGCCGGGCGATCACCGAAGCGTCGGGCAGGATCACCGAAGCGTCGGCCCCAGCCATCGCGGCGACCGGTGTCGATCTTATCTCCATCGGCTGGTTGACCCACAGCGCGCCGATCCTTGATATCGGTCTCGACTACCGTGAGCTTTGATCGTCGGGTCTGAGTATCGGCAGTCGTCTGGCCTCCAACCCCGCCATTCACTGTCGCCAGTGGAACAGACCCTTCAAGAGTGCTGGATGACAGGAGTTGACCGATCGCGGTCTGTCTATCGCCGACACACGACGCATGTGCGCAAGCATCCACGCAACGACTGGGCCGGTGGGCCCGGCGACCGTACTATGTCGGCCCTTTTTCACGCTGCGACGTCCTATTACCGCATGAGCGATTGGGTGCCCTTCCCACATCGTTCTCATTGGGTATTTTGCCGGCACTCTTGCGACTTACCGCGCGCGTGAGACAGCACATGCTCAAGCCGCGCATCCACCCAAAGGCATCGATGGTTGAAATACGATGATCATAGCGCACCTTCTCGACATGGACGGGGTTCTAGTCCGCGGCGGCCAACCGATTGAAGGCTCGATCGACTATGTCGCTGCGCTGGTCGCCACCGGCAAGCCGTTTCAAATCTTCACTAACAACTCTCGCTTTACGCCGGACGATCATGCCGAGCGTCTCAGAGCGGTTGGCTTCCCCGTAACCCCTGAACATATCTACACGTCGGCACTGGCTACCGCGCGGTTCGTCGAGTTGCAAAAGCCGGGATCATCCGCATACGTCATCGGCGACCACGGCCTAGTCGAGGCCCTGCGGCGCGCCGGCTGCCGGATCACGCAGTTTGCCCCAGATTTCGTGATCCTCGGCGACACCACTTCGTACCACTATGAGCAGATCGCCGTCGGTGCTGAGCTTGTGGCAAAGGGCGCATGGTTTCTCGCCACCAATCCGGATGCCACCGGTCCGACAGAGCGGGGCTTCCATCCGGCCTGCGGCGCGGTCGCAGCCCTGATCGAAAAGGCCACCGGCCGTCAGCCCTATTTCGTAGGCAAGCCGAACCCATTCATGATGCGAAGCGCGCTTGACCGGCTAGGAGTTAGTGCGGTCGATACGATTCTGGTCGGGGACAGGATGGATACGGACGTGGTCGCGGGATTGGAATCGGGCCTGAAGACAGCGCTTGTACTTACTGGTGTGAGCACACGGGCTGACATGGAGCGGTTTCCATTCAGACCGGATCACGTCATCGAGCGCCTCGCCGATCTAGGCCAGGTCGTCATGATGGAATGACACTCCCAAGGGACCGCGCGGGATGACTGCCGCCACCAACGTCGCAAACGAATGCAGCCACGACTACTATAGGAGATAGGCACGCTCAAGACGTCTCGCCGACGCGGAAGGTGCCCTGCTGATTTGGTGCTGAAAAGCGACGTCTTATCGACCACCAAACGGGACGCTTCATAAGTGCAAGCGTTCCACTGTCTTCGCCGTCGGATGACGGAATTAGGGTGGCCCGCCGCCGTCGCCCGCCTGCTCTTTTTCCTGTATATGCTCTCTAGTGCTGCAACCAGGGGCTCTTCTCGAACATCAACGACTATCGCTCGACGTTGACCGCAGTACCGACGGGAAACGATTAAGAGCGCCCGGAAACGGGGCCGAAGAACTGCAAATGCTCTTGCACAAGCTGTCGCAGGAGGACTCTGCGGGGTTGTTGTGAACGATCCGGCTTCGCTCTCAAGCGGCACGGAGCTGGGGGAAACGATGGACGTCGAAAATGCGAAGGCCTTTTCGAATATCGCTTTGCGGCTTCCCTCAATAGCTGTGGGTGCCGTTTATGGCATCCTGTACTGGGTGTCCCCTCCACAATTGACGGACGTCGTCGTTGCCGCCCGGACGGAGGGTTCACTGCTCCAATGGATCGCTTTTCTCGCACCTGTCGTACTCACGGCTTTGCTGCAACTCGCGGCGATCGGTATGCGAGGTCAGACCCACCGCGTGGTCGACGCTTTCATCGTCAACATGCCGATGATCGCGCTGGGCGCTATCATTGGGCGATCCGCTCCGGAAACGATGTGGTTCATGGTGCCGGCCTGCCTTGGTGTTTGGGTTCTGTGCGGCTCATTTGGCCATCCCGATATTTATGGCAAGAGCTAGGGTTGTGCGTTTGTTGGTAACGGTAGTTCCCCTCGGTCTCTTAGCCGCAGCCGTGACCCTGCTCTCCTTCATGCCGGTTGCCTTCCCCGCGACTATCGGACCACTGGCGACTCTGTCAGTCGCCGTCGGCCTGTTGGGAATGTTAGCGTCATTTGCCGCGACATACCCTAAGCTTTCCGCAAGCTATTTGGTCGTCTGCGTGGTCGCGAGTTTCTTGGGCGGTCCACAACGCGCAGTGCCTCTCTTCGATCCGGCGCTCTATGCCCAGCATCCGGCATACGCGACGCTCGATGGTCTCTATCAATGGCTAAATGCAAGAGGGGACCTCGATGCCTATCGCAAGGCGCGTCATCCCTATCCAGTCATCATAAGCTCAGCTGAAGGTGGCGGCATGTATGCGGCTGCGCACGCATATCTCGCCCTGAGCGCAATGCAGGGGGTTTGCCCCAACTTCGCCCAGCATCTGTTCGCGTCGGTCGGCGTTTCGGGCGGTTCAATTGGCCAGCTGCTCTTTTCGGCCTCGTTGGATGCCAACAAAGAGAATACTGTTCTAAAACCCTGCCACAGAAGAACCGTATCTATCCCTACGGCCCCGGTCACTACCGACTTGCTATCACCTGTTTTCGCCAACTTGTTGATCGTCGGAACCGCCGACTTTCTTATCCCAGGACGCCAGGTCTTCACCGACAGTGGTACGGCATTGACTGACGCCGTCCTGACGACCTTGCCAGGCAACGAATTCCTCTCCGCGCCTTTGAGAGCGAGTTGGTCGCCTAAGGAAAACAGGCCCGTCCTCGTGTTCGTGTCGACGAATGTCAACGATGGAAACAGATTCGTATTCAGTGCACTCGACAACCTTGGCGCAGAGACAGCTGAGTCCTTCCCATCGGGCAATATTGTTTCTGCTCGCGATATTGGTACTGCCACTGCAGCCGTGATCAGCGCACGCTTTCCATGGGTGACGGATTCGGCCCGCCTTCAAGTGAGTGACAATTCCTTCCGCGTGCTCGCGGATGGGGGATACTACGAGAATTCAGGCGCCGACACCGCACTGGAGATTGTGCAGCAGATAAGGGGACTGGCTGCGCAAACACAGACGGCGGGTTGCACCTATCAGGTGACCGGTGGTGACGCCTGCAAATGCCAGCTCTACGTCCTCACTAAGTTCGACACACCTGTCGATTGGCAGGGCTGCAACAGTTACATTTTTCTCGCGTACGTGCCGATCGCCGGCCTAGTGGAGAACAAACCAGGCTACGTATATGGCGACACTCCAGACCCTTCGCAGTCGCTCATTGCGGATCCGTTGTCGACCATGCTTGCCGCGCGTTCGGCCCGTGGTGTTATCGCTTTAGCCAGAGCTGAGGCTTATTTTGGGGGATTTGACGATCCTACCTTCGCCGGCGGCAACGATGCAGACTCTGGATATTTTGAAAACGCCCTTCCGGCAGATGCACTTCGACTTCCGCTGGGCTGGAAACTTTCGCAGACAGCCGTAGATGACATGCTAAACCTGGCCGCCCCAACCGAAGCGTGCGAGGTGCCAACGAACACTGGAGTTCCGATCAGCAAAGTTGGGACAACCGAGACCGAGACGGTACCTTCTGACGACTCAGGCCTGCCAATCGACCCAGATCTCAAACAGGTCGCGCGTCACGACAACGGATGTAGCATGGCGACACTCGCGTGGTTGTTCGATCCCGCACACCATCCCGGTCAATACGCAATCGTAGGTTGGTAGGCTCGCAAGACGAGTCGTCACCCCTGCACTTTCTCCTGTATTGACTCTCTACTGGCGCCCGGACTGCGACCCACGGACCGTACCCCTTGCAATTCCAATCAATGGCCGCCGACCTTGATAGCATTTGCTGTCGAGGAACCTGCATTTGTCCGCCACGAAAATCCTCTGGGGCCAGATCACGATCGTCTTCCTGATCGTGCTGGCCACGACATGGGCCGCAACGCAGTGGACGGCGTGGAGGCTCGGCTTCCAGCCGCAACTCGGCGCGCCATGGTTCGAGCTGGCGGGCGTCCCATTTTACCATCCGCCGTCATTCTTCGCGTGGTGGTACTTCTACGACGCCTACGCGCCACCGATCTTCGTCGAGGGCGCATTCATCGCGGCCTCTGGCGGCTTCATGGCCATCGCCGTAGCGATCGGCCTGTCGGTCTGGCGAGCGCGCGAGGCGAAGAATGTCGAGACCTACGGCTCGGCGCGCTGGGCGAAACCGAATGAGGTCAAGTCCGCCGGGCTGCTCGGCCCTGACGGCGTGGTGCTCGGCAAGCTCGATCGCGACTATCTCCGTCACGATGGACCGGAGCATGTGCTGTGCTTCGCGCCCACGCGCAGCGGCAAAGGCGTCGGTCTGGTCGCGCCGTCGCTCCTGACCTGGCCGGGCTCGGCGATCGTCCACGATATCAAAGGCGAGAACTGGCAGCTCACGGCAGGCTTTCGAGCCAAGCATGGGCGGGTGCTGCTCTTCGATCCCACGAACGCGAGGTCCTCCGCCTACAACCCGCTCCTCGAGGTGCGGTGTGGCGAGTGGGAGGTGCGCGACGTCCAGAATGTCGCCGACGTGCTGGTCGATCCCGAGGGGTCGCTTGAGAAGCGGAATCATTGGGAGAAGACCAGCCACTCTCTTCTGGTCGGAGCGATCCTGCATGTCCTCTACGCCGAGCCCGACAAGACGCTGGCCGGCGTCGCTGGATTCCTGTCAGACCCTAAGCGGCCAATCGAAACCACACTGGCTGCGATGATGACAACGCCGCATCTCGGAGAAGCCGGTCCGCATCCCGTCGTCGCCTCGACGGCGCGTGAGCTGCTGAACAAATCCGACAACGAACGGTCCGGCGTGCTCTCCACCGCTATGTCATTTCTCGGCCTCTATCGCGATCCCGTCGTTGCCGAGGTGACGAGCCGCTGCGACTGGCGGATCGCCGACATCGTCGCCGATCCCAAACCGGCGACCCTCTACCTCGTCGTGCCGCCGTCCGACATCTCGCGCACAAAGCCGCTCATCCGCCTGGTGCTCAATCAAATCGGGCGGCGCCTGACCGAAGATCTTCATGCTAAGGACCGCCGCCACCGCGTCCTGATGATGCTCGACGAGTTTCCTGCGCTTGGCCGGCTGGATTTCTTCGAGAGCGCCCTTGCCTTCATGGCGGGGTACGGACTGAAAGCCTTCCTCATCGCCCAATCGCTCAATCAGATCGAGAAGGCATATGGCGCTAATAACTCGATCCTCGACAACTGCCATGTCCGGGTGAGCTTCGCGACCAATGACGAGAGGACGGCGAAGCGCGTGTCGGACGCTCTTGGCACCGCCACCGAAATGAAGGCGATGAGGAACTACGCCGGGCACCGGCTGTCGCCCTGGCTCGGGCATCTCATGGTCTCGCGCGCGGAAACGGCGAGGCCCTTGCTCACCCCCGGCGAGGCAATGCAGCTCCCGTCCAGCGACGAGATCGTCATGGTGGCGGGCACCCCGCCGATCCGCGCGAAGAAGGCCCGCTACTACGAGGACGGGCGATTCAGGGAGCGCGTCCTGCCGCCCCCGCATCCCGCCAAGAGCGGTCGGTCAGCACGCAAGGACGACTGGTCGGCGCTTGCCCCGCAGAAGCCTTGCCCCGCGCGCTCGGCCGGGGCGGAGAAGGCCGAGCAGGACGCGGCCAATGGTGGCGTGCGCCGCGAACCCGAACTGCCCGATCACGTCGCCATCGCCAAGGAGAACAGCGGACTGAGGCCGCAGGAAGAGTTCGCCATCATCGACGACCATGAGCCGGAGGACGCCGCCCGGCAGAGCCGCATTCTGCGCCAGCAAATGCGCGGGGTCGCCCGCCAGGTCGCGCTCGATCCCAACGACGGCATCGAGATGTGAGGCTCAGTCATGCGCGACCGGATGAACGTCTATTTTCCGCCTCAGATGCTGAGGCAGATCACCGAGCTTGCCGATCGCAAGAAACTCTCCCGCTCGGCGATCGTCGAGGCCGCCGTCGCCTCCTTTCTGTCGCCGGACGGCGCCGACCGGCGCGAGGCGGCATTTACCCGCCGCCTCGACCGGCTCTCGCGACAGGTTCAGCGCATGGAGCGCGATCTCGGCATCACCGCGGAAACCCTGGCGCTGTTCGTCCGTTTCTGGTTGACGATTACACCGCCGCTGCCTCCCGACGCACAGGCGGCCGCCCAAACCAAGGGGCGCGAGCGGTTCGAGGGGTTCATCGAAGCGCTGGGCCGGCGCCTGCAGAAGGGACAGAGTTTTCTCAGGGAAATTCCCGACGATATCGGCGGTGTTACGTCGGCCGAAGATACCATGGAATCGAACAAAGACGGCTGAATGCTCGTCGCGGAGGCGATACCAAGCAATCGGACGTCCCGCCATTTCCCTGTCTCTGTACGCCAGGCTTCGACGCCACATTGTTGTTGTTGCCAGACACCAATTCTTGCTCTTTCTGATCATCCCCGAGCCACAGCCGCCTTTGCGGTCCTTTGGCAAAAGGGGAAGACATGGCGATTTCCTACCAGCAGTCTGAGGCGTTCAGCCGTGGCGCTCGCATGCTGCGCACGGCCCTCGGATCGGCGATAGCGGGGTTTCTGGAAGACCCTGAAATCGTCGAGGTGATGCTCAACCCCGACGGGCGGCTCTGGATCGACCGTCTTTCGCACGGGCTCGCCGACACAGGTGAGCGGCTATCGTCTGCCGATGGCGAGCGCATCGTGCGCCTCGTCGCCCACCATGTCGGCGCCGAGGTCCATTCCGGTCGGCCGCGCGTCTCGGCCGAACTGCCCGATACTGGGGAGCGGTTCGAGGGCCTTCTGCCGCCGGTCGTCGCGGCCCCGGCCTTCGCGATCCGCAAGCCCGCCGTCGCCGTCTTTACCCTCGGCGACTACGTTTCCGCCGGCATCATGACGGCCGAGCAGGCCGAGTTGCTCCGCGCGGCGGTCGCCACCCGCAAGAACATCCTTGTCGCTGGCGGCACCTCGACCGGCAAGACCACGCTGACCAACGCGCTGCTGGCCGAAGTCGCCAAGACGGACGACCGCGTTGTGCTGATCGAGGATATGCGCGAGCTGCAATGCGCCGCGCCCAACCTCGTCGCGCTGCGCACCAAGGATGGCGTCGCCTCGCTCTCCGATCTGGTGCGCTCGTCACTTCGCCTGCGGCCCGACCGGATTCCCATCGGCGAGGTGCGCGGCGCCGAGGCGCTGGATCTGCTCAAGGCGTGGGGCACGGGGCATCCTGGCGGCATCGGCACCATTCACGCTGGAACCGCCATCGGTGCGCTCCGCCGCATGGACCAACTCATCCAGGAGGCTGTCGTCACAGTGCCACGGGCGCTGATCGCCGAGACCATCGATCTGGTGGCCGTGCTTTCCGGTCGCGGCTCGCACCGACGTCTTGCCGAACTCGCTCGTGTCGAAGGGCTCGACCGGACCGGCGACTACGCCATCATCCCCGCAGCATTTGATATCCAAGGAGACCGTCCATGATCCGCCTCGCCCACAATATCCGCCGTCACATCGCGACCGCAGCCTTCGTCAGCTGCGCCACGCTGATGCTGTCGCCTTGCGCCCAGGCGGCGGGTTCCTCGATGCCATGGGAAGCACCGCTCCAGTCGATCCTCGAATCCGTCGAAGGGCCTGTGGCCAAGATCATGGCGGTGATCATCATCATCGTCACCGGCCTGACGCTCGCGTTCGGCGACACCTCGGGCGGCTTCCGCAGGCTGATCCAGATCGTGTTCGGGCTGAGCATCGCCTTCGCGGCCAGTTCCTTCTTCCTGTCGTTCTTCTCCTTCGGCGGCGGGGCGCTTGTCTGATGCCGGCCTTCCTCGACACAGGCACCGACCTTCCGGGCTTCACCGCTCCCGTCCACCGCGCGCTGACCGACCACATCCTGCTCGGCGGCGCGCCGCGTTCTGTCGCCATCCTCAACGGGACGCTTGCTGCGGCGCTTGGCCTCGGCCTGCGGCTCTGGCTGGTGGGCCTCGTGCTTTGGGCGATCGGCCATTTCGCCGCCGTCTGGGCGGCCAAGCGCGACCCGATGTTCGTCGACGTGGTGCGCCGGCATCTGCGCATTCCCGGCCATCTGAACGTCTGAAGCGAAGGATCAGGAGTCGGCCATGATGAACCTTGCCGAATATCGCCGCACGTCTTCCCACCTGGCCGACTTCTTGCCTTGGGCGGCGCTGGTGGGCGAAGGCGTCGTCCTCAACAAGGACGGTTCCTTCCAGAGGACCGCACGCTTCCGCGGGCCGGATCTTGAATCATCGGTGCCCGCCGAACTGGTCGCGGTCGCCGGACGCCTCAACAATGCATTCCGCCGGCTCGGCTCCGGCTGGGCGATCTTCGTCGAAGCCGCCCGGCTGCCGGCGCAAGGCTATCCCGAGAGCCGGTTTCCCGACACCGCGTCCGCCCTCGTCGACGCCGAACGCAAGGCCGACTTCGAGGAAGAGGGCGCGCACTACGAATCCAGCTACTACCTGACCTTCCTCTATCTGCCGCCGGCCGAGGACACCGCGCGCGCAGAGAGCTGGCTCTACGAGGGCAAGGCGCAAGGCGGCGTCGACCCCCGCGCCATCCTGCGCGGCTTCATCGATCGCACCGACCGGATCCTCCAGCTCGTCGAAGGCTTCATGCCCGAAAGCATATGGCTCGATGACGCCGACACGCTGACCTACCTCCACTCGACAGTTTCAATAAAGCGCCACCACGTCCGCGTGCCCGAAATCCCGATGTATCTCGACGCGCTGCTGGTGGACCAGCCGCTGACGGGCGGTCTCGAGCCGCGGCTCGGCAAGGCGCATCTGCGCATTCTCACCATCGTCGGCTTTCCGACCGCGACCACACCCGGCATCCTCGACGAGTTGAACCGCCTCGCGTTCCCGTATCGCTGGTCGACACGCGCGATCATGCTCGACAAGACCGATGCGACGAGGCTGCTGACCAGGATTCGCCGGCGGTGGTTCGCCAAGCGCAAGTCGATCGCCGCGATCCTCAAGGAGGTAATGACCAATGAGGCGTCGACGCTTGTCGACAGCGATGCCGCCAACAAGGCGGCCGACGCCGATCTCGCCCTCCAGGAACTTGGCTCCGACCTGATCGGGCAGGCCTATGTCACGGCAACCGTCACGGTCTGGGACGACGATCCGCGCGTCGCCGACGAGAAGTTGCGCCTTGTCGAGAAGGTGATCCAGGGTCGCGACTTCACCGCGATGGCCGAGACGATCAACGCGGTGGACGCCTGGCTCGGCAGCTTGCCCGGCCAGGTCTACGCCAACGTCCGGCAGCCACCGATCTCCACACTCAATCTCGCCCACATGATCCCGCTCTCGGCGGTGTGGGCGGGGCCGGAACGGGACGAGCATCTTGCAGCACCTCCCCTGCTCTTCGGAAGAACCGAAGGCTCGACCCCGTTCCGGTTTTCAATTCATGTCGGGGACGTCGGGCATACCCTCGTCGCCGGGCCGACCGGCGCCGGCAAGTCGGTTCTGCTGGCGCTGATGGCCTTGCAGTTCCGGCGGTACGAGAGCGCTCAGGTCTTTGCCTTCGACTTCGGCGGCTCAATCCGTGCAGCGGCGCTCGCGATGGGAGGCGACTGGCATGACCTTGGCGGCGACCCCACGGACGGCGCCGCGGCATCAGTCTCACTTCAGCCGCTCGCCCGTATCCATCACACTCCAGAGCGTGCATGGGCGGCCGACTGGATCGTAGCCATCCTGATGCGCGAGAGCGTCGTCATCACCCCGGATGTGAAGGAACATCTCTGGTCGGCGCTAACCTCGCTCGCGTCAGCCCCGGTGGCGGAACGCACCCTGACGGGTCTTTCCGTGCTGTTGCAATCATCGGCGTTGAAGCAGGCCCTTCGGTCGTACTGCATCGGCGGCCCGTATGGTCGGCTGCTCGACGACGAGACGGAACGGCTCGGCGAGGCTTCCGTCCAGGCCTTCGAGACCGAAGGGCTGATCGGCACGGGTGCGGCGGCGGCAGTGCTCTCCTATCTGTTCCACCGCATCGAGGACCGCCTCGACGGTCGGCCGACGCTGCTGATCGTCGATGAAGGCTGGCTCGCGCTGGACGATGAGGGATTTGCCGGGCAGCTGCGCGAATGGCTGAAGACACTGCGCAAGAAGAACGCCAGCGTCGTCTTCGCCACGCAGTCGCTCTCCGACATCGACCGCAGCGCGATTGCGCCCGCCATCATCGAGAGCTGCCAGACGCGCCTGCTATTGCCGAACGAGCGGGCGATCGAGCCGCAGATCACGGCGATCTATCGGCGCTTCGGGTTGAACGACCGCCAGATCGAGATCCTCGCGAGGGCCACCCCGAAGCGCGACTACTACTGCCAGAGCCGCCGCGGCAACCGTCTGTTCGAGCTGGGTCTCGGCGAGGTGGCGCTCGCCTTCACAGCGACCTCGTCAAAGGCCGACCAGGCCGCGATCGAACGCGTCCTCGCAGAGGCCGGCCGGGATGGGTTTGTGCCCGCCTGGCTACGGGCCCGCAGCGTGGAGTGGGCCGCCGACCTTATCCCCGATCTCGCCAACCTCAGTCCCCAAACCCAGCACGAGGCCCAATCATGACTACCCGTTCCCGTTCCCGTTCGCTTGCCGCCCGCCTTGCCGCGGCTCTCTTGATCGCACCCGTCTCTTTGTCGCCAATGATCACGACACCGGCCCTGGCCCTCATCGTTTTCGATCCGACGAACTACGGGCAGAATGTCCTTCAGGCTGCTCGCGCACTGGAACAGATCACCAACCAGATCACCTCGCTCCAGAACGAGGCACAGATGCTGATCAACCAGGCCCGCAACCTTGCGAGCCTGCCTTACTCATCGCTCCAGCAGCTTCAACAGTCGGTCCAGCGTACCCAGCAACTGCTGACACAGGCGCAGAACATCGCCTTCGACGCCCAGCAGATCGACCAGGCGTTCCAGACAACCTACGGCAGTGCCTCGCTCTCGGCCTCGGACCAGCAGTTGATCGCTGGCGCCCGCGAGCGTTGGCAGAATACCGTCGGCGGCCTTCAGGACGCCATGCGTGTCCAAGCCGGCGTCGTCGGCAACATCGACACCAATCGAACCGAGATGTCTGCCCTCATCGGGCAGAGCCAGGGTGCCACCGGCGCGCTGCAGGCCGCGCAGGCCGGCAATCAGCTCCTCGGTCTCCAGGCACAGCAACTCGCCGACCTGACTGCCGTGGTCGCCGCCAACGGCCGGGCGCAAGCGCTTCAATCGGCCGAGCAGGCCGCGGCCGTCGAACAGGGCCGCGAGCAACGCCGCCGCTTCCTGACGCCGGGCGCCGGCTACCAGCCGGGCAACGCCCGCATGTTCCAGAACGGCGACTGAGGGCAGCGTCATGGACGGAAAGATGCTCGCCCGGCTCGGCGCGGTCGTATTTGTCGCGGGGGGGGGGGGGGGGCCCCCCCGCCCCCCGAGCCCGCCACGGGGGGGGCCCCCCCCCCCCCCCGCCGCGCGGCGGGGCGGCGTCCACCCCGCCCCCCGCGGGGGGGCGGCG
>NZ_JAMYSC010000064.1:0-27343 GCF_040321755.1 Mesorhizobium sp. M0276 | reverse complement strand
GGATCTCGTCGAGCCGATAGACCACCATTCCGGGCACGCGAGGGTCTTCAATGTCGTCAATATGATCGAGAAAGCTTGCGTCCATGGCCGGTCTCCTTCCCGGCCAACAGAATCCCACTTGGTTACCAGAGCGTTAACGATTCATGATTCCGCCCTGCGCCCGAACCTAGGCCAATCGCGTCAGACTGAGTGTCGACATCGGCAAGGTGAAAAATTAGCCCGAAGCGATTGCCGTGCGCTCGAACCCAACATCTGAATATCTCTGCCGATCCGGTAGTCGGCAGGCTGGCGGATTACTCGTCGTCACCGCTATCGTCGCCACCGCCGTCATCCCCACCGCCGTCGTCCCCGCCACCGGAATCATCGTCGCCGGAACTGTCATCGGCGGCATCGCCATCGTCGCCGCCGTCGGAATTGTCTTCCGCGGCGGGAGCATCGGTGTCGTCGGTTCCGGAAGCCTCTGCCTGATCGCTCGGCTCCGTCGCCGAATCGCTCGCGCCGTCAGTTGTCGCGTCCGCTTTGCTGTCCGAGCTTTCGTCGGTAGCCTCGCTGTTGGCCTCGGAGGTGAATTCCTCGGAAGAGGCAGTCGCCTCCACGGTCGTCTCGGATGATTCGTAGGTGGCAGTCATCTCCTGGCTATATTCGCTGTAGAACTCCGAATAGCTGAAGGCAGTTGCGACGGACCAGCTTGTCCACGTCGCGACAGTGACGACATCGACGGCGGTTTCGTAGCTGCTAAGCGTGATCGTGCCGTTGGAGTTGTAGGACTTGCCATCGCGATAGCAGTCGAATCGGAAGTCGGATTTGCCTGCTTTGGCCCAATGGTAGACCACCGTATCGACATCGATCGGCTTGTAGATCTTGTGGCCGTGGACCTTGGCAATCACGTCGCCAGGCTTGATGCCTTGCTTTTCGCCGGTGCCACCAGGCTTCACCGACAGCACAAGGACGCCGTGGGCGTGTGGCTTGAGTTTGAACTCCTTGCGTACAGTGCCATTGATTGGCAGCAGGACCGCTTCGATCGCCCTGGAAATATAAGGTTTGGGCAGCTTGACATCGCCGTTGAGCGCGTATGCGTTTGTCGAATAGGAAATCGGAATTGCTGCCAGATGCAGCGCCCAGGCCAGACTGAAAACGGCCCTGGAAAATTTTCCGGCCCGTCGCTTTAACATGAACATAATTGACGTCATCCCCTGTGGGATGCCAGCCCTCCAGCATCACCAGCCGGCAGCGATAGCATGAATTAGCCAGGCATGAAGTTAACGCCGACGACTTTCCCGGACTATTTCTCTGATTTTTCTGACGATCAGTGCAAGCCGGATGCCAAGGTTCGAATGCTGGCGAAGCCGGTTCGCGCCGGCACGCCGCAGGATCAGGCGCCGGGCAGGTAAATCACCGCGTAATCATCCGCATAGGCCCGGTTCCAGCCAAGCTGGTCGAAGAAGGGGATGCGGCTGTCGCCGGTCGACAGCAGTGCCCAGCCTATTGCGTATTTCTTCAGCCGGGCTTCGAGGAGCGGCTTGCCGTCGCTGTGTCCCGTCTCGTCATCGGTTTTTGTGAAACCGCCCAGAAACAGCTGGTCCGTCCGCCCGTCGATATAGGTCTTGATGCCGTGAAAAATCAGCGTGCCGCCGAAATTGTAGGAATTCAGCACGTTGCCGGACAGATGATGACTTGCGGCGAAGGCCAGCGCGCCGCTGGCCGACGTCTTCGGGCTCGGCGCGACCTGGTAGGCACTGCTGAGCAGGCCGATCCCGCCGATCGTTAAGACGGCCGCCGCACCGCAGATCGCGTAGAACCGCCTGGCGAGGAATGTTTCCAGTCTGTCGCGCTTTTCCACCAGCCATGCGGTGGCTGAAAGAGAGGGATATTGCTGCGCGACCTCGATCGCGATCACCAGGGGAACCAGCAGGAAGAACAGATACATGAAACGCACATGGGCGAGATAGACATGCAAGGTGAAGACGACGAACAACGCCTTGGCCCAGCCAATCCGCAACCGTGACACCAGAAGCCCGAAAAGCGCCAGCAGTATCGCAACTTCCTGGACGGGGCTGTCCGGCTGGCTGAACGGTTTCCATTCCATGATCAGCGGCACCGCCTCGTTGCCGTAGGCGACGGTGAGCGTGGCTAGGATGGCTTTCACGCCGTAGGGATGCATCAGGCTGACCAGCGGGCAAAGCAGGCCGAATGCGATCCATTTCGCCAGGAGGGCCGGTTTTGACAGGCCCGTGCGCGCCAGCAGATCGAGACCGGCGAAAGCCGCGATGACGAAGCTCAAGGTGAAGGTGGCGTGCAGGTTCGCCCACAACACGACCAGCACGAGCAGCCACCAGGGCGGCGCCCGTTCTTCCCGTGCCGCACGAAAGAGCATCTCCGTCCAGATGACGATGATCGGGAAAGTGAAGACATGCGGGCGCGCCGTGAAGATCGGGTTGATCAGGAACACCACGGCGAAGGCCAGTGCAATCGCCAGGATCGGCTTCAGCCATGCGCTGAGAAACCACCCCATCAGCAAAACCGTCAGGGAAATCGAGGTGATGATCAGGGTGACCACCCCGTTCCAGCCTCCTGCCCGGTAGGCAAGAGCCAGCAGGATCTGCCCCAGCCATTCCTTGGCAATCCATGGCTGGCCGGCAAAAGTGTAGGAATAACGGTCGACCGTCGGAAATGTCCGGTTTGCCAGGAAATCCAGCCCGACCTTGACGTGCCACCAACTGTCGGGATCCTGCAGGGTGGCACCGGCCTGGGCAGCCAGGGCCCCCGCCATCGCCAAGGCCGCGAGCAGGCAGAAGACCAGCCGGGTGCGCTGTGCGTCCTCGATCGACGGCGTGGCCAGCAAGATTGCCTTGGTCTGGTTCATGTCGCAGCTCCAGGCCATTTTGCGTTCTTTCCGGTCAAGGGATCGGGATCATCCGTGCTGCCGACGAACACGAAACGGGCCGAGCCGACATAGAAGATGACTGAGTAAAGGCAGTTTCCCGCCAGATGGACCAACGGGTTTTCGATGTAGCCGGCAGACATGGCGGTGACCACGACGCCCAGGTTGGCACCGTAGGCGATAAGGAAGGTGATCGCGTATCGCACGACCGCGCCTGGGCGAAAGCGACCGGCACGGCTGAATGTCCATTGGCTGTTGAGGAAGAAACCGAGGGTGAGGCCGGCGGCATAGCCCGCCGCGTTGGAGGCGACATCGCCGAAGCCGAGCGCCAGCCCAGCCAGGATGAGCGTATATCCGAGCGCCGTGTTAAGGAGCCCGATGGCACCAAATCGCAGCATCCGCGAGAAATCACACGGAAAAGCCGATCGCATCCTGCCCATGCCGTTCCCGCTGCGCCCGGTCGAACTCCGCCTCAAGCACGTGCGGCCCTCTTTGCCATCTCCTGCAAGCGATGGACGGGCAGTTCCCCGTCCTCGGCTGCCTGGCTGCGCGAAACGACCTCGTTGACGAAGTAGAGCGGCCTCCGCTTTGTCTCCATGTACATGCGCCCGAGATACTCGCCGAAGATGCCAAGCACCATGAGCTGGACGCTGCCGAGGATCAGCATGATCGCGGCAAGGCTGGTCCAGCCGGGCATCACGTTTCCGACCGACCATTCCAACAGCGTGTAGCCGAGCACGAACAGACCCAGAAGCCCGAACATCATCCCGAGCAGCGAGGCGAACCGCAGGGGCGCGATGGAAAAGCTGGTCATCGCGTCGATCGCCAGAAGAACCATTTTCTTCAGGGGATAGTGGGTGGTGCCGGCAAAGCGCCGGTGCCGCTCATAGGGGAAAGCCACCTGTTTAAGCCCGATCCAGCTCACCATGCCGCGAATGAACCTGTAGCGCTCGGGCATCGCGTTCAGATGGTCGAGCGCGCGGCGGCTCATCAGCCGGAAATCCCCGGAATTCGGGGCTATGTCGACGTCGACCATGCGGCGCAGCAAGCGATAGAATATCGAAGCGGAGGTGAGCTTGAACCAGCTTTCCCCGTCACGGCTCAGCCTCTGGCCGTAAACGACGTCGAAGCCTTCGTTCATCTTCGCCATCATCGCGCCGAGCAGCTCAGGAGGATCCTGCAGGTCGGCATCGAGAATGAGAATGCGCTGGCCGCGGCAGAATTCGAGCCCCGCGCTCAACGCGATCTGGTGGCCGTAGTTCCGGGCAAGGTCGATGGCGACGACGTGATCGTCCTTTTCGGCCAGCTTGAAAATAGCATCTCGCGAGCCGTCGGTGGCGCCATCGATAACAAGGACGATCTCATACGAGGAGCCCTGTTCCAGGCATGCCGCCGTCACCCGTCGATGAAGTTCGGCCACCCCGTCCAGCTCATTGTAGCATGGGACGACCACCGACAGCATGACGCCGCGTCGCGCGGTGTTTTTCTGCGTCTCCACCAAAGGCCTTGCTCCCGCTATTCGATTGGGAATAGCGGCAATTGGTTAGAAAACAGATAAGCCAGCGGGATCGGACGCGGCCGTCGGCCGGCTGCCACGCCTTGGCGTTGCTTGCGGCCACGCCAATGCCTCGCTCGAGGTGTTCGCCATCCGCAAAACTGCCGGCTTGAAGCCGGCAAGCCAAGTGCGTATGTCTGGCCGACGCCCTCGAGTCTGGGTACCTCAATCTGGAGACGGGCCTTGTCCGCACTGACACGCTTTCTCGGCGACTCGCCGCTCAAGGTGATCCTGAAACTGCTGGTCGTGTCGTTCCTTGTCGGCCTGGTCATGAATGCCTTCGGCTGGTCGCCGATGGATGTGTTCTACGGCATCCGGAAGTTCTTCATCGACCTGTGGAATCTTGGCTTCCACGCCATCGACCGCTTCTTCGGCTACATCCTGCTCGGTGCGGCGGTCGTCGTGCCGGCCTTCATCCTGCTGAGGCTTGCCAACTATCGGAAGTAGCTACCGGGCATAGTCCGACGCCACCTCGAACAGCATGGCGTGCCTCGCCGCCAGGGCGGGCACGTCCATGGAATAGCCGCCGCCGATGACGCCGCAGACGGGAATGCCCTGCGCGCGAAAATGGCGGATGACCGTATTGTCGCGCGTGCGCAGCCCGGCATCCGATAGCGACAGCCTGCCAAGCCGGTCTTCGGCATGGACGTCGACGCCAGCATTGTAGAAGACGATGTCCCAATGCGCTTTGGCGGACAGTTCCGGCAGGGTGGCGGCGAGCCTTTCCATGTAAGCGGCGTCACACGTGCCATCGGGCAGCGCGACATCGAGGTCGGAGGCGACCTTGCGCGCAGGGTAGTTGCGGTCGCCATGCATGGAAAAGGTGAACACGCGCGGATCGTCCGCGAGAATGTCCGCCGTGCCGTCGCCCTGATGCACGTCGAGGTCGACCACCAGGATGTTTGTGGCGGCGCCTTCGGCGAGCAAGACCAGCGATGCGACGGCAACATCGTTGAAGGTGCAAAAGCCCGCACCTTGCGCACGCCTCGCATGATGACTGCCACCGGCGGTGTTGCAGGCGATGCCGTGGCGCAAGGCAAGCCGCGCCGCCAGCACCGTGCCGCCGGTGGCAAGCTGCGCGCGCAGCGAGACACGGGGCCCGATCGGGAAACCGATCTCTCGCTCGATCTTTTCGGGCACGGAGCAACTGATGACCTGGTCGACATAGTCGGCCGCATGGGCAAGCTTCAGCCATGACGCCGGCGCGGGTTCCGCGGAGTTGAGCGCGTCGGGCCCGGCCAGTCCGCGTGCGCGCAAGGTATCCATCAGCAGCGGGTATTTGCTCATCGGAAAGCGATGGTTGACAGCGAAGCCGGCGTCGTAGTCGGGGTGATGGACGATCTGCAAAGGCATGAACTGGATCCGGCGGGCTCGCGCCAGACCGGGTAATTCGGTTGGCCTTCGCGGGAAGAGTGATTGCGCGATGCCGGGAAAATGGGGCACATCGGCGGTTCGATCAAGCCGCAATCAGCAAGGCAGCAATCCTTGGACAAGGGTGCAACCCCAGCCGACGCCAGATACTTTGTCGTCACCAACCGTTCCGTGCTGGCCATCGCGGTGCCGACGACGCTTGCCTATCTGACGACGCCGATGCTCGGCCTGGTCGACACAGCTGTCGTCGGTCAGTTCGGTGACGCTGCCCTGCTCGGCGGCCTGGCGGCCGGCGCGCTCATCTTCGACGTCGTCTTCACCACTTTCAATTTCCTGCGCTCCGGCACCACCGGTCTCGTCGCCCAGGCGTTCGGGCGCGGCGATGCGCTGGAGGAACAGGCGGTGTTCTGGCGCGCCGTGCTGATCGCGGTTGTCGCCGGCATCGTGCTCGCGGCACTTGCGCCCCTGGTTGCCGTCGCCGGGCAGAAGTTCATGGGCGCCGAACCGCGTGTCAGCGAGGCGATGGGCGTCTACATCAGGATCAGGCTGCTCGCCGCACCCTTCTCACTGATCAACTATGCCGTTCTCGGTTATGTGCTGGGGCGCGGCGAGGGCGGACTCGGCTTGATGCTGCAATTGGTGCTGAACGGCATCAACATCGCGCTCTGCTTCCTGCTCGGCCTGGAACTCGGCTGGGGCGTCGTCGGCGTCGCCTGGGCGACCGTGACCGGTGAGTTCCTTGCCATGCTGCTCGGCCTGGCGATCGTGATCCGCCGGTTCCGGGCGACCCCATCCTTGCCACGCCATCGCTTGCTCGACATAGCTGCCTTTGTGCGCATGCTGTCGCTCAACCGCGACATCATGATCCGCTCGTTCTCGCTGCTCGCCGCCTTTGCGCTGTTCACCCGCCAAGGCGCGCAGTTGGGTACGGTGACGCTGGCCGCCAACGCCGTGCTGATGAATTTCTTTCTCGTTGCCGGCTACTTTCTCGATGGCTTTGCCACCGCCGCCGAACAGCTGGCCGGTCGTGCCGTCGGCGCGCGTGCCGCCGCGCCCTTCCGCCAGGCGGTGCGGCTGACCCTGTTCTGGGGGTTTGGGCTGGCGGGTGCCGCGACCCTGGTGCTGCTGTTTGGCGGCGCCGGTCTGGTTGCTCTTGTGACGACATCGGAGGAAGTCCGTTCGATGGCCGACATCTACCTGCCGTGGGCGGCATTCACCGCGCTGAGCGGTGTGCTGGCGTTCCAGATGGATGGCGTGTTCATCGGCGCGACCTGGTCGCGCGACATGCGCAACATGATGCTGCTGTCGTTCCTCGTTTTCGCGGCCGCGCTGCTGACGCTCGCGCCTACCTACGGCAATCACGGCCTGTGGGCGGCGTTGCACGTTTTCCTGCTCGCACGCGGCTTCAGCCTGCTGACGATCCTGCGGCTCAGGGTGCGAACCGCGTTTTAGACAGTGTCCCCGGAAGGGCCTGCGCCGTCCAGAGCTCCGAACCCCAGGTCAGCAATGGCCTGGCGGCAGCCAGTTCGGCGGTGTCGGCAACTTTTGTGCCGGTAGCTTTTTGCGATAGGAATTTTTTCTTGATTTCGTGCCCTCAGCTATGGTACATATTCGTCCATGGTGCTGATTTGCGCCAGTGACCCGCCGCTCAGGCGGGTTTTTCGTTTAATGCTCCGTCAGCCTACGCGCCGGCGAAGGCTCCGAAGGAACCCGTTAACCCGAATTCGTTGCCCTGCTGCGCCGTCGGGTGAACTTGCACTTCCAGTCGACTTCCAACAGACTTGATGCACCAATTGTTCCAGGGTGAGCTTATGCGAAGCTACCTGCCATATGTCTTGGGCGCGGCGCTGGGATTGCTCGCTGCGTTCATTCTCTCCGCGGTTTCTGGCATCGGAGGAACCGCACAGTTGCTTCTCTTCGGGGTTTTGCCTGCCATCGGCGGCAGCACCATCTGCGAGCGGGCCGTCAGTCGCAATCTACGTTCCTGAGAGCAGTTCAGAGTTGCCTGGACGCCCAGAAGTCGAGGCGGCTGTCGCGCAACTCGCAAATCGACTTCAGCCGTTCTTTTTCGACGAAACGGACCATCCCGGCGACGATCCGGCCCGGCAGTGCCGGCCCGGCGTAGATCATGCTGGTGTAGAGCTGGACGAGATCGGCGCCAGCCCGGATCTTTTCCAGTGCCGTGTCGGTGGAATCGACGCCGCCGACACCGATGATGGCAAGCTCCGGCCCGAGCAGTTTGCGCATCCTGGCCAGAACGATGGTCGAGCGATCGAACAAGGGCTTGCCCGAGAGCCCGCCGGTCTCACGCGCGGCGTTGCCGCTGCGCAGCGCCGGCCGAGAGATTGTGGTGTTGGAGACGATGACACCGTCGATCCGTTTCTCGGTGACCTCGGCGGCGATGTCCTCCAACTCCGCCTCGAGCAGATCCGGGGCGATCTTGAGGAACACCGGCGGCTGGGCTGTTGCCGCGGCGCGCGCTGCCATGACCCGCGACAAGAGCTCACCAAGCTGCTCGCGCGCCTGCATGTTGCGCAGGCCCGGCGTGTTGGGCGAGGAGATATTAACGGTGAGATAGCTAGCATAGGGCGCAAACCGCGATACACCGCGCTCGTAGTCGCCGATGCGCTCAGTGCTGTCCTTGTTGGCGCCGATGTTGACGCCGACGATGCCGCCACGCCCCTTGCGTGCGGCAAGGCGTTTTTCAGCCGCTGCATGGCCTTCATTGTTGAAGCCCAGCCGGTTGATCACCGCTTCGTCGGCCGTCAGTCGGAAAATGCGCGGCTTCGGATTGCCGGCCTGCGGCAGTGGCGTGATCGTGCCGACCTCGGCAAAGCCGAAGCCGAGGCCAAGCAGCGCGTCGGGTACTTCGGCGTTCTTGTCGTAGCCGGCGGCCATGCCAAGCGGGTTGGGAAAATCGAGGCCGCAAAGGCTGACCGTCAGCCGCGCATCGCGTGTCGTCCGTCCCCCGACCAGCAGGCCGCATCGCAGCGCCGTGATTGACAGGCCATGCGCGGTTTCCGGATCGAAGGCGAACAGCAGCCTCTGGCCGAGCCGGTCGAGCATGCTCATTGCCCCTCCAGTGCCGGGAACTGGTGCACGCCGTCTGCGCCATGCGGCAGCGGTCGCACCCACAGCACGGCGTTGAGGTCGAGCGGACCATAAAGATGCGGAAACAGCGCGCCTCCGCGCGAGACCTCGTATTTCAAAGCAGCACCCAGGCTAGCGCCGTCGATGGCGACCAGCAGAAGGTCGGTCTGGCCGGCAAAGTGCCTTGCCGCCGTTTCCTTGACCTGCGCTGCCGTGGAAAAATGGATGAAGCCGTCGGCGACATCGATCGGCGCGCCGGTGAAGCGGCCGTTTGTTTCGGCCTCGCGCCAAGGCGCTCGCGGGGTTATCTTGTAGATAATCTGAGACATGGTTGCGCTATAGTCCGAACCAGCCACGCGGGAAAGGCCACGCCAAGGGTCTTCCCCATTTCCGGCGCAAACATGCGATATTTCAGGCCTTGGCCATGGAGGACAACATGCGTCTGCAGCACATCTTGATCCCCGCCGCGCTCGTTTCGCTGGTCGCGGCTTCAGCTTATTCGGAAGAAATCGACCGCTACCGGCTGGAAAAGTCTGATAACGGCTATGTCCGCATGGATACCCAGACCGGCGCCATGTTGATCTGCGAGGAACGGTCCGGCCAGCTCGTCTGCAAGATGGCGGCCGACGAACGCGCCGCTTTCCAGGACGAGGTCGACCGCTTGCAGACCTCGATGAAGGCGATGGACGAGCGCGTCACCAAGCTCGAGAATTCGCTCTCCGCCCGCCTCGAATCGAAACTGCCGAGCGAGGAGGATTTCAACAAGACGATGAGCTACATGGAACGCTTTCTGCGAGGCTTCATGGGCATCGTCAAGGATATGGACAAGGACAACGGCGCCCAGCTCAATTCGCAGAAGACCTGAGCGTCGCTGTAGCTTTTTGATTTCAGCAGGGAAAACGCGGCGCGCTGGCTTTGCCGCTTGAAAACAGCGCGCAGCCCCTCATAATCGTTCAACTGATCCCGGAAAAAAGCTAAAAATCATCGGGGGATTCGGGGAGGGACATTTGCCGGCAGGCTATTCTTTCGTCATCGCCGACGATCATCCACTGTTTCGCGGTGCGCTGCGCGAAGCGCTCGCCGGCATCGGCAATGTCGCCGCCATCCACGAGGCCGGCGATTTCGAGAGCGCCAAGGCGCTGGTCGTGGCCAACGAGGATGTCGATCTGGTGCTGCTCGACCTGTCGATGCCGGGCGCCAGCGGCCTCTCCGGCCTCATCTCGCTGCGTGGTATCCATCCGGCGGTGCCACTCGTCGTGGTGTCGGCGCACGACGATCCGGCGACCATCAGGCGGGCGCTCAATCTCGGCGCTTCCGGCTTCATCTCCAAATCGGCCAGCATGGAAGAGATTCGTAGCGCCGTACAGTCGGTGCTTGCCGGCGATATTGCATCACCCGTCGGGGTCGATCTCGGCGTCGAGCGGGATCCCGAAATATCAGACCTGATCAAGCGGCTGCAGGCGCTGACGCCGCAACAGACCCGCGTGCTCGGCATGCTGGCCGAGGGCTTGCTCAACAAGCAGATCGCCTATGAACTCGGCGTCTCCGAGGCGACCATCAAGGCGCATGTCTCCGCCATCCTGCAGAAGCTCGGCGTCGACAGCCGCACCCAGGCGGTGATCCTCCTGTCCAAGATCGGCAGCGACCCGCTGCAGCCGGCGAGCTGATCGCCAGGGCGCCCTGTTCGATCAGAATACTATTCAATCAAAGTACTGAACCTCGGTCCGCCCGATCGGTCGCGCGTTGGAGCTCGCGGAACTGATGGCGGGCCGCCTTTTGGCGCTATTCGGCCGCCGATGCCAGCGGCCTGACCCTGGCCATCATCGAGCGCAGCACCGCAGGTTTCAGCGGCTTGTTGATCACCGGAATCTCAAGCCCGCCCGCGGCCATGCGCACCTCGTTGGAGCGATCGGCGGTGACCAGCACGGCCGTCAGGTCATCGCCATGGATCGCGCGCAGTCTGGCGATGATATCGAGACCGGTCTCGCCGTCGAGATGGTAGTCGGCAAGGACGATGTCCGGGCGGGGCATCGCAGAACTCTCCAGATCCTTTGAGCCGGACACCGTATCGACATTGCAGCCCCAGCCTTCGAGCAGGAGCCGCATGCCGTCGAGGATGCGGGCGTCGTTATCGACGCACAGCACGTGCAACCCGGCCAGCGAAGCCGTCGCGCGGGCAGGAGCCCTGGTTTCGATTTCACGTCGCGGCTCCTGCACGGCCGCCACGGGCAGGATGACGGAAAAGCGCGTGCCCTTGCCGGGAGTGGAAAAGATCCGGATCTCCAGGCGCAACACCCGGGCGATGCGGTCGACGATGGAGAGGCCGAGGCCGAGGCCCTCGGCTTCGCGCGCGCCTTCGTCGAGTCGGGTGAATTCGCGAAAGACGGTGTTCAGCTTGTCGCCGGCGATGCCGATGCCGGTGTCGACCACCTGGATCTCGGCCAGTTCGCCGCGCCGCCTGACGCCGACCAGCACACGGCCGTGGCGCGTGTATTTGATGGCGTTGGAGACGAGGTTCTGGATCAGGCGGCGCAACAAATTGCGGTCCGTCGTCACGGTCACCGATGACGGCATGATCGTCAACTCGAGCTTCTTTTCGGCTGCGAGCGGCCGAAAGTCGTTGCCGATCTGGCGCAGCAATCCGTCGAGGTTGAAGGCTGTATCGTCCGGCCTCATCGCGCCGGCGTCGAGGCGGGAGATGTCGAGCACGGCGCCAAGGATGGTCTCGACCGATTCCAGCGAGGATTCGATGTTGACCGCTGCCTTGCCGGCAGGCCCCTTGCCGGCTTTCTCGATCAGCGATGAGCAATAGAGCCGGGCGGCGTTCAGCGGCTGCAGGATGTCGTGCCCGACGGCGGCGAGAAAGCGCGTCTTGCCGAGATTGGCCTCCTCGGCGAGCATCTGCGCCTGCGCCAGCTCCTCGTTGACCCGCGTCAGCTCCATGGTGCGGGTCTTGACGCGCTGCTCCAGCGATTCATTGGCGCGTTTCAGCGCCAGATCCTGCTCGACGCGTCCGGAAATGTCTGCATAGGTGGCGACGATGCCGCCGTCCGGCATCGGGTTGGAACGCAGCTCCAGGATGCGGCCGCTGGTCTTCAGTTCCATCTGCCAGGGGCTGACGAAACTGGTCAGCCGGTTGAGCATGGCCACGCGCTGGTCGGCAGGGATGTCGCCGCGCTCGGCAAGATGGCGCAGGATGCGATCGAGCGAGACGCCGACCTGGCCCATCTCGTCGGGCAGGTCGAAAAGCGCCCGGTACTGCCGGTTCCAGCAGATCAGGCGGAAGTCGCGATCGAAGACTGTGATGCCTTGCTCCATCTGGTCGAGCGCGATCTGAAGCAGGTCGCGGTTGTGCTGCAGCGCCTCGGTGGCGTCGTCGAGCAAGCGAAAGGCGTCACTGGATTCGCGGTCGTGGCGTCGAAACAGCAGCGACAGGATCAGCCGTGCCGAGGAGGAACCCACGGCGCTGGCCAGCAGTTGCTCGGAAAAGCGGATGACGTCCATGCTCGCCTGCTCGTTGCCGTGCAGCGAAGTGCCGTTGGTCCTTTCGAACGACTCGAAGGAGCGCTCGGTGCGCTCGACGCCGAGGTAGCGTCCGATCGTATCCTTGAGGTCGTTGACGGTGATGGCGGTGCGGAAGCGGCGCAGGCTGGGCATCGGACCGGCATCGCGAGGCACGAAGATCGACGCCTGGATGCGTTCCAGCGGAACCGATGCGCGCGAGAGGGAACCCAGCACGAAGAACACCGCGTTGATCGACAGGCTCCACAATACGCCGTGGTTCAGCGGTTCGGCGACGGTGCCGAACAGGGCCTGCGGCCGCAACGCCTCGAAGCCAAACAGCCCGTGCACGATGATGCCGGTATCGGATGCGGCAAGCGATGGAAACAGCAGCGTGTAGCCCCAGACGAGGATGCCGGCGACCATGCCCAGCGCCGCACCCCGGCCATTGGCGCCGCGCCAGATCAGCCCGCCGATCAGCGCCGGCGCGAACTGGGCGATGGCCGCGAACGACATCAGGCCGATCGACGACAGGCGCACGCTGTTGGTGCTCTCGCGATAGTAGAGGAAGGCGATGAACAGCAGGATGAAGATCGCCCCGCGCCGCACGTTGAGGATGAGCGTCGACCAATCTTCGTTCTCGGAGGTCGATGTCTTGAGCAGGCGGCGCACGAACAGCGGGATGACGAGGTCGTTGGAGATCATGATCGACAGCGCCACGCTCTCGACGATAACCATCGCGGTTGCCGCCGACAGGCCTCCGATGAAAGCCGCCATCGCCAGCACGTCATGGCCGCTGAACAGAGGCAGCGACAGCACGTAGAGATCGCTGCTGGTTCCGGTGCCGACCAGCGACAGGCCGGCAAAGGCGATCGGCAGCACGAACAGATTGATCGCCGCGAGGTAGAGCGGAAACACCCATGTCGCGGTGCGCAATTCGGCCTCGCCACGGTTCTCGACGATGGTGACGTAGAACTGCCGCGGCAGCATGATGATGGCAAAGCCGCTCAGGCAAGTCAGCACCAGCCAGGTGGCCAGCGAGGTGTTGTAGCTCATCGCCTGCCGAACCTGCGCATTCTGGGCAAGCTTGTCGAACATATCACCCGGGCCGCCGAAGATCAGGAAGGTGACCATCAGGCCGATCGCCAGGAAAGCGGCAAGCTTGACCACGGTTTCCACCGCAACCGCCAGCACCAGCCCGTCCTGGTGTTCGGTGGCGTCGGCGTGGCGTGTGCCGAACAACACAGCAAACAGCGCCAGCAGCATGGCGACGACCAGCGAAATGTCGCTGACGAAGGGATCGAAGGAGGGTGGCGATCCCGTATAGTGCTCGACCATCAGGCTGACCGAACCGGAGATCGCCTTCAACTGCAGCGCGATATAGGGAACCGCGCCGATGGTGGCGATCAGTGTGGCGATCGCCGCGACAGTGAAGCTCTTGCCGTAGCGGGCGCCGAGGAAGTCGGCGATCGAGGTGATCTTCTCGGTCTTGGCCAGCCGGACGATGCGGTTGAGCAGCGGAAAGCCGAACACGAACACCAGCACCGGGCCGGTATAGATGCCGAGGAATTCGAGGCCGCGTTCGGAGGAGAGGCCGACCGAGCCGAAGAACGTCCAGGACGTGCAGTAGATCGCCAGACTGAGCGCGTAGATGAAGGGCCGGGCCCGGCTTGGCTCTGAAATGGCCGAGCGGCGGTCGCCCAGGCTGGCGATGGCGAACAGCAGCGTCACATAGGCGATCGCGATGATGACGATGAACAAGCCCTGCACGCCGGCAATATCCTCCTTGTGCCGAATTTCAATCCGGCTTGCCCAGACGCAATCACAGCTTGGCTTCCGAGTCCATCACGGCTTTGGATGCATGAAGGCTGTGATTTGCGATGCATGTCGACCAAGAAGCGCAGCAGTTTTGGGCAACGGCATGCGCAAGAACAAAAGGTCCAAAGCACGGCGTGACGCGCTTTACCGGACGGCCGTCGGGGAAGGAGAAACCGGTTGCTTCCTGCTTTTTGCCGATGTTGCAACCGGAGGTTTTTGTTATGTTTGTCCTCGGGTCGATGCCTGAGGACGGGAAACGGCAGCTCGGCCGGTCATGACAAGGAGGGTCGAATGCTGAAAGAGTTCCAGGAATTCATTTCCAAGGGCAATGTGATGGACCTTGCGGTCGGCGTCATCATCGGCGCGGCCTTTGGCAAGATCGTCGATTCCCTCGTCAACGACATCATCATGCCGATCGTCGGCGCGATTTTCGGCGGCCTGGATTTCAACAACTATTTCCTGGGGCTCTCCTCGGCCGTCAACGCCACCTCGCTGGCAGACGCTAAGAAGCAAGGCGCTGTTTTCGCGTATGGAAGCTTCATAACCGTAGCGTTGAACTTCCTTATCCTCGCTTTCATCATCTTCCTGATGGTCAAGGGGGTGAACAACATGCGCAAGCGGCTTGAGCGCGAGAAGCCCGCTGCGCCGGCCGCTCCGCCGCCCGCCGATGTCGCGCTGCTCACCGAAATTCGCGACTTGCTCGCCAGGAGATAGACGGATCAGCTCTTCTGGACCAAAACCCCGGTCGTTCGCGGCCGGGGTTTTCTGTTTTGGCATCTGGTAAGGAGCGCTGATCAACGCCCTAGATCGGAACGGACCCGCTCATGACCCTGATTGACAGCCTTCGGGCCGAAGCCCGCGCCGCGCCCGAAAGCGGCATTGTCGCCGTGGTCAATTACGGCCGCCTGCGCGAGGGCATGATCCCGCTCTGGGCCGGTGAGGGCGACCTGCCGACGCCTTCGTTCATCACCGATGCCGCGTCAAAGGCGCTGGCCGGCGGCGAAACGTTCTACACCTGGCAGAAAGGCATCCCCGATCTCAGGCAGGCGCTTTCCCGCTACTACGCCAGGCATTTCGGCAAAACCTTCCCGGAGGAACAATTCATCGTCACCGGATCCGGCATGCATGCCATCCAGCTGGCGCTCGACGCGCTTGCCGGCGCCGGCGACGAGGTGATTTATTTGTCACCGGCCTGGCCGAATTTCGACGCCGCCGCGGCGATAGCGGGAGCCATTCCGGTGGCGGTGACGCTGGACCATTCCGGCAATGGCTGGTCCTGCGACGTCGAGAAGATCGCAGCGGCGATCACGCCGCGCACAAAGGCACTGTTCATCAACACGCCGTCCAATCCCACCGGCTGGACCGCCGATCACGAGACCTTGCAGGCAATCCTCGATCTCGCGCGCGCCAAAAATATCTGGATCATCGCCGACGAGATCTATTCGCTGCTCCACTATGGCCCTGGCCGCGCGCCGTCTTTCCTCGACATCGCGACGGCGGACGATCGCATCCTGTATGTCAACAGTTTTTCCAAGAACTGGGCGATGACCGGCTGGCGTGTCGGCTGGATCAAGACACATCCGTCCCTGCAGCAGGTGTTCGAGAATCTGATCCAGTATTCGAATTCCGGCGTTGCCCAGTTCATGCAGCGCGGCGCGGTTGCGGCCCTTGATGAAGGCGATGCCTTCGTTGCCGAACAGGTAGAGCGGGCGCGCAAGGCGCGCGATCTGGTCTGCGGCATTCTGGGCGCCGCCGGCCGTGCCCGGTTCACCGTGCCGCAAGGTGCGTTCTATCTTTTCTTCACGGTCGACGGCATCACAGATTCACGCACTGCTGCCTTCGACATCGTCGACAAAGCCAATGTCGGCCTGGCTCCCGGCACGGCTTTCGGCCCCGGCGGCGAAGCCTTCCTCAGGCTGTGCTTCCACCGCCGCCTCGACCAGATCGAGGAAGCGGCGCATCGTCTGGCGAATTGGATGAAGACTGTTTGAGCCGTTGACGCAGAAACCCGCGTCAGATGGCCGCCGGAGGAGAGTTTTTCAGCCGCCTGACTTGGGCACCAGCAGCGGAATGATCCGGTCGCTCTTGGCCACGGACGGCCGACCGGCGGAGCCGTAGGGAATGCCGAGCGCGTCCCAGGTCTCGACCAGCGCGTCCTGCAGTTCGGCGATCAGTGCATCGGAGTGGAACGGCGTCGGCGTGATGCGCAGCCGCTCCGTGCCGCGCGGCACGGTCGGGTAGTTGATCGGCTGGATGTAAAGGCCGTGAACGCCGAGCAGGCGGTCGCTGGCCATCTTGCAAAGTTCCGGATCGCCAACCAAGACTGGCACGATGTGGGTCGGCGAGTCCATCACCGGCAGGCCGGCGGCAGAGAGTATCTGCTTGGTCCTCGCGGCCTGCTGCTGCTGGGCGTCGCGCTCGGCCTGCGAGCGCTTGAGATGGCGGATCGACGCGGTCGCGGCAGCCGCGATCGCCGGCGGCAGCGCGGTGGTGAAGATGAAGCCCGGCGCATAGGAGCGTACGGCGTCGATCACTGCACTGGTGCCGGCGATGTAGCCGCCTAGCGTGCCGAATGCCTTGGCCAGCGTGCCTTCGATGATGTCGATGCGGTCGGCCAGGCCTTCGCGCTCGGTGATGCCGCCGCCGCGTGGTCCGTACATGCCGACGGCATGCACTTCGTCGATATAGGTCATGGCGTTGTAGCGCTCGGCGAGCTCGACGATCTGCTTGATTGGCGCGATGTCGCCATCCATCGAATAGACGCTTTCGAAGATAATCAGCTTGGCGCGTTCGCGGCCCGCCGCCTGCAACAGGCTTTCCAGGTGCGCGACGTCATTGTGACGGAAGATCTTCTTCTCGGCGCCCGAGCGCCGTACGCCTTCGATCATCGAGGCGTGGTTCAGTTCGTCCGAGATGATCAGGCAATTGGGCAAAAGCCGCGCGATGGTCGAGATCGAGGCTTCGTTGGAAACGAAGCCGGAGGTGAAGACGAGTGCCGCTTCCTTTTCGTGCAGGTCGGCAAGCTCCAGTTCGAGCTCTACCAGCGGGTTGCTGGTGCCGGAAATGTTGCGGGTGCCGCCGGCGCCCGAGCCCATCCTGCCGGCTGCATCCTGGAACGCGGCGATGACATCGGGATGCTGGCCCATGCCGAGATAATCGTTGGAGCACCAGACGGTGATTTCCTCGGCGCGGCCGTTGGAACGCCAGATGGCGCGCGGAAACTTGCCCGCGATTCGCTCGAGGTCGGCGAAAACGCGGTAGCGACGCTCAGCATGGAGCTGGTCGATCGCTTCCTCGAAGAACCGCTGGTAGTTCATGTCGGCTTCCCAATTTTTGCGCGGGATCATAATCATTGCCCTATTGGTCGTCCACCAGGCCTTTCTGGTCAAAATGCCACGCCCCGGACCTGTTCCTATCGACCACGGATCGTGGCCTATTCCCTTGATGTGGATCAATTTTGTTTCAGGACGATGCCACGTGCAGACAATGCTGGTTACCATGAGTTCTAATGGCCACCAGGCAGGCTTTCCAGTAGGGCGGGGGTTGAGACAGTTTCCGATAAATCTTGAGATGCGAGGTCGCGGATGACAGTTTTGGTAACAGGCGGCGCCGGCTATATCGGCAGCCATATGGTCTGGGAGCTGCTGGATGCCGGCGAGAGCGTGGTCGTTCTCGACCGTCTTTCGACCGGCTTCGAATGGGCGGTGGCGCCGGAGGCAAAGCTGGTGGTTGGCGATGTCGCCGACAGGGAGTTGGTCGGCTCGATCATCAGGGAAAACAAGATCGACGCGATCATCCATTTCGCCGGTTCCATCGTGGTCCCGGAATCGGTCGCCGATCCGCTTGGCTATTACGAGAACAACACCTGCAAGACGCGCACGCTGATCGAAACCGCGGTGCGCGAGGGCGTGCCCAATTTCATCTTTTCCTCGACCGCGGCCGTTTATGGCGGCGCCGGACTGGAGCCGGTGCGCGAGGATGCCCGCCTGGCGCCGGAATCGCCCTATGGCCTGTCCAAGCTGATGAGCGAATGGATGCTGCGCGACGCGGCGATGGCGCACGGCCTGCGCTATACCGCGCTGCGCTATTTCAACGTCGCCGGCGCCGACCCGAAGGGCCGCACCGGGCAGTCGACGCCGGGCGCCACCCATTTGATCAAGGTCGCCTGCGAGACGGCGCTCGGCAAGCGGCCATTCATGCAAGTGTTCGGCACCGATTACCCGACGCCGGACGGCACCTGCATGCGCGACTACATCCATGTCAGCGATCTGGCGGCGGCACATCGCCTGGCCTTGCAGCGGCTGCGCGCCGGCGGGCAAAGCCTCGTCGCCAATTGCGGCTATAGCCATGGCTACTCGGTGCTCGAGGTCATCGACAGCGTGCGGCGTGCCTTCGGCCATCATTTCGAGGTGAAGATGGGCGATCGCCGTCCCGGCGACGCCGCAGCGGTGGTTGCCAATTCGGATCTCGCCCGCGCCGAACTCGGCTGGGAGCCGCAACGCGACGACCTCGACCAGATCGTTGCCGACGCGCTCGCCTGGGAGCGCATCCTGACCGGCAAGAACTCCGCTCGGGGCTGAGCCAGGTTCTCGCAAGGGCTCGCAAGGCGGGCAGTGAAGCGCTATTGAAGGCATTCGCGGCACGGCATGGAGGCGCCGCGCCGCGAGGCGCTTTGGGGGGATGGCATGAAAATAACGGTGCTCGGGGCCGGTGTCGTCGGTACAGCGGCCGCCTTCTATCTGGCCAGCGACGGCCACGAGGTCACCGTGATCGAGCGCCATCCGGCGCCAGCGCGTGGCACCAGCCAGTCGAACGCCGGCCTGGTGTCTCCGGGGGATGCTACCGCCTGGGCTTCGCCGGCGGCCTTGAAGACGTTCCTGCGCGCGCTCTACAACCATGATCTCGGCATCAAGGTCCGGCTGCGCTTCGATCCCTATTTCCTTGCCTGGAGCCTGCGCTTCCTGCGCCAGTGCACGAAAGAGCGCCTGCGCGCCAACAGCCGGGTCAAGCTACGCCTGGCGCTCTATTCGCGCGACTGCATCAACGCCATCTCGGCCGAGACTGGCATCGGCTACGACGAGCGCAAGAAGGGCATCCTTTACTTCTTTCGCTCGCAGCACAGTCTCGACACCGGCACCGACAATTATCGCTATCTGGCCGAGCATGGCCTGCCGATCGAGATCGTCGGCCGCGAGCGGCTGGTCGAGCTTGAACCCGGTCTTGCCGGCGTGAAGGAAAAGATCGCCGGCGGCGTCTATTCGCCGATCGACCAGACCGGCGATTCCCGGCAGTTCGTGGAAAAACTCGCGGCCTATTCAGCCGAAAAGCTCGGCGTGAACTTTCTCTACGGAACGACGGTCGAGGGCCTCGCCATCGAGGGCGACCGGGTGAGTGCGGTGATGACTTCGGCCGGACCGGTCACCGGGGATGCCGTGGTCATCTCGATGGGACCGGAAAGCGGCCTGCTCGGCCGCCGCTACGGCATCGACCTGCCTGTCTATCCGGTGAAGGGTTATACCGCGACCATTCCGCTGGAAGACGAGAGCAAGGGGCCGACCATGGGCGGCGCCGACGAGGACCAGCTGATCGCCTATTCCAGGCTTGGCAACCGGGTGCGGCTCGCCTCGACCGCCGAATTCACCGGCTTCGACCGCAGCCATAAGCCCAGCGACTTCGCCGCCATGTTCAGGACGGGCAAGGACCTGTTTCCTGGTGCCTTCGACGAGAAGAAAGCGGAGCTGTGGGCAGGCCTGCGGCCGATGATGCCGAACTCCGTGCCGGTCATCGGCCGGGCGCGCTATGGGAATCTTTATCTCGACACCGGCCACGGCCATGTCGGCTGGACCATGGCCTGCGGCTCGGGAAAATTCCTTGCCGACCTCGTCGCCGGCCGCAAGCCGGAGATCGACCCGCAAGGGCTGGTCTACGGGGGCTAGGATGTCGGGACCGCAAGTCGCCATCGACCTTGGCCGCATCGAGCGCAATGCGCGCACTATCGTCGAGCGCTGCGCGCTCTCGGGCATCAAGGTCTTCGGCGTCACCAAGGGCACTTGCGGCATGCCGCAAGTGGCGCGCGCCATGCTGCGCGGTGGCGTTGCCGGCATCGCGGAATCCCGCTTCGAAAACATCCGCCGGCTGCGCGACAGCGGCATCAACGCGCCGATCATGCTACTACGCAGCCCACCGATGGCGCGTGTCGAGGAGGTGGTGCGCACCGTCGACATCAGCCTGCAGTCGGAACTCGCCACCATCCGCGAGATTTCGCGCCTTGCCGAACGCATGGGCCGCGTCCACGACATCATGCTGATGATCGACCTCGGCGATCTCCGCGAAGGCATCTGGCCGAATGACCTGATCCCGACGGTCGAGCAGATCCTGCAGTATAGAGGGGTGCGCATCGCCGGCATCGGCACCAATCTCGGCTGCTTCGGCGCCATCATGCCGACGCCGGAAAATCTCGGCCAACTCGTCGCCCACGCCTACAAGACCGAACGCCTGTCCGGCAAAAGCCTCGACGTGATTTCCGGCGGCGCCTCGTCGTCGCTGCCATTGCTGCTCGAAGGCAGACTGCCGGCCGGGATCAACAATCTGCGTGTCGGCGAGGCGATCCTGCAGGGCGGCGTCGAGACCTTTCGCGACACGCCGTGGGCCGAACTCGAACCTGATGCCTGCCGGCTGACCAGCGATATCATCGAGGTCAAGCTCAAGCCGTCACGGCCGATCGGCCAATCCGGCTATGACGCCTTCGGCAACCAGCCGGTCTTCCCCGACGAGGGCGACAGGCTGCGCGCCATTGCCAATATCGGCCGCGAGGATGTGCTGGTCGAGGGCCTGACGCCGATTGCCAAGGGGATAAGGGTGCTCGGCGCCTCCAGCGACCACCTGTTGCTGGATGTTGCCGATGCCGATCCGCCGCTGACCGTTGGCGACCGCGTCGCCTTCCGCATGAGCTATGGCGCCATGCTGCTGGCGATGACCTCGGAATATGTCGAGAAGGCCCCGATGCACGATGTCGAGGACTTCTCCGGCCGCAAGATGGTGCAGATCACCGCCGAGCAAGGGGCTGCCGGCATCCTGGCCCGTGAAGGCACCGGCGCGCGGCTGGAAGCGATGGATTTCGACGTGGTGGAACTGGCCGATGTCGAGCGGCCGCCATCGGGACTGATCCGGCTGACTGCCGGCGCCGACCGTCGCATCGCGCACAAGGCGCTGACCGCAACGGCGCGCGCGACGCATTCCTTCGGCCTGATCTGGATCGATTCCATCGCCGCCCTGATGCCCGAGGAAGAGGACGGCATCGACCTGCCGGAAGGCTCGGTGCTGGCGCGCACACTCGGTCTCGACCACAAGGCCGGTGCGCTGCAGCCGCAGCTGTCGCCGGAGAATGTCGTCATCGTCGGCTTGCGCCATGCCGATCCGGCCGAAGCGCGGGTGCTGAAGGATTCGCGCGTGTCGGCCTTCACCATGACCGACATCGACGCCATGGGCATGCGCGACCTGATGCACGAAGCGATCCGCATTGCCACCTCGGGCACGCAAGGTTTTCACGTCAGTTATTCGCCGACGGCAACCGAATTCGCCGGCTGGGCGGCGGGCTCCGGCGGCCTCACCGTGCGCGAAACGCATCAGGCGATGGAGGCGATCGCGCTCTCCGGCGGACTGCTGTCGATGGATGTTTCCGGTCTGACCGCGGATCTGGAGCCTCGGATCGGCGCCGACGTGGTCAACTTCGTCATGTCGGCTTTCGGCAAGCGGATTTTGTAGTCAGCTTTGCGCTTCGACCGCCGCGCGCCAGGCGCTGACGTAGTCGGCCCAGACCGGGTCGGTCGGCAGTTCTATTCGTTCGCCCTTGCCGTGCGCTGTTACCGGACCCGACGCCAGCAGCGCGGCGCCGATGCTGGTGCCGGTAGCAGCCTCGGATGCGACCACGGTGCGCCCCGTCGCTGCCGCCAGCATGCCGACAAAGAGCCGGTTGCGGGCAAAGGGGCCTTCGACAGTGGTCGGGCCGTCGGCACCGATCAAATCGAGGCAGGTCGCCGTCATCAGCGCCAGATAGAACGAGATGGCGGCAAAGCGCTGGCCATTGTTCATGTCGTCGGCGTTGAGCCATGTCGCGGCCTGATGCGGGAACGGCCCCGATCCTTGCTGGGTCGATGGCAGCAGCAGCACTTTTCGCGCCAACACGGCGCTGACATCATCTTCGCTCCACTGCTCCGGCCGGTCCTTCGTCAGCACGGAAAACTCGCGACCGCCCATGAAGCGCGCCGAGGGAACGGGATTGCCGAGTGCGTTGACATTGACCAGCGTATCGCGTGCCGCATCCAGCGCAATCTGTTTGCCGCCGACCGCCATCGACACCACCCAGGTGCCGGTCGAGACGACGGAGAAGGGCGGCTTGTCGGAGAGAAGATGCGGCAGCAGCGAGGCGTTGGAATCATGCAGGCCGCAGAAGACCGGCGTTTGCGGGTCAAGGCCCGTTCGCACCGCGACACTGGGCAGGATCGGGCCGAGGCGGTCCCTGGCTGGCCTCACCGGCGCCATCAAGCCGCGCCATTCCACGCTGTCGACCAATGACGAAAAATCGGCCGTCCACGGGTTCCAAAGGTCGGTGTGGCAGCCGAGCGACGTCACCTCGTTGGCTGCGACATCGGTCAAGCGCAAGGCCCAATATTGCGGATACATCAGCATCGCGGCGGCCTTGGCGAATTGCGCCGGGAAGCTTTTCTGCTGCCAGAAGAATTGCGCGCCGAGATTGAGGCCGAGCGGCAGGCGCGGCGTGCCGGTCTCGGCGAAAGGTGGGCGGATCGCGTCATAGTCCGCTGCCAGGCTGTCGGGGCCGTCGAACTCATAGTCGAGCACCGGCAGCACCAGTCCGCCCGCGGCGTCGACCAGTGCGCCCGTCGCGCCATGTGTGGTGATCGATATGGCGTCGATGCGCTGTTCGCAGTTGAGGCCGGCAAGGCTGTCGAGGATGAATGTCCACAAGGCCTCGACATCATGATGCGGGTAGGGCGCCTGCCGCACCGACGCATTGGCCACGCGGCGCAATGCTACCTCGCTCAGCGTCGCGAGGTCGACCAGTGCCAACTTGGCGTTGGTCTTGCCGATATCGATGACGGCGATGTGGCGTATCGTGCTCATTCCATGTGGAACACGGTTTCCAGCGGCACGGCCACCGGTTCGTTGTCCGGCCTCGTCTCCATGATGTCGGCCATGTGGGCCCACCAGCGCTGCATCTCCGGATGCTTCCGCAGGTCGTCCATGCCGTGGTCGTCGCGACGCCACAGCACGCCGAACAGGATGTTGGTCTCATCATCGAGATGGATGGAATAATCGGAAACGCCGGCCTGTTTCAGGAGTGCGACCAGCGACGGCCAGATCTCGTCGTGGCGCTTCTTGTATTCGGCCTTCATGCCGGGTTTCAGCTTCATCTTGAACGCGTATTTCTGCGGCATCAACATCCTCCGCGTAGCCGCCGCCAGACGATCGGCAGAGCGATGACGATGATCAGGAGCAGGCCGATGAAGATCGACATGACGATGCCGGGCACGTTGAGCAGGCCAAGCCCGAAGGTCACCAGCCCCATGATGAAGGCGGCCAGCACGACGCCCAGAATGCTGCCGGCGCCGCCGAGAATGCTGACGCCGCCGAGCACCACCATGGTGATGACTTCCAGTTCATAGCCCTGCGCGATCGAGGGTCGGGTCGAACCGAGCCGCGAGGTGATCAGCACCGAGGCGATGCCCGACATCAGCCCGGTCAGGCAGAACAGGATGAACTTGGTGCGGCCGACGCGCACGCCGGAAAATTGTGCTGCGACCGGGTTGTTGCCGATGGCAAAGACACGACGGCCGAAACTCGTGCGGTGCAGAAGAAACCAGTAAACGACGGCCGCGATCAGGAAGAGCACCAGTTCGAACGACACCACCCACCAGACATAGCCCTGGCCGAAGAAGGCGAAGCTTTCGGGATAGCCCTTGTAAGCCTGGTCGCCGAGGATGATGAAGGCGATGCCGCGAAACAGGCTCATCGTGCCGATGGTGACGACGATGGAGGGCAGTCCGAGCCTTGTCACCAGCAGGCCGTTAAAGGCGCCGCAGCCGAGCCCGACAACGATGCCGATCAGCACCAGCACCGGCATGCCGGCCCCGGCCTGCACTGCCATGCCCATCATGGTCGACGCCAGCGCGATGATCGCGGCCACCGACAGGTCGATCTCGCCCGAAATGATCAGCAGTGCCATGGCGAAGGCGATCAGACCCTTCTCGGTGAAATTGAAGGTGAGATCGGACAGCGAGTACGGGTCGAGGAAATACGGCGAGGCAAAGCTGTTGATGGCGAAGATCGCCATCGCCACCACTACCAGCAGCGCTTCCCAGGAAAAGATCGCCGAACGCAGCGGCTTGTCGAGCCGGTCGGGAATATGGCGCGGGGCAGGGATGTCGGTCATGTCACCGCCTCCACTTTTCGCAGGATGATGCGGCCCTGCCGGCGTTCGCCGCGCGCGTTGAGCACGACGGCCAGAATGATGGCGCTGCCCGAGATCGCCATCTGCCAGAAGGGCGAGATGTTGATGACCGGCAGTGCGTTGGAGATGATGCCGAGGAACAGCGCGCCGAGCACTGCGCCGCCGACCGAGCCGATGCCGCCGGCGATCGAGATGCCGCCGATGACGCAGGCGGCGATGATGTTGAGTTCATAGCCGTTGGCGACCTCGACCGAGGCAATCACATAGCGGGAGATCCAGAGATATCCCGAAAGGCCGCCGATCATGCCGGAGATGCAGAAGACGATGAATTTCGTCCGGCCGACATCGATGCCGGCATAGACCGAAGCCGTCGGGTTGACGCCGATGGCATAGATCGAGCGGCCGAGCGCGGTGCGCGTCATCAGGACGAAGAATAGCACGATGACCAGGATGGCGATCCAGGACAGCACCGGAATGCCGAGGAACGCCGCCCGCTGAAAGCCAATGAAGCCCGGGCTCATCTTGTCGGCATTGACCCAGGCGCCGCCTGACAGGACGAAGGTGGCACCGCGATAGATGGTGAGCGTGCCCAATGTCACCACGATCGAAGGGATGTTCAGCCGCCAGACCAAAAGGCCGTTGATGGCGCCGAGCACCAGGCCGACGACCAGGGCGATGCCAATCAGCAGCGGGATCGGGATTGCCGGATGCGCGGCGTTCAGCATTGCCACTACCATGCCGGTGAAGCAGAGATTGGACGCCATCGACAGGTCGATCGACCGGGTCAGGATCACAACCATCTGGCCAAGCGCCAGGATCATCAGGATCGAGGTGTCGTTGAACACCTGGCGCAAATTGCCGGGATCGGCAAAGGCGGGGAAGCGCGTCGATATCAGCCCGATCAGCACGACGATGGCGGCAAGCAACCAGATTTCACGATATTTGAAAAATGCTTTCATGCGGCGATCCCTGCTGCCGTCCTGACCAGCGTCTCGGCGTCCAGGCCCTTGTTGTCGAAGACAGCAGCAACGAGACCCTCGCGCATGACCACGATGCGGTCGGACATGCCAAGGATTTCCGGCAGTTCCGACGATACCATGATCACCGACAGGCCCTGCGCCACCAACTCGGCCATGAAGCCGTGCACGGCGGCCTTGGAGCCGATGTCGATGCCCTTGGTCGGCTCGTCCAGGATGATCACCTTGGGCGCCGTCGCCAGCCATTTGGCGATGACGATCTTCTGCTGGTTGCCGCCCGACAGCGTGCCGACATCCTGGCTGAGCGAGGAGGCGCGCAGGTCGAGCCGCTCCGTAAAGGAGCGGGCGAGCGCGAATTCTTCCGACAGTCGCAGCAGGCCGGATCTGGAGGTGCGCTTGAGCGAAGGCAGCGAGACGTTCTGGAAAATCGGCAGGCCGATCACCACGCCCTGCTTGCCGCGCTCTTCCGGCACGTAGACGATGCCGGCTTCGATCGAATCCGCGGCCGATTTTGGCGCGATCTTCTTGCCTTCGAGCGTGATCGTGCCGGCTGAGGTGCGGGTGATGCCCGATATCGCCTGCATCACCTCGCTGCGCCCGGCGCCGACAAGGCCGTAGAAACCGAGGATTTCGCCCTTGTGCAGTTCGAAACCGATGTCGTTGAACTCGGTCGGATGCGACAGGCCGGAAACGGAAAGCACCGGCGCGCCGATCTCAGCCTTGCGCAGCGGAAAGATATGGTCGACGGCGCGGCCGACCATCAGGCGCACGATCTGGCTTTGGCCCGCATCCTTGATCAGTCCTTCGCCGACCATCTCGCCATCGCGGAACACCGTGTAGCGGTCGGCTATGCGGTAGATCTCGTCGAACTTGTGGCTGATGAACAGGATCGCCTTGCCTTCGCTCTTGAGGAACTCGATCAGCAAAAAGAGCTCCTCGATCTCCTTCATCGAAAGGGCGGCGGTCGGCTCGTCCATGATGACGATCTGAGCGTCGATCGACATGGCCCGGGCCACGGCGACCAAATGCTTGTTGGCGATGCCGAGATCCTTCAGCCGGGCGTCGGCGTGGATATGACCCGCATGCATGGTGTCGAGCACTTCGCGCGCGTTCTTGCGCATCGTGCGCCAGTCGATGGTGCCGAAACGCGTGCGCGGGGCGTGGCCGAGAAAGATGTTTTCGGCGACCGTCAAATCGTCGAACAGCACGGTTTCCTGGTGGATGGCGGTGACGCCGTGTCCGAAAGCCGCGTGCGCGCTGGGCAGGGCGACCGCTTGGCCGTTGATGCTGATTGTGCCCGTGTCTGGCTGGTAGATGCCGGTCATGATCTTGACCAGGGTCGACTTGCCGGCACCGTTCTCACCGATCAACGCGGTCACCTGGCCCGGATAGAGCGACAGGCTGACATTGTGCAGCGCGCGTACGCCGGGAAAGCTCTTGGAGATGCCGGACAGCGTCAGCCGTGGAGCCAAGGCCGGAGGCCGCTCGGTTGCCGCGCTGTGTTGGGCTGTCGCGTCCATAGTCGTATCAAGCCCTGAAACAAGGTCCGTTTGAAGTCGCGGGGGGGTGTGGGGTGCCCCCCCCCCCCGTTATTTTTATTTTTAAAAAAAACCAGCCCCCCACACCCCGGGCCGGGGGGGGTTGCGGGGTTTTGGTTTTAAAAAAAAGAGGGGGGGGGGGGG
>NZ_JAMYSC010000063.1:0-27658 GCF_040321755.1 Mesorhizobium sp. M0276 | reverse complement strand
TCGCAGCCCGATCAGGGTCAAAGAAGCTGGCCATCATTGCCGTCGCAAGGAAGCTCCTCGTCGTCCTCAACGCTATCATCCGAGACAAAAAAGCATTCGCATGAACACAGTTGCCATGCCGTTACTTCCGAGCGTTGCAATGGTGCAGATTCTGCTCCAGCGCTTTCTTCGATAGACCTCACGGCATGGATCCTAGGGTCTGCACTCCGCTTCGCGTCGCTCCGCCCTAGGATGACGAGAAGAGGATACGCCCCCTGCCTGCTCGCCTACGTATTCATCGAATCGAAGAAATCCGCGTTGGTCTTGGTCTGCTTGAGCTTGTCGATCAGGAACTCGATCGCGTCGGTGGTTCCCATCGGCGCCAGGATGCGGCGCAGCACGAAGATCTTCTGCAGGTCCTGCTTGGAAACCAGCAAATCTTCCTTGCGGGTGCCGGACTTCAATATGTCCATGGCCGGATAGATGCGCTTGTCGGCCACCTTGCGGTCGAGCTGGATTTCGCAGTTGCCGGTGCCCTTGAACTCTTCGAAGATGACTTCGTCCATGCGGCTGCCGGTATCGATCAGCGCGGTGGCGATGATGGTCAGCGAACCGCCTTCCTCGATGTTTCGCGCCGCACCGAAAAAGCGCTTCGGCCGCTGCAGCGCGTTGGCGTCGACACCGCCGGTCAGCACTTTGCCGGATGACGGCACCACGGTGTTGTAGGCGCGACCGAGGCGGGTGATGGAATCAAGCAGAATGACGACGTCGCGGCCATGTTCGACAAGGCGCTTGGCCTTTTCGATGACCATTTCGGCGACCTGCACGTGGCGAACAGCCGGCTCGTCGAAGGTCGACGAGATCACCTCGCCCTTCACCGAGCGCTGCATGTCGGTCACTTCTTCCGGCCGCTCGTCGATCAGAAGCACGATCAAATAGCATTCCGGATGGTTGGCGGTGATCGAGTGGGCGATGTTCTGCATGAGAACGGTCTTGCCGGTACGCGGCTGCGCATTGATCAACGCGCGCTGGCCCTTGCCGATCGGCGCGACCAGGTCGATCACGCGCGCCGAGATATCCTTGGTGGTCGGATTGTCGATCTCCATCTTCAGCCGCTTGGTCGGATAGAGCGGCGTCAGATTGTCGAAGTGGATCTTGTGGCGGATCTTTTCGGGATCGTCGAAATTGATCGTGTTGACCTTGAGCAGCGCGAAATATCGCTCGCCCTCTTTCGGGCTGCGGATCGGCCCTTCGACCGTATCGCCGGTCTTCAGCGAAAAGCGTCGGATCTGCGACGGTGAAATGTAGATATCGTCGGGACCTGGCAGATAATTGGCGTTGGCCGAGCGCAGGAAGCCAAAACCGTCCTGCAGCACCTCGACCACGCCGTCGCCGATGATCTCGACGTCCTGGGCAGCCAGCTTTTTTAGGATCGCGAACATCAGCTCCTGCTTGCGCATGACGCTGGCGTTCTCGACCTCGAGCGATTCGGCATAAGCGATCAGCTCTGGCGGTTTCTTGTTCTTGAACTCGGCGAGTTTCATTTCTTGCATAGACGGACCTTGAATAGATGGAGTCTGGGTAAGCTTTGGGAAAATATCGGCGGGATGCGACAAATGCCGGGCGCGGCCGAAGACACTGAGGGGCGGCGCATGACGGGAAGGAAGACCCGTCTTTTATCGTCGGTCGGGTGAAAGAGCAAGCTGCGTTTTGCGGGACCCGATAAAGGCCCGCAGCGCATCATGCCAATGCCGGGAACCACCTTTGCGCGACAAGCGTCAGAACGGCTTGACGACCACCAAAATGACGATTGCGACCATCAGCAATGTGGGGATCTCGTTGACGATACGCCAGTGCCTGGCGGACTTTTCGTTGCGGTCCTCAGCGAATTTGCGCACCGCGCCGGCCAGGTAGCCATGAACGGCGGACATCAAAAGCACCGCCCCGATCTTGGCGTGCAGCCAGCCGCCCTGGAAACCGAAGCCTTTCCAGGCGAGCCAGAGACCGAACATCCAGGTGACGATCATCGCCGGATTGACAATGCCGCGCAGCAGGCGCCGCTCCATCACCTTGAAGGTCTCCGACTGCACGGAACCCTTCTCGGCATCGGCGTGGTAGACCAGCAGCCGCGGCAGATAGAGCATGCCGGCCATCCACGAGATGACGGCGAGGATATGGATCGCCTTGGCCCACGGATAAAAACTGTCGGGCGCCGCGAAATACAAAAGCCCGGTGAGAACGACCAGCACCGCCATACTGATCGTCATGCGCATCATCGCCTGCCCGGTGCTGTTCGCGTTTTTCATCTCGGCCATCAGCGTGTCGCGCTCCGCACTTGTCTCACCATCGCCTCGACATGGGCGATCGGCGTCTCCGGCGTGATGCCATGGCCGAGATTGAAAATCAGCGGCCCCTCTCCCAGCGCTTCCAGGATCGCTTCGACGCCGTCGGACAGTGCCTTGCCGCCTGCCACGAGCCGCAAGGGATCGAGATTGCCCTGAACCGCGCCTCGGCGCTGCAAATCCTTCGCCGCCTCCAGGGGCACCGTCCAGTCGATCCCCAGACCCGTTACGCCGGTCTTCTGGCGATAGGTCTGGTAGCGGGCGCCGGCGCCCTTGGGAAAACCAATGATCGGAACATCGGGATGAACGGCCCGAATTTGCCTGACGATCTCCGCCACCGGCTGCACGCAGAACTGTTCAAAGCAGGCGTCGTCGAGCACCCCTGACCAGGAATCGAAAATCTGCACCACATCCGCGCCGGCCTCGATCTGACGGATGAGATAGGCGGCCGAATGATCGGCGAGCACTTTCAGCAATCGTTGAAAGGCCGCCGGCTCGCGGTAAGCAAAAAGCCGGGCCGGCGCCTGGTCGGGCGTGCCATGGCCGGCGACCATATAGGTCGCCACCGTCCACGGTGCCCCGCAGAAGCCGATCAAGGTCGTCTCGTCTGGCAGTTTGGCCCGCAGCCGGCGAACCGTCTCGTAGACAGGTTCGAGATTCACGTGAAACAGCTTGCTTTCCAGAGCCGCAATCTCCGGCGCCGTGATCGGCGTCAGCAGCGGCCCTCGCCCCTCTTCGAAGCGGACGTCGCGGCCAAGCGCATGCGGGACGACGAGGATGTCCGAGAACAGGATCGATGCATCGAAACCAAAACGCTCGATCGGCTGCAAGGTCACTTCGACGGCAAGGTCTGGGTCATAGCAGAGATCCAGGAAGGAACCGGCACGCCTGCGTGTCTCCCGATACTCCGGCAGATAGCGCCCGGCCTGACGCATCATCCAGAGCGGAGGCGGAAAGTGAGCCTTGCCCTTCAGCACGTCCAGCATGATCCGGTTCGGGGGCATCGAGCGCTCGCTTCTCCCAGCCTCTTCTATAATCAAAGATTCTTATATCTAAGATTCTTCTGATTCTAAGAGTCTGTTGGTTCTGGTGGTTGTCACCTGTCCCGCTTTGCCCCGGAAAACACCAGCCAACATATTGTCGCGTGCTTCTTTTTCCAAACTGCAGGGTTGTGGGGACGAACAGGAATCCGCCACTGGAGTCAAAGCGTTACGAGACGTGGGGAAAAGCCCGCCCTGTGGACAGGCGAGAGGCAGGGAAAGCCGTCCCCGGATTTGTCCCCAGCCGCCCGGCGATGCTGACAGAGCAACGAATTGTGGACATCTAGCCTTCTGATACAGTCGCATCCGATCGGCCCGTCTTTTCATCCCACTCTATCCACAGAAGCCCACAGCCCCAGGTGACCCCCTGTGAACAAACCCCAAAGCTTCTTCCATCTGCACCTGATTTCCGACGCGACCGGCGAAACGCTGCTCGCCGCCGGCCGGGCGGCTTCGGCGCAATACAAGGATGCGCGTGCCATCGAGCACATCTATCCGCTCATCCGCACCGAAAAGCAGGTAGCGAAAGTGTTCGAGGACATCGAGGAAGAGCCCGGCATCATTCTCTATACGGTCGTCGACCAGAAGCTGGCGCGCGGCATCGACGAGCGCTGCGCGACGATGGGCCTGCCCTGTGTGTCGGTGCTGGAGCCGGTGCTGACCGTCTTCCAGTCCTATCTCGGCACGCCGGCCGGCCGCCGCGTCGGCGCCCAGCATGTTCTCGATGCCGAATACTTCCGCCGCATCGACGCGCTCAATTTCACCATGGACCATGATGACGGCCAGCTGCCGCTCAACATGGACGATGCCGATGTCGTGCTGATCGGCATCTCGCGGACCTCGAAGACGCCGACCAGCATCTATCTCGCCAACCGCGGCATCAAGACCGCCAACATCCCGATCGTGCTCGGCGTGCCGGTGCCGGAAAGCCTGGTCAACGCCAAGACGCCGCTGATCGTCGGGCTGGTCGCCACCGCCGAGCGCATCTCGCATGTCCGGCAAAACCGCCTCCTCGGCACCAGCAGTTCTTACGAGGCATCGGACTATGTCGACCGCGCCGCTATCAGCGAAGAGCTCGCTTATGCCCGCCAGATCTGCACCCGCCATGGCTGGCCGATGATCGATGTCAGCCGCCGCTCGATAGAGGAAACGGCGGCTGCGATCGTTGCCCTGCGGGGGAAGAATAGATAGTTGGAGCCGTGCGCAACCACAGGCTTGAGATAGTGTCTGAAACGTCGCGATCCTTCGCGCCCCCCTCTGCCCTGCTGGGCATCTCCCCCTCAAGGGGGGAGATTGGCAGCTTCACGGGCCGCACCTTTTGTTCAACGTTAAAAATTGGCGAAAGCCGAACCTACATCCAATCTCCCCCCTTGAGGGGGAGATGTCCGGCAGGACAGAGGGGGGCGCTGTCCCGCCAACCTTTGGCAACCCTGTGCACTGCGGCGGTCAACGACGATCAACCGGGCGAAAGAAAATGACCGAGAAAATCATCCTCGCTTCAGGCAGTCCGTTCCGCAAGGCGATGCTGGTCAATGCCGGTGTCGACGTCGAGGCGATTCCGGCTGAAATCGACGAGCGGGCGCTCGAGGCGCCTTTGCAGGACAGCGGGGTCTCGCCCGAGGATGTCGCCCTGGTGCTGGCCGAGGCCAAGGCCACCGAAGTCAGCGAGCGCAGGCCGGGCGCCCTGGTGCTGGGCTGCGACCAGACGCTGTCGCTCGGCGACGAGGTGTTCCACAAGCCGGCTGATAGGGAAGGCGCGCGCCGTCATTTACTGGCGCTGTCTGGCAAGACCCATCAGTTGAACAGCGCCGCCGTGCTGGTCCGCGACGGCGCGGTGCTGTGGCGACATGTCGGCATCGCCTCGATGACCATGCGCAAGCTCGACCCAGCCTTCATCGGCCGCCATCTCGCCCGCGTCGGTGCCAAGGCGCTGGGAAGCGTCGGCGCCTACCAGATCGAAGGCGAAGGCATCCAGCTGTTCGACAAGATCGAGGGCGACCATTTCACCATTGTCGGCCTGCCGCTGCTGCCGCTGCTGGCCGAACTGCGCACGCTCGGAGCGATCGATGGTTGAGGCGACAAGGAAGGCCTTCGTTACCGGCCACCCGATCAAGCATTCGCGCTCGCCGAAGATCCACGGATATTGGCTGGCCAAGCATGGCATCGGCGGCAGCTATGAGGCGATCGATGTCGCGCCGGAAAGCTTTGCCGCGTTCGTGAAGACGCTGCAGGCCAACGGCTATAGCGGCGGCAACGTCACCATCCCGCATAAGGAGGCGGCTTTCGCGCTGGCCGACAACCGCGACCAGGCGGCGCAAGAGATCGGCGCCGTCAACACGCTGTGGTTCGAGGACGGCATCTTGTGGGGCGGCAACACCGATGCGCACGGCTTTGCCGCTAACCTCGACGAACATGCGCCGGGCTGGGCGAGCAACGGCCCGGCAGTCGTGCTCGGTGCCGGCGGCGCGTCCCGCGCCGTCATCCATGCACTGAAGCAGCGTGGCGTTGCCGACATCCGCATCGTCAACCGCACGCTCGGCCGGGCTATGGAATTGCGCGATCGTTTCGGCGCCGGCGTTTCGGCGCATGGCATGGCGGCGACCGGTGAACTGCTTGCCGATGCCGGGCTGCTGGTCAACACCACCGCACTCGGCATGCACGGCAATGAAGGCCTGTCCGCCGATCCCGCTTTGCTGCCCGACCACGCCATCGTCACCGACATCGTCTATGTGCCGCTGGAGACACCGCTGCTTGCGGCGTCCCGCGCGCGAAACCTCAAGACGGTCGACGGGCTCGGCATGCTGCTGCATCAGGCGGTGCCCGGCTTCGAGCGCTGGTTCGGCATCAGGCCGCAGGTCACGGCTGAACTGCGCGCGCTCATCGAAGCTGATCTGGTGCCGAAGCCATGATCGTGCTCGGCCTCACCGGCTCGATCGGCATGGGCAAGTCGACCACGGCAAAGATGTTCGCCGAGGCCGGTGTGCCGGTCCATGATTCCGACGAGGCGGTGCATCGCCTCTATGCCGGCAAGGCCGCGCCCCTGGTCGAGGCGGCCTTTCCCGGCACCACATCCGCCGGCGTGGTCGATCGGGCAAAGCTTGGCGCGCGTGTTCTCGGTGACGCCGCCGCGCTGAAGCGGCTGGAAGCGATCATCCATCCGCTGGTGCGCGCAGACGCCGATGCCTTTCTGGCGCGTCATCGTGCCGCCGGCGCGCCGATTGCCGTCCTCGACATTCCGCTGCTGTTCGAAACCGGCGGCCGCGACCGCGTCGACAAGGTCGTCGTCGTCACCGCGCCAGCCGAAATCCAGCGAGAACGCGTTCTGGCGCGGCCTGATATGACCGAGGAAAAACTGGATTCGATCCTGGCCAGGCAGGTGCCGGATGCGGAAAAACGCAAGTTGGCTGACTTCGTCGTCGATACCGGCCAGGGATTGGGCTCCGCCCGCGCGGCCGTGGCTGCCATCATTGCCGAACTCTCCGGGGATAAGGTGCACTCCTGACACCACCGCGTCAGCATACCCATTGCCATTTTGTTCCGGTCTCACGATTCTGCTCCTTTGGAGCGACTGATTCGATGCGTGAGATTATTTTCGACACCGAAACCACCGGCCTCGATTCGCGCGACGACCGCGTGATCGAGCTTGGCGGCGTCGAGCTGGTCAACCGCTTTCCGACCGGAAAGACCTTCCACCACTATATCAACCCGCAAGGACGTGCGATCCACGCCGAGGCGCAGGCCGTGCACGGCATCAGCGCCGCGGACCTCGCGGGCAAGCCGACCTTCGCTGAGATTGCGCAGGAATGGCTGGACTTCACCGAAGGCGCCAAGCTGGTCGCCCACAACGCCACCTTCGATGTCGGCTTCCTCAATGTCGAATTCGGCCGTCTCGGTCATCCCCTCATCGACAACGGTGTTGTCGTCGACACGCTGGCGCTGGCGCGCCGCAAGCACCCGATGGGCCCCAATTCGCTCGACGCGCTCTGCCGGCGCTATGGCATCGACAACACGAAGCGTACCAAGCACGGCGCCCTGCTCGATTCCGAATTGCTGGCCGAGGTCTATATCGAGCTGATCGGCGGCAAGCAGGCAGCCCTCATCCTCGACAGCGCCACCGCGCCGGCGCAAGGCCGCGAGAATGTCCGCCAGATCGAGATCATCATCAGCCAGCGCCCGGCATCCTTGCCGCTCCGCCTGACCGAAGCCGAGCGCGCCGCGCACGCCGGCATGGTCGCGACGTTGGGCGAGAAGGCGCTGTGGCTGAAGGTTGCGGCTGGCTAAGCAAGACGGGACCAATGCCGTTCGCGGCGATCCTTCACACCCCCCTCTGTCCTGCCGGACATCTCCCCCGCAAGGGGGGAGATCGGATGTCGCTTCTGCTTTCGCCAATCATTGACGTTGTAAAGTGAGCACCGATGCTGAAGCTGCCAATCTCCCCCCTTGCGGGGGAGATGTCCGGCAGGACAGAGGGGGGTGCTGTCCCTCCGACGCCTCGGTTGTCCCGCCAGCCTTCAACAAAAAACCCGGCGCGAGGCCGGGCTTTTCACAATCGGTGGCAGGCAGGCCTCAGCTCACCTTGACCTTGGAAGCGGCCTGATCCTCGGCCAGCTTCTGCTGGAACATCTGCGCGAAGTCGATCGGGTCGAGCATCAGCGGCGGGAAGCCGCCATTGCGGGTTGCCTCGGCGATGATCTGGCGAGCGAAGGGGAACAGGAGGCGCGGGCATTCGATGAACAGGATCGGCAGCATGTGTTCCTGAGGGAAGCCTGCGATGGCGAACACGCCGCCATAGACCAGCTCGACATTGAACAGGACTTCCTGGTCGAAGGAGGCCTTGGCGTTCAGCGTCAAATTGACGTCGAACTGCTTGTCGGAGAGCGGGTTGGCGTTGACGTTGACGTTGATGGCGATGCCGGGCGCCTTGTCGCGGCCGCGCAGCGAATTCGGCGCGCCGGGGCTCTCGAAGGAAAGGTCCTTCACATACTGCGCCAGAACGTTGAGCGACGGCTGCGCCGCATTGCCGTTTCCGTTGGCTGCGCCGACCGGCGCGTCATCTTTGCTGGCCATAAGCCTTCGTCCTCTTGCCTGGGCAGCGTCGCTGACCGAATTGAAATCGGGCGTTCGCTACCATGGCAGGGATGACAAGACAAGGTTTGCCGCCTTGCTTCTCCGTTCCGGGGATGGCGCCAGGGGCGGCTTCAATCGTCCTTGAGGCGGCGCCAGGGCGAGTTGTGGTCCGGTCCGCGCTTGAAGTCGTCTTCGCGCGAATAATCGCCATCCTCGAGGTCGATGGTCTTGTCGCGCTGCCGGCCGCGGAAACCGCCGGTCGAGAAACTGGTGGCCAGCACGACGCGGCCTTTCAACGCGCGCCAGGCGAGATCGCGGACCGGCGGCAGGAACAGCAGCAGGCCGATAATGTCCGTGATGAAGCCGGGGATGATCAACAGGATCGCCGCCAGCACGATCATGGCGCCATGCGCGAGTTGCCGGCTCGGATCGCGGCCGGCGTCCATTTCGGCGCGGATACGCGTCATGACGCCGAAACCCTGATGCCTGAGCAGCAGCGCGCCGGCAATGCTCGACGCCAGCACCAGGCCGACCGTCGCCAAAGCGCCGACCTGGCGACCGACGACGACGAAGCCGGCGATTTCCAGCAGCGGAAGCGCCAGGACAAAAAGCGGAAGGAATGAAATGCGCAAGTCTTGGCAACCTTTTAGATCGTTTTGACCGTTCGATTGTTTCGGCGGCGAGCAATCGCCGCTGGCACTGAGGCCGTTAGATAGGTATGCCTGCCTTTGATTTGAATGATTGCGCCTTGCGTTCTATATGCTTTGAATGTTGAACGCTATGCGACCGCGGCCATTGGGCCTGACGGTCCGGCCACAGGGCAGGGATTGATTGGCGGAAGATATGGGTTTCTTCGACTTCGGCACGATTTTCTTCCTGATTGCGGCGGTGGTCATCTTTTTCCAGCTGCGCAATGTGCTGGGCCGTCGCACCGGCAGCGAACGGCCGCCCTTCGATCCCTATACGGCGGCCCGCAGCGGCGACAAGGATGCCGCCCAGAAATCCGAGAACGTCGTCTCGCTGCCGCGCAGGCGTCTGCCGGGCGAGCCCGCGGGCGACACCTATGCGGCGATCGACGCCTTTGCCAAGCCCGACACCGACTTGAACAAAGGTCTGCGCTCCATCAAGGACAACGACCCGTCCTTCGAGCCGAAGAGTTTCGTCGACGGCGCCAAGATGGCCTATGAGATGATCGTCATGGCCTATGCCGACGGCGACCGCAAAACGCTGAAGAACCTGTTGTCGCGCGAGGTCTTTGACGGCTTTGTCTCTGCCATCGGCGAGCGCGAGGCCAAGGCGGAAAAGATCCAGTCGTCTTTCGTCGGGATCGACAAGGCCGACATCGTCTCGGCCGAGATGAAGGGCGGCGAGGCGCATGTGACGCTGCGCATCATCAGCGAATTGATTTCGGCGACTCGCGACAAGGCGGGCGCCGTCATCGACGGCGACCCGGAAACCGTGGCCGAGGTCAAGGACGTCTGGACCTTCGCTCGCGACACCCGCTCGCGCGATCCCAACTGGAAGCTCGTCGCCACCGAGGAAGAAGACTAGGGAACACGCGGCGAGGCTCCGGTGTCGCTAGCGCCACTCTTTGTCGGAAAATCTTTTGCCGATCTCCCGGGCTGGAACGATGACGACCATCTGGCGGCCTTCGCCGCCTTTCGCCGCTCGGCCTTTCACGTCCTGACCAAACCGTATCGCAGCGGTGCGCTCGGCATCAATTTTGATGCCTTCACCAATGCCTACGCCGAGGCTCGCACCATTTCGCCGGCGAATCGGTCGCCATTTCTGGATCGAAAGGAAGCCCGGGCTTTCTTCGAGCGCCATTTCTTGCCCATGCATATCCCCGCCCAGAACGGTGGCGCCGGCCTCGTCACCGGCTTTTACGAGCCCGTGGTCGAAGCGTCGCCGGTGCGAACCCGGCGATTTTCGGTGCCATTGCTCAGCCGTCCGGCCGATCTCGTCGATATCGACGACAGCAACCGGCCGCCCGGACTGGATTCCTACCTCGCCTTCGCCCGCCGGACGCCGGACGGGCCGGTCGAGTATTTCGATCGCGGCGAGATCGAGCGCGGGGCGCTTGACGGCAGGGGCCTGGAAATCGCCTGGCTGGCCGGCAAGGTCGACGCCTTCTTCATTCATGTGCAAGGCGCGGCCCGACTGAACATGACCGACGGCCGGCTTGTCCGCGTCACCTATGCCGCCAAATCCGGCCAGCGCTTCACCGGACCCGGCAAGCTATTGAGCGAACTGGGAGAAATCCCGCCGGCGGAGGTGACGATGCAGTCGATCCGCGCCTGGTTCAGGGCGCATCCGGGTCGCGTCGACGAGATCCTGTGGCGGAACCGCTCCTACATCTTCTTCCGCGAGGCCGATGTCGATGACGCTGCCCTTGGTCCGATTGCCGCTGCCAAGGTGCCGCTGACGCCGGGACGATCGATTGCCGTCGACCGCCTGCTGCACACTTTCGGCACGCCGTTCTATGTCGACGCACCGTCGCTCACGGCGTTCGACGCAAGACCGTTCCGGCGCCTGATGATCGCGCAGGACACCGGTTCGGCAATCACCGGGCCCGCGCGCGGTGACCTGTTCGCCGGTTCGGGCGATGCGGCCGGCGAAATCGCGGGCGTGGTGCGCAATGCGGCGGATTTTTATGCGCTGGTGCCGCGCGCGCTCGTTTCGGGGTCGAATCGATGATCCGCCGGCCGGACAAACTCAGCGAAGACGACCGCGTTCTGTGGAACCTGGTGGCGAGGACGGCCAAACCGCTGAAGGGCAGGATCGCCGTAGACATTCCCGACATTGCCACTGAGGCCAGGCCGACACTGGCGCAAGCGGCGCCGGCCGCTGCCAATCCGCCCGGCGCGGCAAAGCCGAAGACCCAGCATGTCGCGCATGCGCTCGACGAGCCGACGCTGGACAAGCTGTCGAAGGGCCGGCTGCCGATCGAGGGCCGCGTCGATCTGCACGGCCTGACCCAGGACGAGGCCTATTCGCTGCTGTTTTCGTTCCTGCACCGGGCGCATGCCGGCGGCATCCGCTATGTCCTGGTGATCACCGGCAAGGGATCATCCTCCGGCGGCGACGGCGTGTTGCGGCGCGCCGTGCCGGCCTGGCTGTCGACGCCTGCTTTCCGCCCGCTGGTCTCCAGCCACGACCACGCCGCCCGCAACCATGGCGGTTCGGGCGCGCTTTATATCCGACTGCGGAGGGCGCGTTCATGACCCCGTTCGGCGAGAAGCTACGGGCGCTGAGAAGCGAACGCGGCGTCAGCCAGAAGGACATGGCGGCGGCGATCGGCGTCAGCGCCGCCTATCTGTCGGCGCTCGAGCATGGCAGGCGCGGTGCACCGACCTGGACGCTGATCCAGAAGATCATCGGCTATTTCAACGTCATCTGGGACGACGCCGAGGAGCTGGCGCGGCTGGCCGAAGCCTCGCATCCGCGCGTGAAGCTCGATACATCCGGTCTTTCCCCCGCCGCCACCGAACTGGCCAATCTGCTGGCCGAGAACATCGAGAAAATCGACGAAGCGGAGCTTCGCCGCATCACCGCATCGATCCGCGCGGCGCTGGGCCGGCGGGTGTGACCTGTTTCAGCCGGATCTTGCGACGGGCGTCGGCCTGATCGCAAAGAGTGCCCGCCGGCGAACCGCCAGCGGGCAACTGTCTGAGATCATTTCTTGCCGGCCGTGCCGCCATTGTTTCCCCGGCCACCTTTGTCGTGATGCTCGTGGTTACCTTTTTCGCCGCCTAGGCAGTCCGATGTGCCGATGCCGCAACAGCGGCCGCTCCACAGGTTATTGAGTTTGCTGTTGGCGCAGCCTGGAATGGTCTGATCGGCCAAAGCGGATCCGGCCAGGCCCGACACGGCGATGGCGGCGAGAAAGGTGTTGCGCAGAAAGGCAGTCATTTGAAGTCTCCATGGTTGGGTTCGGTTCACGGCTGTGTGTCGTCGGCCGGGACGGAATGGTTCACGGAGGGATGTGATAATTTGCTTGGCGGTCCCCCTCGCGTTCGTCATCCACGGGCGGAGCGGGAGCGAAGCGGACGCGCAGACCCCTGGAGCTGCTCCGCAGCCCAAGGGACATGCCGCGAGTTACGAGCGCCGCGGCAGTGCGGAACCTTGCTCATACAGGTGGTTGGGAAGGATCGCTACGGAACAGAGCCTTTATTCTACGCGGCTTGTTCTTCATCGGCCTCACGGCATGTATCCTAGGGTCTGCGTCGCTTCGCTTCGCTCCTTGCTTCGCCCTAGGATGACGAAGCGGGGAGGCTGCGTCACGACTGTCGGCTACTGGACCGCGCCGACAAGCACCTGCTGGCCACCGCGGATCGAGACCCAGCGGCCGGTGTTGTCGATCGCCTGCCGTTTGAGGAAGCGGTAACCGGTCGCGTCCCATGGCTTGACCTTGTCGGTCAGATTGTCGAGCACGTAGTCGCCCATGTCGGTGCGCACCGTCAGCACCGCGTGGCCCTCGCCGTCGGGCTTGCGCACGACGGTGATCAGCAGATCGGCAAGCGAGATGCTCATGCGCGAAAGCTGGCGCCGCTTCTCCAGCACGTAGTCTTCGCAATCGCCGACGCCCTTGTCAGGATAGGCCCAGACCTCGTCCTTGCCGTAAATGTCCATGTCGCTCATCGGCTTGACGGCAGCGTTGACCCTGGCGGTGACGTTGAGAAGCTTGCGCATCAGCCCGTCGGTCATCGGGGCCGGCGCGAGATCGGTCGGGTGGATCGAGCATTCGCTCGGATGCAGCTTGCAGAAATCATAGTGGCCGATCGGCTGCGAGGTGAGGCCCCCGGTCGCCATCGCTCCGGCCGCCAAAGCCGGTGCCATCCAGCATCCCGTTACTGCCAGACCGGCCGCCGCGTACACGCGCAGCCTTCGCGCCACTGATGAGGAAATCATTGTCCCCGCTCACCCTTTGTTATTAACGAAAGGTTAAGGGGGATTTACAGTCCATGTCAATTACGACGACGGTCGGATTGTCGGCATGGTTACCCGAGGGGCTGGACGGCGGCACTTGTGCAACAGAATCGCCTGCGGTTTTTGCCCGCCGAATCGCCCGAATGGTCGCCTCCAAGCCTTGTTTTATGTATGTCGTGGCCCAAAACCACTGCGACCTCGGGTCACGCCCATGGGCATGCCTTTGTGCGACATGGATTATCTTTTGGCGGTACGAACCAGCTTCGGCTTCGCCGCAACGCGGTTCTGGCGGCCATAGCTGGTGATGAAGTCGACGATGCGCGGCACGATTTCGGAGCGGAAGCGCGAGCCGTTGAACACGCCGTAATGGCCGACCGCCGGCTGCATATAGTGGGCATGCCGTTCAGCGGGGATGTTGGGGCACAAATCATGCGCCGCCTTGGTCTGGCCAAGGCCGGAAATATCATCGTTCTCGCCCTCGACAGTGAACAGCGCGACATTGCGGATATCAGACGGGTCGATCCTGGTGCCGCGATGCGTCATCTCGCCCTTGGGCAAGGCCTGTCGCACGAAGACGGTGTCGACGGTCTGCAGGTAGAACTCCGCCGTCAGGTCCATGACTGCCAGATATTCGTCGTAGAAGTCGCGGTGCTTCTCGGCGTTGTCGCCGTCATGCTTCACCAGGTGCATGAAGAAGTCCTTGTGGGCGATGATGTGGCGGTCGAGATTCATGCTCATGAAGCCGGACAGCTGCAGGAAGCCCGGATAGACCTCGCGGCCGAAGGCCGGCACCGGCCAAGGCGCGGTCATTATGACATTGTCACGGAACCAGTCGATGCCCTTTTCCTGCGCCAGCAGATTGACCGCGGTCGGATTGCGGCGGGTGTCGATCGGCCCGCCCATCAGGGTCATCGTCGAGGGAACAAAAGGATCGCCCTTGGTTTCCATCAGCGCCACGGCGGCCAGCACCGGCACTGAGGGCTGGCAAACCGCCATCACATGCGTGTCGGGGCCCAGCGCATGCAGCATGTCGATGATGTAGTCGATATAATCGTCGAGATCGAAGCTGCCGTCGGCCAGCGGCACCATGCGGGCATCGACCCAGTCGGTGATGTGCACGTCGGCATGGGGTAGCATGGCTTCCACCGTGCCGCGCAGCAGTGTCGCATAGTGGCCCGACATCGGCGCCACGATAAGAAGCTTTGGATCGGGCTTGCGCCCGGCGGGAACGGAGCGTTCGAAGCGAACGAGATTGCAGAACGGCCGAGACCAGACCGTCTTCTCGCTAACATCGACGCTCTTCCAGTCGACCACGGTCCGATCCAGGCCGAAGGTCGGCTTGCCGTAGCGACGCGTGGTGCGCTCGAACAATTCGGCGGTCGCCGCGACCGAACGGCCCCAGGACGTGTGGGAAAACGGATTGAGCGGATTGGTGTAGAGCAGGCGCACCGCATCGGCATAGAGGCGCGCCGGCTGCATGGCGGCGTGGTTCATTTCATAGAGCTGGTAGAACATCGAGAACCCCGCTGCTGCTGCGACCGAAGGAACGACGAGCAGCGCCGAGCCTTAAATGTCCCGTGGCGAAGTTAACAACTAATTGCTGCGATGCAATACGTCACGTGGCGTGATGAATGCTTCTTTGGTTCAAGGCTTTGAAAATCGGCCCTGAACGGCGCGAGCCGGCTCAGTGTGCGGCTGCGAAGACGCCGGTATCAGCGGGTCCGATCCGAGTCGGACCCGAGCCTGATCAGACGCGCGCCATGCACACGGCGGTATGACCGGAGCCGATGAAGCCAAGTTCGCCGGCCGCACCCTTCGACAGGTCGAGCACGCGACCTCTGATGAACGGTCCGCGATCGTTGATGCGCACGATGACGCTGCGGCCGTTGTTCTTGTTGGTGACCCTGAGCTTGGTGCCGAAGGGCAAAGTGCGGTGCGCGGCGGTCATTGCCGACGGGTTCATCCGCTCTCCCGAGGCGGTCTTCGAGTGCAGGGCGTACCAGGAGGCGCGGCCGCACTGTGCCGCGGCGGTTGCCGAAGACGCGCCGACCAACAGGCCAGCAACGATCGTTACCGCGACAAGCGCGGTCTGTTTCGAGTTCTTCATATTTGGGGGATGGCTCCGTTTCTCACAGACCCCAGCCGTTAGGAGCCAAATAAGGCAGGAAATGCGGCAATCATCTGTCGGTTCCGTGGCGAGATCACACGTTTGGAGTCGCTGGGTAACAGTCTGTCAGGGATTTTCCGGCGCGAGATGATCAATTCCTGATGATGTACGTGCCAGTATCCGGGATTTGTTTGACAAGATCGAATATAAATATCCAAGTAGAAGTTGAAGCGATCGGGCCACTTCCTTTGGCTCTGTCATCGCGGCCGTAGCGGCGCATTCGATCGACTTCAAAAGGGAGATCCGGGCAATGAGACTAGCCAAAAATCTGCTGGCGTTGATTGTGCTTGCCATCGGCGCGCTGTGGGCACTGCAAGGCATCGGCGCAATCGGCGGCAGCTTCATGACCGGCCAATCGCAATGGCTCTATGTCGGCCTCGTCACCATGCTGGTCGGGCTGGTGGGGCTGGTCTGGGCGAACCGGTCGCGGGGGTGAGCTGCAGAACCAGCGCTGGCGATCTGTGGCGCCCCCCTCTGTCCTGCCGGACATCTCCCCCTCTAGTGGGGAGATTGGCCGTCATCACTGCTTTCGCCAATCTCCATCATCGAAAGAAGGCAGCGAGGCTGAAGCTGCTAATCTCCCCCCTTGAGGGGGAGATGCCCGGCAGGGCAGAGGGGGGCGCGAAGGGTCGCCGCTCATCTCCATCGCTTGCGTTGGTGCCCCGCCCCCTCACTGCGACCAGTATTGCCAGGCCCAGTAAAAACTCTCGTCGCGCGGCGGCAGCCGGTCGGGCTCGGCATCCCAGCGCACAGGCGCTGGCGACCTGGGTTCATTTTCAAGCGACGGTTTGTCCCCGGTCAAGGCGAGAAGCCGGTTGCGGACCTGGGCGAACAGCACGATGGTGGAATGCGTCATCACTCTCTCCTGCTCTTCCGGTTCCAGTCACTCCCGTCCCGCCCACGGGACAAGCACGCGCTCGATCCTGCGGATGGTGAATTCGAGCACGAAGGCGATGGCCGCGATCACCAATATGCCCATCACCACCACGTCGGTGACGAGGAACTGGGCGGCAGACTGGATCATGAAGCCGAGGCCGCGCGTCGCCGCGACCAGTTCGGCGGCGACCAGCGTCGACCAGCCGGCGCCTAGCGCGATGCGCAGTCCGGTCAGGATCGCGGGCAGCGCGCTGGGCAGGATGACGTGGCGGACCGCCTGTCCTCGTGTCGCGCCAAGCGAGCGCGCCGCGTTGATGCGCTCCTGCGAGACGCCGCGAACGCCCGAGGCGGTCGACAGCGCGATAGGTGCCAGCATAGCGATGGCGATGACCAGGATCTTCGACGGCTCGCCAATGCCGAACCAGATGATGACCAGCGGCAGATAGGCAAGCGGCGGGATCGGCCGCAGGAATTCCAGCAGCGGATCGAAGATGCCGCGCCCAATGGTACTGATGCCGATGGCGAGACCAACCGGCACGCCGACGACAATGGCGGCGACCAGCGCGGCAAAGACCCGACCCAGGCTGGCGACGACATGCTGGAGCAGCGTTGCATCGACGAAGCCGTCGCGGGCGACGACGATGAACTTGTTCCATACGGCCACGGGCGACGGCAGGAACACAGGCGATACCAGTTGCAGGCGGGCCGACAGCGCCCACACCGCCAGCACCACCAGGATGGTCACAGCGCTGACCGCGCGGGCGGAAATGCCATGGCGCTTCGGCCTTGGCCGCGACCACGGCACCGAAAGGCCGTCGGCCTCGTCGATCTTGTGTGCCGGCCGTTCCGTGTAGGAAGAAACGGTCATGCCGCCTCTCCTTCGAAGATCGCATCGGTCAGTTCGCCTCGAGCCGCGGCAAAAGCCGGATCGGCCTTGATGGTGCGAATGGTTTCGCCAGACGCGTAGCGCCTGGAGAAACCGGGCTCGAAGCTCCGCACCACGCGGCCCGGCCCGGGCGCGAGCACGACGATGCGGGTGGCGAGCACCAGCGCTTCCTCGATGCCGTGCGTCACCATCAGCACGCCGACATCGCTTGCCGTCCACAGATCGAGCAGCGTCGTCTGCATGCGTTCGCGCGTCAGCGCATCGAGGGAGCCGAGCGGTTCGTCGAGCAGCAGGAATTCAGGTTCGGCGGCCAAGGCGCGCGCCAGGCCGACGCGCTGGCGCATGCCGCCGGAAAGCTCCCAGATGTGCTTGTCGCCGGCATCGGTAAGCTTCACCAGCTCAAGCAATTCATCAGCGCGGCGCGCCCGTTCGGCTGGCCTGATGCCACGCAGCCGCAGCGCGAAGGCAACGTTTTCGCGCGCGGTCAGCCACGGAAACAGCGCATCGTTCTGGAACACCACCGCCCGGTCCGAGCCCGGTGCTGTGATCGGCTTGCCGTTGATGGTAGCACGCCCACGCGCCGGCGCGACAAGGCCGGCGGCGACATTGAGCAACGAGGTCTTGCCGCAGCCGGAGCGGCCGACAAGCACGACGAAGTCGCCCTTGGCGACATCGATCGAAACCCGCTCGACGGCAGGTGCTGCCTGGCCGTCATAGTGGATCGAGACCTTGTCCAGTGCGAGATGGGGGTCGAGCACGAGATGCGGCATGGCTGCCTCGCAGATTTGAAGGAAACTCAACTGCCCCGGAGCCGCTCCTCGTCGGCGGTTCCGGGGCAGTCAGCGCGCGGAGTCAGGGAAGAGGATCCGCGCGCGTTCGTTTGGCGTCAGGCGCTCAGTTCGAGGCCAGCGCTTCGGTGACGTATTTCGACGACACGTATTTCGAATAGTCCGGCAGCACGGCGTCGATCTTGCCTTGCTCCTTGAGGAAGGCAGACGCGGCTTCGATCGCCTTGACCGTTCCGCCGCCGAGGAATTTGTCCGAAGCCTGCTCTTCCAGCGTCGGGAAGACATAGCCCTTGAGCAACTGCGGCACCTCTTCCAGCTTGGCGCCGGTGAGCTTGGCGATCGCGGCCGCCTGCGGCGACGACACCGACCAGGCGTCCGGCTTGGCGAGGAATTCGGCATAGGCCGCACCCGTCACCTTGACGAAGTCGCGCACGGCCTCGGGGTTCTTTGCGGCAAAGTCGGTGCGCACAATCCAGGCGTCGAAGGTCGGCGCGCCCCAGGCCGCGACCTGCGAGGAATCCAGTACCACCTTGCCGCTGGTCTTGATCTGGCCGAGCGCCGGATCCCAGACATAGGCCGCGTCGATGTCGCCGCGCGAAAAGGCCGCCGCGATTTCCGGTGGCCTGAGATTGAGGATCTCGACCGACTTCGGATCGACGCCCTCATGCTTCAGCGCCGCGAGCAGGCTGTAATGCGTCGTCGAGACGAACGGCACGGCGACTTTCTTGCCGGCAAGGTCGGCGACCTTCTCGATGCCGGCGCCGTTGCGCGCCACCAGCGCCTCGGATTGCCCGATCAGGCCGACGACGAAGATGGTCTGGATAGGCAGCTCGCGGCTTGCCGCCGCCGCCAGGGGGCTCGAGCCGACATAGCCGATATCGACTGAGCCGGATGCGACCGCGGCGATGACATCGGCGCCGGAATCGAACTTGCGCCAGTCGATGGTGGCCCTGGTCGCCTTTTCATAGGCGCCGTCGGCCTGCGGCACCTTCGAGGGTTCAACCACTGTCTGATAGCCGATGGTGATCTTGAGGTCGTCGGCAAGGGTCGGGCCGAGGAAGGCGGCACCGGCAAGTGCTGCCGACGAGAGCAGAACAATGCGTCGCGAAATGGTGGACATGAAGGGCTCCTGAAAAGAGAAAAACCGGAATGCCCCATGATAGTCAGCTAATTCTATCGTTGTTGTAGAGTTAAATCCTTCCAACCAAGGCGGGCTTGTTAGAAAAAAGTTGTCGGTGACGCGATGGCGAGGCGGATAGGGCGGCTGCCGCGGGCAAACATCAGGCGTCGCGACAGGGCGAACCTTTTTAATGCCGGCGGGACAGCCTCTCAATTCTGCGCCGCCGATCACGAACCTAAATTCCCCCATCAATCCACATCAGGCAAATCCATACCCCAAACAGCCACGGATTCGAAAACATGTTCCGCGAGTTCGAGGCTAAGTATAGTATTCTTATCGACATGAGAGGGTTGGATTCGGCGATGAGCGACCACCACGTCACCATGATCGTCAGCGGTGTGAATCGACTTTCGCCGTCGCGTCAGCCGATGCCGACCACATCCGGCCCTGGAGGACCATTTGCTATCCCGCTGCTCTCAAAGGGCATTTTTGTGCTTTCGAGGGCACAAAGTAAGGCTAAAACGGCCGCAGCGGCTTGAAAACGAAGCAAAATCAACATTTCTCGGCTTGTACATCATGTCACTAGAATTTATGTGTCATGGCAGTCTGGACGCGGCGGGGACGCGTGCCGGGCGTTGCGCAACCGACGGTTCCATGCCGTCGCATGACAGAGAAATTTTGATTTCATGCTCACCAAAAAGGGTAAGTACGGCCTCAAGGCGCTCGTCCACCTCGCGCGATTGCCGGCCGGACAGCTCGCCTTCGTCAACGACATCGCCACCGGCAACAACATCCCGAAGAAGTTTCTCGACGCCATCCTGGGCGAGCTGCGCAATGCCGGCTTCGTCCAGAGTCGCAAGGGCAAGGATGGCGGCTACCGCCTGGCGCGCCCCGCCGACGAGATCAAGGTCGGCCATGTCGTGCGCGTCCTTGATGGGCCGTTGGCGCCTATTCCTTGCGCCAGCCGCACCCAGTACCAGCGCTGTGAAGATTGCAACGAGGCGACATGCCAAGTCCGACATCTGATGCTCGAGGTCCGGCAGGCGATCGCCGAGGTGCTCGATCAGCGCAGCCTCGCCGAAATGCGCGACATCGCCCTCGACGACCTTCCGGTCGCGAGCGAAGTGGACCTGGCAGTCGGCGTGAAGGTCCAGGCCTGACACTGGCGCCGCGCACATTGCGGGCATGCTTATGACCGGGCGCGCCAACTCGATCATCATCGTCGGCGGCGGCGCCAGTGGCGTCGTGCTGGCCGCGCATCTGCTGAAATCGCCTAATCCCGACCTGCGCGTCACGCTGATCGAAAAGCGCCCGCATTTCGGCCAGGGCATCGCCTATTCGACGCTGCTGTCGGCGCATGTGCTCAATGTCAGCGCCGCCGGCATGAGCGCCTATGCCGACGATCCCGGCAATTTCTGGCGCTGGCTGCTGGAGCGCGGCCTGGCAAGACCGGACCAGGCGCCGGTCTACGCGCCGCGCAGCATCTATGCCCGTTATCTCGGCGAGTTGCTCGACGATCTGGAGGCGCGCGAAAAGCAGAGCGGCCGCCTGCGTCTGATCCACGAGGAAAGCCTGTCGATCACGCCCACCGCTTCCGGTGTCGAGGTCGCGCTGGCCAATGGCACCAGCGTCGTTGCGCATCTGGCCGTGCTGGCCACCGGCCATGACGAGGAGCCGGCGCAAGGACATGCCATCAGGATGGGCTCGGAACCCGATACCGCACTTGCCCCCGACAGGAGCGTCATGGTGCTTGGCACCGGCCTCAGCATGGTCGACGCGTTCCTGGCGCTGGAGCAGCGCGGCCACCGCGGCGACATCATCGCGGTGTCCAGGCGCGGCCTGCTGCCCTCGCCGCATCGCAAGGGCAATCCGATCAAGCTCGACGTTGCCGACATTCCGCTCGGCACCCAATTGTCCTACTTCGTCGGCTGGTTCCGCGACCTGATCAGGGAAAACCAGAAGGCCGGGATCGACTGGCGCGACGTCGTCGACGGCCTGCGGCCGTTCAACCAGAAGATCTGGCAGAACTGGCCGGCTTCCGCCAAGCGCCGCTTTGTCGAGCATACCAAGGCCTGGTGGGACATCCATCGCCATCGCATGGCGCCCGAGGTCTATGCGCAGGTGACGCAGGCCGTGCAATCCGGCCGCATCCGCCTGGTCGCCGGCCGCGTCGTGGACATCGCCAAGAATGGCGAATTCACCGTCCAGATCCAGTCGCGCCACACCCAGCGCCTCGAGGCGTTCGAGGTCGCCCGCCTCTACGATTGCTCTGGTATCGTCAGGGACATCTCGACCTCGTCGAACAGCGTCGTGCGCTCGCTGGTCGATCGCGGCCTGGCACGGCCTGACCCGCTGCGCATCGGCCTTGACGTGTCGGCCAATTGCGAGATCATCGCCGGCGACGGCAGCGTGTCCGACAAGATCCTCGCCGTCGGCCCGCTGACCCGCGGAACCTTCTTCGAGATCGACGCCATTCCGGATATCCGCGTCCAGTGTGCGAGGCTGAGCAAGCAGCTGTTGGGCTGAGATCGGCGCTCTACGGCGCCCCCCTCTGTCCTGCCGGACATCTCCCCCTCAAGTGGGGAGATCGGCAGTTTCAACGCCTCGCCCGCTCCAACGTCAAATATTGGCGAAAGCCGTGGTGACAGCCAATCTCCCCACTTGAGGGGGAGATGGCCGGCAGGCCAGAGGGGGGCGTGCCCCACTAACCATGCCACAACCCGGAATTTCATTCCGCATCTGGCGGGTTGATTGGCACGATCTATCTTCTTTCCGAGAGCAAAGGGCTGGAAAAGAGGACACGCTACCGCTCTGCCCCGAGGCGGTCGCTTGGTCATGGAGCATCGATATGAGCGAGCACAAGATCGCCGCAGCCGACGCGTTGTCGCGCCTGCGTCCGCCCTATAAGTCGGTTCTCGACTTGATCGGCCAGACGCCGGTTGTCGAACTGACCAAGTTCGACACCGGCAAATGCCGGCTGTTCATCAAGCTCGAAAGCCAGAATCCCGGCGGCTCGATCAAGGACCGCATCGCGCTGTCGATGATCGCCGCCGCCGAGAGAGAGGGCAAGCTCCGGCGCGGCGGTACCATCGTCGAGGCGACCGCCGGCAATACCGGCCTCGGCCTTGCCCAGGTCGGCATCCCCAAAGGCTACCGCATCGTGCTGGTGGTGCCCGACAAGATGTCGCGCGAGAAAATCCAGCATCTGCGCGCGCTCGGCGCCGAGGTGCGCATGACGCGCTCGGATGTCGGCAAGGGGCATCCCGAATATTATCAGGACATGGCCGAGAAGATCGCGGCGGAAGTGCCCGGCGCCTTCTATGCCAACCAGTTCGCCAACCCGGCCAACCCGCTGGCGCATGAAACCACCACCGGCCCGGAGATTTTTTCGCAGCTCGATGGCGACGTCGACGCGGTGGTGGTCGGCGTCGGCTCGGGCGGCACGCTGACCGGGCTCGGCCGCTACTTCGCCGAGGTCTCGCCGAAGACCGAGATGGTGCTGGCCGATCCGGTAGGCTCTGTGCTGGCGCCGCTGATCAAAACCGGCAAGATGGAAGCGGCCGGCAGCTGGACCGTGGAAGGCATCGGCGAGGATTTCGTCCCGCCCAATGCCGATTTGTCGCTGGTGAAAAAGGCGTACTCCATTCCCGACAAGCAGAGCATGCTGGCCGTTCGCGACCTCCTGTCCAAGGAAGGCATCCTGGCCGGCTCATCCTCAGGCACGCTGCTGTCGGCGGCCCTGCGCTATTGCCGCGAGCAGACCTCTGCCAAGCGGGTCGTCACCTTCGTCTGCGACAGCGGCAACAAATATTTGTCGAAAGTGTTCGACGATTTCTGGCTGGCCGAGCAGGGCCTGGCCGAGCACGAGCAGCATGGCGATCTGCGCGACCTGGTGATGCGCTCGCACCGCACCGGCGACACCGTCTATGTCGGCCCGGACGAAAGCCTGCTCAACGCCTATGGCCGCATGCGTCGCTCCGATGTGTCGCAGCTACCGGTGCTCGACAATGGCAAGCTCGTCGGCATCGTCGACGAAAGTGACATCCTTGCCAAGGTCGACGGCCCCTATGACGGCCGCTGGGAGCGCTTCAACGGTCCGGTGCGCACGGCGATGACCTCCAATTTGCACACGCTGCAGGCCAGCCAGACGCTGGATGCGCTGTTGCCGGTATTCGACCGCAACGAGGTCGCCATCATCTTCGACGGCGACGAGTTCATCGGCCTGATAACCCGCATCGACCTGATCAACCATCTGAGGCGCGCACGATGACCAGCAGCATATCCGGCCCATCTTCAGCGGGCCCATCTTCATCGGGCAAGAACCGCCTCGCCTTTTCGACGCGCACCATCCATGGCGGCCAGAGCCACGATCCGCTGACCGGCGCGGTGATGGTGCCGATCTATGCCACCTCGACCTATGGCCAGCAGTCGCCCGGCGTTCACAAGGGCTTCGAATATGCCCGCAGCCAGAACCCGACGCGCTTTGCCTTCGAGCGGGCCGTGGCCGATCTCGAAAGCGGCTCGGCCGCCTTCGCCTTTGCTTCGGGACTGGCGGCGATCGCCACCGTGTTGGAGCTGCTCGATTCCGGCGCCCATATCGTCGCCACCGACGACATCTATGGTGGCTCCTTCCGCCTGATGGAGCGGGTGCGCAAACGCTCGGCCAATCTGCAGGTCAGCTTCGTCGATTTCACCGACCTCGCCGCGGTGGAAGCCGCGATCCGCCCCGAAACAAGAATGCTCTGGGTCGAGACGCCGACCAACCCGCTGCTGCGCATCGTCGATCTCGAAGGTGTCGCCGCCCTTGCCAAACGCAAGGGGGTTCTCACGGTCGCCGACAACACGTTTTGCAGCCCCTATATTCAGCGGCCGCTCGAACTCGGCATCGACATCGTGGTCCACTCTACGACGAAATATCTCAACGGCCATTCCGACATGGTCGGCGGCGTCGCCGTCGTCGGCGACAACAAGGATTTGGCCACCCAGCTGAAATTCCTGCAGAACGCCATCGGCGCCATTTCAGGCCCGTTCGACAGCTTTCTGGCGCTGCGCGGCCTGAAGACGCTGGCGCTCAGGATGGAGCGCCATTCCTCGAACGGCCTCAAGATCGCGCAATGGCTGGAAGCGCGCCGCGACGTGCGCCGCGTCATCTATCCCGGCCTCGCCAGCCACCCGCAGCATGAGATCGCTGTCAGGCAGATGCATGCCTTCGGCGGCATGATATCAGCCGTGCTGGATCGCGACCTCGCCGGCACCAAAAGGTTCCTCGAACGCACGCAACTGTTCACCCTGGCCGAAAGCCTCGGCGGGGTGGAGAGCCTGATCGAGCACCCGGCGCTGATGACGCACGGCTCGATCCCCGCCGAGAAGCGCGACGAGATCGGCATTTCGGATTCGCTGGTGCGGCTGTCGGCGGGCATCGAGGATGGCGATGATCTGATCGCGGATCTGGATCAGGCGCTCAGGGGTTAGCGGCCTGATGTCGCGGCGAGGAAGATGCTACGGCGCAGGGTAAACTTGTTTCTGTAGCGATCCTTCACACCCCCTCTGTCCAGCCGGACATCTCCCCCTAACGTTGCAAGACGAGCGGCGACATTGAAACTGCCAATCTCCCTCCTTGCGGGGGAGATGGCCGGCAGGCCAGAGGGGGGTGCTGGCCCGCCGACATTTGACAGACCTCTTCGCAGCGGCGGCAGTCAAAGCAAACGGCGCTTCCGGCATCGTTCGCCAATTGCCGTTGACCCCGACCCGCATCTGCCCGAAGTGTAGCGCCCCATGGCCACGCACGCTCCACCCAAACCGACCGAAACACCCCTCACCTTCGCCGTGCTGGTCTTCCCCGGCTTTCCGATGATGGCGTTCAGCTCGGTCATCGAGCCGCTGCGCGCCGCCAATGTGCTGGCGAAGCGGCAGTGCTATCGCTGGATCATCGTCGGGGCCACCCAAGGCCCGGTCGAGGCTTCGAACGGCGTCGTCATCCAGCCCGGTTTTTATGCCGAGGACGCGCCCAAGGTCGACCGCATCGTCGTCTGCTCGGGCGGCGATGCCGATCACCTCGTCGCCGAGGACGCCGCGAGCTGGATCCGCAAGAGCCTGCGCAACGGCGCCCATATCGGCGCGGTGGCGGATGCGGCATTCTTCCTGGCGCGGGCCGGCCTGCTCGACGGCCACGCCTGCACGCTTCACTGGACCAGCCAGGCCGCCTTCACCGAGGCATTTCCCAACATCGAGCTCCGGCGCGACCTCTACGTCATCGACCGCAAGCGTTTTACCTCGGCCGGCGGCGTCGGCAGCCTCGACATGATGCTGGAGATCATCACCCGCGACTACGGCGCCGAACTTGCCGCTGGTGTCGCCGAATGGTTCGTGCACAGCCAGCTGCGATCCAGCATCGACCGCAAGATGATGCCGCTGCGGCTGCGCACCGGCGTCCGCAACGAGTTGGTGCTGTCGGCCATCGCCATCATGGAGGACGCGGTCGAAGAGCGGCTCGGCATGGCCGAGCTGACCGCGAAGCTCGGCGTCTCCTCCGACAAGCTCGAGCGCAGCTTTCGCTCCGAACTCGCCATTTCGCCCAATGGCTACTACCGGCGCTTGCGGCTGAAGCGCGCCGCCGACCTCCTGGCGCACTCGACGCTCGCCGTACGCGACGTGGCGCTGGCCTGCGGCTTTGCCTCGATGTCGAGCTTTGCCCGGGCTTTTCGGGAGGAGCACGGGCACCCGCCGAAATTGGCGAGAAGGCATTAGGGGTGGCGCTTTATGAGGGTAGACCCCCTCATCCGGCCCTTCGGGCCACCTTCTCCCCGCTGGGGAGAAGAGACTGGCGCCGACGCTGCAAGTCTCCTCTCCCCTCGGGGAGAGGTCAGCCGAGCGAAGCGGAGGCTGGGTGAGGGGGCAACGCCATAGGTTGCAGGCTCCTGCGGCATCCCGCACAACACACGCGGTTTTCCGCACAATCCCCTTGCCCCTCTTGCCTCATGGTCAACCCTCGCAACTCAGCCAAGGTCGTACCCCATGAGCATCGTCGTATTCGACCCCGACAGCACCGAGGACGTGGACTTCAAGGACCGCATGCGCCACCCGGCGGCGGCCGATCCAGCCGGCGGCATGTGGCTGTCGGACACCGAACCGTCCTTCATCGATGCCGATGCTTTGCGAAAAGGCCGGCTGGCCAAGCTGCGCGGCTGGATGCGCGAGGCCGGCTATGGCGGCGTGGTGCTGTTCGATCCTTACAACCAGCGCTACGCCACCGGCTCGCGCAACATGTTCGGCTATTTCCTGCGCAATTCGACCCGCTATTTCTTCATCCCCACCGACGGGCCGATCGTGCTGTTCGAATACCCGCAGAGCTACCATGTCTCGATGGTGCTCGACACGATCGACGAGGCGCGCCCTTCCAAGCTCGTGTGGTCGTCGGTGTCGGGCCGCGACGACGAGACCGCCGGCCCGTTCGCCGACGAGATTGCCGAGCTCCTGAGGCAGCATGGCGGCGGCTCGATGAAGCTCGGCCTCGACCGCTGCAGCCATCTGCAGGCGCTGGCCCTGGAAAAGCGCGGCTGCGAGGTCCGCGATTGCCAGGGCGAAATCCTGGCGGTGCGCGCCGTCAAGACGCCTGAGGAAGTCAAATGCCTGCAGGTGTCGATGGCCGGTGCCGAGGCCGCCGTCTATGCGGTGCGCGAGGCAATCAAGCCCGGCGTCTCCGAAAACGATTTGTTCGCCATCATGTATGGCGAGGTCATCCGCCAGGGCGGCGAGTTCATCGAGACCCGGCTGCTGACCTCCGGCCAGCGCACCAACCCGTGGTTCAACGAGGCCAGCGGCCGCAAGATCCGGCCCGGCGAGTTGCTGGCGCTCGATACCGACACGATCGGCTGCTACGGCTATTATTCCGATTTTTCCCGCACCTTCCGCTGCGGGCCGGGCAAGCCGACGCCCTACCAGAAGTCGCTCTACCGCATGGCGCACGACCAGGTTCAGCACAACATTTCGATCGTCAAACCCGGCATGGCGTTCCGCGAAATCGCCGAGAAAGCCTGGAAGATCCCGGACCGTTTCGTCGACCAGCGCTACACCTCGGTCATGCACGGCGTCGGCATGCATGGCGAAACACCGTTCATCGCGCATGCCATGGACTACGAAACCTATGGCCGCGACGGCCATATCGTGCCAGGCATGGTGGTGAGCGTGGAAAGCTACATCGGCGAGAAGGGCGGCCGCGAGGGCGTCAAGTTGGAGGATGAGATCCTGATCACCGACACCGGTACAGAGCTTCTGTCGCGCTTCCCGTATGAGGACGAGTTTCTGGAGACGCAGGTTTGATACGCGCAACCGATGAGCGCCTCGTTACCTGGCGCCCCCCTCTGTCCTGCCGGACATCTCCCCCACAAGGGCAGGGGAATCGCACATGAGTACAAAGGGACTCTTGTGTGGTGTGCGGAAATCGATTCTGAAAGGACCTCTGGAT
>NZ_JAMYSC010000062.1:0-28100 GCF_040321755.1 Mesorhizobium sp. M0276 | reverse complement strand
GCATGTGGTCGGCTATGGGCTTGAGATGGAAGCAGGCCCGGCCTGCCCAGTTGCCCAGTGTCGCCCGGTCCAGCTGGATGCCCTGGCGGGCGTAGATCTCGGCCTGCCGGTAGAACGGCAAGTGATCACCGAACTTGGCGACGATGACCTGGGCGATCAACGCCTCGGTCGGCAGGCCGCCAGGCACGATATGCTCGGGCGCATGCGCCTGCACGACCGCGCCCGAGCAGCGCCGGCAAGCGTATTTCGGGCGGCGCGTGACCAGCACGCGCAACTGCGCCGGGATTGCGTCGAGCCGTTCGCTGACATCTTCGCCGATCCTGGCCATCTCGCCGCAGCCGCAGGGGCACAGCGTGCTCTTGGGCTCGATGATCCGTTCCACTCGCGGCAGATGGGCAGGCAAGTGACCGCGGTTGCGCAGGCGTGAACCGGACGCGCCGTCCGAACGACCCTGGATGACCCGCTGCGCCTTTTCCTGCGCGGCATCGAGCACGCCCTGCGCGATCTCCACGTCTTCGAGCGGCAGGTGGTATTGATCGGGATGCAGCTTCTCGGACTTGGCGCCGAACTTCTCGTGGTTGAGCTGGCTGACGACGCTCTCCAGGCGGCGGCGCGCCTCCTCGGATGCAGCTAAGGCAGCCTGGTGCTCGGCCAAGGTCGCTTGCGTCTGGGCCAGGAGCGCCTTCAAACGCTCGTTCTCTTCCTGGAGAACCGTCAGATTCATGCACTAAATCAAGCACATGAGTGCCGATAACGCCATTGGAGACAAGGCACCTGAGTCACTGTGCCACACTCATCCGGCCAACTGCGGACGCCGTGCCCGCTCGGGGCGAACCAGTCTCCAGTCCAGCCCTTCGAACAAGGCCGCGAACATCGCCGGCGACATCCGCATCACACCGTCGCGAACCTGCGGCCAAACGAACTTCGAGCCCTCGAGCCGCTTGTGAACGAGCACAAGGCCGGTGCGATCCCACACCAAAATCTTGATCCTGTCAGCCCTTTTGGCCCGGAAGACGAAGGCTGCCCCACAGTATGGGTCGAGGCCTAGCATCTCCTGCACAGCCAATGCCAATCCGTCCATGCCGCGCCGGAAGTCAACCGGCCGAGAGCCTGATGCCGGGGGTGCAGGTGGCGGCGGTCGCGCGGTTCTGGACGGTCCAACGGGACGGCGGGTTCGCTCGGAGGCCGACAGAGCCCGGATTGCGCAAGCATGGCGCGACCCGCTGGCAGGTCTACGATTGGCGGCGTCGCCTTCGTCAGGGACAACTGGCACTGCCAGAAAGCGTGGCGCCGATGTTCGCGCCGCTGATGGTGGAAGAACCATCGGCGCCTCAGCGGACGATGAGGCCATCGAAATCGACGCCGGCGAAGGTGGAAATCGTGATCGACGACATGGTGATCCGAACAGCGGTTGACCTCGAGCAGCTGTCGCAGGTGATCCGAGCGGTTCGGGCCTCGCGATGATTGCACCGGGCAACGATGCGACCCGGCCTGCGTAGCCAGCTGTTGGGACGTCCAAATGGACGTCCATTTTGCCGTCTGCTCCCATGTAGGCCCTCCGTCTCTCGCGATCGGGGGGATTCTTGGCACATTCACCTCATGCGCCGCACGAGGGGAGCGGCGTGGCGCTTACGTTCAAATATGCTTGCCGCCATTGTGAGCGTACCGGCATCAACACGCCGGTCGTGACCGCGCCGATGCCCGCGCAACCCTTGCCGGGCAGCATCGCCACGGCTTCGACGCTGGCCTTCGCGCTCGTTCACAAATACGTCGACGGCACACCGCTCTACCGCCTGGCGCAGGCCTTCGAGCGCGCGGGTGTTCCTGTCAGCCGTGGCGCTCTGGGCCACTGGGTGATCGGCTCGAGCGAAAAGCATCTCTCCCGCATCTATGACGTGCTGAAGCTGCGGCTCAGATCGCAGCCCCTCATCCATGGCGACGAGACCACGGTCCAGGTGCTGAAGGAAATGGACAGAGAGGCCGCCAGCACCTCGTACATGTGGGCATACCGGAGCGGCCAGGACAGTGACGAGCCGATCGTGCTGCTCGATTATCAGCCGGGTCGCGGCCAGATACACCCGCAGACCTTCTTGGGCGATTACCGCGGCATCGTGATGAGTGACGGTTATTCCGCCTGGCGCACGCTGGAAGGGGCAACGCATCTTGGCTGTATGGCCCATTCGAGGCGGCGCTTCGTCGATGCCCTAAAGGCGAGGAAGAAAGGCGGCGGCCCGCCGGAACAGGCGCTCCGGTTCTTCGAACAGCTTTATCGGGTTGAAAGGCAGGCGCGGAACGAAATCCCCGAGGACGGCGAAACGCGAGATCACTGCATTCGCCGCTTCCGCCAGCAACATAGTGTCCCCATCCTCAATGCTCTTAAGGCATGGCTCGACGACATCGCCCCAAAAGTCTTGCCGGACAGCAAGCTCGGCGACGCCGTGTCCTACACCCTGAACCAATGGGGATATCTGATGTGACCTGAGACCCTTGTTCCCTCCAGTTCAATGGAGAGTCCGGAGTTTCATTGATCTGATCCGATACCATTCTTTGGACCGCCGGAAGGTGGAGTTTTCCGGCCCCCTTAGCGGCAGCAGGTGTGTCCCACAGTGCCAGTGTGGTAAAATACAAGTAATGGATCCGATAAACTTTAGCCTGTCATACAACTTCCTATATCGCTGATGCGTATTTCAAAGCTGTTCGAGTCAACAAACGAAAAAGCGAGCCGACGCAATATTTTATCTTTGGCATCGCACCGGAAGGCGGCTGTGTTTCTCGCATCGGAACCCATTGCGACAACATCTCAAGAGGCTCGCGGAGCAACTGCAACCGATTTCGGTCTGCCTATGGCGTCGGCTTGTCCTTGCGCAAGCAACCACCGAATGTAGCGGCTCATGGCCTGCAATTACGAAGTTGGCCTAGGCTATTTGTTGGCTTTAAACTCCTGTCTGAGTGGGAACATTTTCATAGCTGACGGGGATGCTTCATGGAATTCCCGTCGCAGCGGGTACATGTCCTTCGCCGGCATCGGCATTTGCATGTCTGCCAACGCAACTTTCGCGGATTGCAGGTCCGCGAGCACACGTGTTTCTCCCCGATCGGTTTCATAACCTACCTGAAGCTGCGCTCTGGAATGGTAGACGTCCTGCGGTTTTGTCGCCCCAAGCCATGGTGGCGTCCCATTCGAGAACGCGAAAATCAATGGCTTGTCGCCGCTTTGGCCGTCGGGGCCACCAGAGTCTGGAGCGTATGGAGCACTAACGCCCTTCGTCTGCTCCCAGTACGACCACAGACGGTCCAGGTTGCAATGGTGCAGCCAAAACACCGGATCGTTTGGTGATGAGGCCAATGCCATATCGCCGCCAATGTAGCGATGCACCAGATTGTGCAGATCGTATTCCAGCCTAAACCTGAATAGCTGATCTGCGCGGTTGCGTTGCGCGGCTGTCTTCCTGCTGTCGTCATACCATGGTGCTTCATCATAGACGCCAATGGCCATAACGGCGTTTTGAGCCGTTTTGCCAGGAAGTTTTGGTGCGCTCTGATCTGCACCGAACTGCCTTGTCAGAAAATCGGGATTTGTGTTGTCGTCTTTCACGACAACGTTCCAGTTTCCGGCGGCATGGGCGAATGGCCCATCCATGACCTGACTGTCGGCAGGTTGACCATTTCCGCCGAGCAGATCGGGGGCGAATACGGCCGCTGTAGAAGGCTTGTTCGTCCAGTCCCAGTATGGCAACGCAACCGAGGCTGCCTCTGCGCTGGTGGCACGCAGTTCGGACTCGAAATGATACAAGTACACGCGATGCCAAGGCCCAAATGCGGCCGATAGATGCCCCCAGTTTGGAACGTGGCCCATCATCATTGCCATCATGGCGTTGTAGTGGACTTCCACGAAGTCATCATATCGTCCCCGGGATTCATCGCTGGGATGAAATTTGCTTGGTTGTTTCTTCAAAGCCAGAACAGCGTCGGTGAAAGCCTTCTTCTCAGTCGGCAACAAATGCATTGCGTCTTTTCGGATGATCATCGATTGCCCCTCGCAAAACATGAATTAGCATCATCGCAGATTTCTGGCAAAGAAGCTATGCTGTCCTCAAACACAATTATTTCTGGCAAGGTGCCGGAACGAGTACCAAATAAGTTGGTCGAGTCGATGTCAGACTGCTGAATAGGAAGTAATAGAGATCTGGCATCGAGGCTCGCGTACCGGCACCGTCACTTGGGGTAGGCAGCGAATGGGCAAGCGGCGCCATCATCGTTGATCACCTAGGGCGCCGGTCAGCAAAGCGAGACTATGGACTTGGAAAAAGGTCATCTATACTAGGATCGGCGCCTTGCTTGTAGAGGTCGGGGTCAAAATGGAAAATGAGCAACTCAAGATCGTTATCCGCTTCCCTACGCGTCTTATGATAGTCAAAAAGGGCATCGGGTATGGAATTATCAAGAATAGACTTGAAACTTGATTGAGACATATACCAACCCAGTGGCAAAGACAATTTGACAGGTGATATGTCATTTCGGAAGAAACCAAACGAACCGTTAGGATCAGAATAACATTCAGCACCGGACATATGCGTACCACACCTGTCAAAGTCTGAGCGTTGCAGTGCAATTTCTGCGCGCGACTCGCGCGTAGCGAGGAGGGCTCTAATGGGATCAAAGATAAACGACTGTGATACGCTACTAGCGGATGTCGGTTGAGATGGGTTTTCCTCGTTTGCTGCCAAGGCAAGGTGAATGAAGAAAACGGGATAAACACACGGCTTCCATGTTGCCTGATCGTGAAAATTGTCCACGATCTGTATCGCAGGCTCTTCGCAGTTTTCTTCGGAAATGTCGTCAGGCGTCGTTGACTGCACGCCCGCCTTGGCAAAGTTGTGCCAATCCTTGCTAATACGAAGCGCGTTGATGAGGTCCAACACCGTATCGGCGCCGCTGTCGTCGAAATATCCGCCATCAGCAAGAACGAGTTCCTTGTCAATTTTGACGCGCAAGCGGCCTGTGGGAGTGATCCAAGGGAAGCGTGCCGACAAGCCGGCGGCGTCCAGCACACTAATTTCAGGATAGCTGGTCTTCGCCGTAACAGGGTCAGCGTCAAACGGCCACCATAGAGCAGTGCTGGCCTCCTCCGGTGGCTGAAAGGGCGCCATCACGAATCGCCTGCCATTCGCGACATCCATAGCTACCGAGATCAGAGCTGGGCGCGCACCTTTGAGATCAAAACTGTCGCCGATCGCAGTTTGCATGAATTCCTTGTCGATCGAGTCCGAAAGGAAGGAATTCGCGAGTACTTGAGCTCGATCGTCTACCAGCCAATGGCCAGGCATAAGTCGGTCAATTGGCTCAACCAGCAAAAATCTTGCGAAGACGGGCGAAAGGTGGTCAGCAACAACCGGCTCGGGGTCAACTGGGGCTGCAGCCATACCGCACGGCTTGTGATCATGCTGAGGTGATTTGACACGGTCTGCAAAAAGAGCGTTGCCCAATGCTCCGCCCGACACACCTACGGCAGCGAAGACATGCTGGCTGAAGGTGGGCAGTGTCGGTCCAGGCTGGAGAGTACGCCATAAGCATGGGCTGCCGCATAGATGCCTCCGCCTTCGGATGAAACAAAAACTACTGGATAGGCTCGGTTTTGCGAACGGTAAGCATCGAGGTCGGCGCGATCTTTGAGCCACTCGCTGAAGGTCGCATCAAGAGCGGGCGGCCACGTTTTTGCTTGCTTCATCGGGATGTAATGCCCATTGGACCCAAGGACGAATTGGGCAATTACGACGTAACAAACCGCTGCGACACCCGCCACTGGCCTGATTGCTGCAACAAGGAGTATCACACTAAGCAGCCCGACGAAGATCGAGAGGATCGCGAACGCCCCCAAAATTCGTGGAAAATGCACTGGACTCAAAACAGTCGCAGAACCGAACGATAGGTAGATTGCGATCGCAATCGCAGAGGCCACCCAGACCGACCTTATGCGCACAGGCAGCCGGTCCCAGAGCTCAATGTTTGAAACCCACGATACGCCGGTCAAAACACCTATTCCGGCCGCGGCACCCAAGAAAAAGATGAACCAAGAGGGACCTCCAACTAGAAGTCCGGTTAGCAGCGCTGCGATCAGGGACGATGATGCCAGTATCACCAAAGATGGGGTGAGGATGCCCCGGGCTCGTAGCGCCCATAAAGCGCATACAGTGTACGCGACCAGGACCGCTATTGCGATGCAGAACTGCCAGCCATGATCTAATGCGGTTTCGACGACCAAGCGATATTGTCGTGGCATGACAATCGCCAGCAGAAAATAAATGGACGCGGGTAAGACAAGCGCTATCCCGGCTACAATGGCGCGCTTCGATGCGAACGAGTGGCGAGACGACATCTTGTTCCCTGAGCGTCGATTACTCTCTTATAGAGAAACTTTGGCAACTTGCGGAGCCCGCGCTCGAATTTTGTTGTGGCCTCGTCGCGGCGGACGCCTTCTTTGTCATTCTGGCGAACTCGAGCGGCAGTTCGCACTTGGTTGCGAGCACGATGCGCAAGGCTAGCTTATGCCGCGTTCGGTAAAGCCCTGCATGACATGGGCGGTGGCAGCGGCGAGTCCGACAGAGCCAGCCGGGAGGAGGAGAGGACGCTGCTCGCCATCTGCGGCTACCCTGCGGTGGGGGAAGCGGACCGCCTAGCCAAGGCTCGGTATCTTTTAGAGATCGAGGCGCGCGGTGAACTCGACCTGGCAGAGCATATGCAGGCGGTTCTCCGATCGACGATGTGTAAGGCATGAGGCGACCGGAGCGCGATCGGTCAGCTACTGAATATCTGGATGCGCCTCATCTCGGACATCGAGAACTGAATCGACGCTCCCTTAAAAGCGGACATAGTTGGCAACGACGTTGGCAGTCGCTGTCGCGTCAAAGTTAAATGCAAACATTCGTCCGACGGTTGATGACGCCACGGCAAGCAGGCGATCTTTCAGGTATGGCGCGGGCCTGCGCGTGTTTCAAGTTGCGCACCTCAAGATCGACGAAATCGACTCGACACGCATGCTGATCCGCGTCGAACACGGCAAGGGACGCAGGGACCACAACGCTATGTTCTCGCTGCAACTTCTGGAACTGCTCCGGCTGTGGTGGCGCGAAGGCAGGTGGCGCGGGGTGATGCTCCCCCATGGCTGACTGTTCCCCGGGGCGCAGCTTCACCGCGCCGATCTCATCGAGGCAATTGCACCGCGCAGTCCAGGAGGCAGCCAAAGTCGCCGGCATCCGCAGCTCACACCTATGTCGGCCTCCGTTCCCTTGCCGCGAGCTGGCTTAACTAGGACGTTGCTCATACCTACTCCTCGCATCGACGAGACCATCTCGCCCATCGGTAGTCTTTAGCCGAAACAGAGTGAGGTCAGCCGGCGCGTGCGGCTTTTGTGCGATTACGTCCACCTGCCGCTCTTTTAACCCTACGCACGGAGACCGCTTTGGGAGCCACGACGTCGCCGAGCCGCTCTATACGGAGGGGCGCGCGTGAGGGAAGGCGAACGACGAGTTCGAGTTGCCCCCCGATCGCCTCGACGTAGCTTTTAAGAGTAGACAAGTACATGTCGGCTTGTTTCTCGATCTTCGAGACCGAAGGCTGCTTGATCTTGAGGACCGAAGCGATTTCGGCTTGAGCCTTTCCAGCCGCACGCCGCAACTCACCGAGACTCTCGACTTCTCCCCTTAACTCTTCGAAACGCGCGTCGACCCGCTCCCGACGATCCTCGGGGAGCGCAGCGATTAGGTCGTCAAGCTTGCGTCCCATCACTTCTTCTCCTTCTTCGCCGCCCCCAAACGGTCGAGATGCCCCTGATAGCGCTTGTCCGCCTTGGCGATCAGACTTTTATAGAAGCGCTTCTCACTCACGCCCGACTTACCGCCGGCGACGAGCAGGATCGCCTTCCGCTTCCGGTCGAATGCGAACGCAACCCGCCAGACACCATCATCAGCGTCGAAGCGAAGTTCTTTCATGTTCGCGAACGACGAGTCATTCAAGGTATCCGCACGCGGTCGCCCCAGCTGGGGCCTGATCACACCGAGCAGCCGAGGCCAATAGCTCATCTTGGACTGTCTGGTGCAACGCGTCGAACTCCCCGTCGAACTCAACGCCAAAAACGACTTCCCAAGTCATATATAGCTCCTAGGCTATGTGGTCAACATCATCAAGCTGCCGAACGATAGTCTGCGGCCGAAACAAGGTACGCGCGGTCGACGATAATCCGGCCGCCGTTGATACGACTGGCAATTCGCGACCTGTCTGCGCTATCGAGCGGCATCGTCACCGGCGTTCTGACGGGCATGGCCGGCGCGCAGCTGTCGCTTGCCCAGAATGCCGGCTTGTCGTGAAGGTATGACCGCCAGCAAGGGTTCCATCGCGCCGGCAGCGCTCACCGTCGCCAAATGGAAACCGGTGCCGGCGAGGTTCGCGTGTCTGGCGGCGAAGGTCGCCATGGCCCGGAGGTGAAGCCGGCGAGGCGCTGCGCTGGTCCATGCGTAATCGTGCGGAGAACCGCGCCGCGCCGTGCATCGCATCTCTCGTCCCGCTGCGCTGCTGAGGCCTTTTCTGTCAGGCGGTCTAGGTTTCGCGCTTCGGGCCGAGCAGGAACACTATGAGGGCAGCGACGAACGTGGCAACAGCACTGTAGGCAATGGCACTGGTAACCCCGGCATTGTCCACCAATAGTCCGCCGAAGATCGCGCCGGCAGCGATTGCCACTTGGAATACTGTGACCAGCAGCACACCGGCGCTTTGGGCCTGCTCGGGAACGACCCTCCGTACCATCCACGTCTGCAATCCCACTGGCACCGCGCCGAAGGCAAACCCCCACGCGGCAACAGCAATCGCCGAGGCCAAGGCCGATGCTCCCGCCGTCAGCAGCGAAACAGCGGCTATCGCTATGAGCAGCGGTGCAAGGGCCGCGACTGCCTTGAGACTGTACTCGGCCAGAAGCCCGCCGGCCAAATTGCCGAAGAATCCGCCGATGCCAAAAGCCAGCAACACAAGCGAGATCGTCTCGACATCCAGCGCGGGAATCTTCTCGAGGAAGGCGCGGATATAGGTGATTCCGGCGAAGTGGCCGGAAGCGACCAGCAGGACGACCAAAAGCGCAACCTTGACCATCGGAATCTTAGCCACATCCAGCAGGCTGCGGAAGCTAGCCACTCCAATCGGAGGCAGTCTCGGAATGGTTATGAGTTGCACCAGCAGTGTAGCCGCGCCGCCGACTGCGGCGAGTATGAAGGCGCTACGCCATCCCCAGATATCGCCGACATAAGCGCCGATTGGAGCTGCGCAAACGGTAGCCACCGAAACGCCGGTGAGGATGATCGACATAGCGCGCGCCAGGAGGTGGCTTGGAACGAGCCGCATCGCCAGTGCTGCCGACATCGACCAGAAGCCTCCGAGCGCTATGCCGAGCACGATGCGTGCAGTCAGGAGAACCGCCAGCGACCACGCGCCGGCCGCCAGAAGGTCGGACAGGATCAGCAGCAGCGTCATCGTCCACATGACGGTCCTTCGGTCCAGGCGCTTTGTGATGATGGCCACCGTCGGCGCCGAGATCGCCCCGACGATAGCGGTCGCCGTCATCGCCTGTCCAGCCGCTCCCTCGGTTATGCCGAGATCATGCGCGAGGGGAGTGAGCAGGCTGACAGGCAGAAACTCTGCCGTGACCAGCCCGAAGGTGCCCAAGGAAAGCGAAATCACCGCACCCCATGCGGGACCAGACGGTGGGACGGGTTTTTCTGGGTGGTGCAAAACAGCGTCCATGACGCATGCCGCGGATTGGGTCATGAACGAAGTCTCCACTTTGATGCAATGCAACGTGATGTTGGTTGCCCTGACCCAAATTCAAAAACACAAGCGCATTTCCCGGCGGCGTTGCACGGAGGAGGGGATGTTCATTGCTTCGCGATATTTTGTGACGGTGCGGCGCGCAACATCGATGCCGGTTTCCTTCAGCCGGACAGCGATGTCCTCATCGGAAAGCACGTCGCCGGGAGATTCTGCGGCAATGATCGCTTTGATCCGATGCCGGACAGCTTCGGCGGAGTGCGCATCGCCGCCTTGGCAGGACGCGATCGCGACGGTGAAAAAATACTTCAGTTCAAAGACTCCGCGCGGGGTAAGCATGTACTTGTTCGAGGTCACCCGGCTTACCGTCGACTCGTGCACGCCGATCGCGTCAGCGACGGTTCTAAGATTGAGAGGCCGCAGGTGGGCGACGCCATGTTCCAAAAAGGCATCCTGCTGACGCACGATTTCAGCCGCAACCTTAACAATCGTCTTGGCGCGCTGATCAAGGCTGCGGATTAGCCAGTTCGCGTTTTGCAAGCATTCGTCGAGAAATGCTTGATCTTTCGAATTTTGGGCAGTTTGACGCGTGACTTCGGCATAATAGGTTTGGTTGATCAGCAGCTTTGGCAGCGTGGCGGGATCAAGTTCGATCTGCCACCCGCCTTGCGGCGAGGGCGTGACCCAGACGTCGGGTATGATTGATTCAGACGCACCGGATTCGAATCTGTTCCCAGGCTTGGGATCGAGCGCCCGAATCTCATGCATCATGTCGAGAAGGTCTTCTTCATCGACGCCGCAATGCTGCTTCAGTGCCTCAAAATCCCGTCGCGCAAGCTTTTCAAGATGGGCAACCAAAGCTGCCATTGCCGGGTCGAGCCGATTTCGCTGGCGCAACTGGATCTCGAGGCATTCTCTGAGGCTTCGCGCAAAAACTCCCGGTGGATCAAATTGCTGCAAGGTTCCGAGAACCCGTTCCACAACAGCCTCATGGACATTCAGGCTCTCGGCCAGCTCCAAAAGGTTTGCCCGAAGATAGCCAGTGTCTTCCAGATCGGCGGCAAGCTGGCCAGCGATCAGCCGCTCCTGTGGTGTGAACGCAGTGAGGGCGATCTGACGAGCGACATGGTCGTGCAATGTTTCGGCGAGGGTGGCAAACTCGTCGAGGGAAGGGCCATTGCCCGGGGGGTTGTTGGTCGTGTTGCGAAGTGATTTCCACTGCCCGAGCCGTTCAGGCGACCCTGGCCCGGTCGGTCCTTCAACGGCGTTTGCGCCAGGGCCGATGGGTTGATCCGATCCCGAAATCGAAACATCGTCAAAAGGCCCGCCATCGTTTGATGCAGATTCCAAGAGCGGGTTCTTCTCGATTTCCCGCTCCACGAACTGATGCAGTTCAGTATGCGCCAGTTGCAGCAGGCGAATCGACTCAATGAGTTGAGGCGATGCGACCATGGATTGCTTCTGGCGCTGAAGCAGGCTTGCTGAGGATTGCATGGTGAGCGCGATAATCCTGTCGAGGAGCCTCTTGGGGCCGGCAATGGCACCAGTGAGACGTATTCTAGGTCATGCGGCGGCTTTCAGCGTTTCGAGAACGTTTTGCGGGGACGAGACGCCATAGGGGTCGGCCTCGCAGTTGTCGGAGAAACCTTCCTCCTCGAACCAGTGCTCCACCACGCCATTGTTGATCAGGGCGGCGTAGCGCCAGGAGCGCATCCCGAAGCCGAGATTGTCCTTGGCGACCAGCATGCCCATTTTGCGTGTGAACTCGCCTGAGCCATCGGGGATGAGCTCGACCTGCTTCAGGCCCAAGGACTTCCCCCACGCATTCATGACGAAGGCGTCGTTGACTGAGAGGCAGTAAATCGCGTCAATTCCCTCCTTCTCAAACTCATCATAGAGCTCTTCGAACTTGGGCAATTGGTAGGTCGAGCAGGTCGGCGTGAAGGCGCCAGGCAGCGAGAACAGGATGACCCGCTTGCCGGCAAAGTAGTCGTCAGATGTCTTTTCTTGCCAGCGATATGGATTTGGCCCCTGGACTGACTTATCGTGAACACGCGTGAGAAAGGTGACGAAGGGAACTTTCTTTTGAACTGTCATCAAGTTGCTCCTAAAGAAGACTGCGCTGAATTCTGGTAGAGGCTGGCGCAATACCGGGCAAAGGCTCGTATGCTCGGGCACGGAATGAGGGCCTCGCGGCTCGCAACCTCCTTTTTCCCTCCGACGTATCGGAACGTCTTAGCGGTGCCTTGGCCACCCGAACGCAATCGATCTGAGCGAGCTGGACACCGTCGAGCCGCTTGCTTTCCACGGCTATGGCGCCGGAAGCGGGATCGGTCACCCGCGATCGTGCGTTTGGAAAAGGGATAGCGGCCGGAAGTAGCCAATATCGCAAGCATGTGGCGACCTGAAATGTCACTTCACGCAAAAGACCCGCGTCACTGGACTGGTTCAGCGTGTTGTCGATATGTGGCAGTGACGCGCCGGCCTTGGCTTGGGTGAACCTTTGACGGGGCTCTTGGGCACTCACATGCTGAATAGAATCGGTAAACGGCAATTGCGCGAGCGGCCCGTGTTGGCGTGCCGGCATCGGACCAGCCATGCGCAAAGCGGCCACCGAGAACGGACTTCCGGAGGAGACGATGTCCCGATGTTCAGCGGGAACGGGCACCGTCTCCTCAGGCCACGGTTTGGAGCTTCGCGTGTCGGGCATGGCACAAGTCGCTTTCATCGTGATTTGATGGGCTCTAACCAGGAGCAGCAAGCGGCGTGCCATTTCAAATAGAGGTGCTGTTGGACCGCCCCTTTCTTCTCGGAGGCCGTGTCTTGGAAGATCGGGAGCGCGCTATGCCGCCTCGTCACACAGGCAACAACGATGCTGTATGGTGCGGACATTCGGCGCTTCAGCCCCGGCTGGGCAAAGACGAACCGGAAGCCGAGCCGATGAACTACCTCACACCGCGGGCACCACAGGATTGCGTAGCGTGTGCCGCTAGCGTTCATGGGTGCGCAGGCACGGCTATCGCGAACACGCGCCTGTCGCAGCAACATGAGCGCGCGCTCTTGGGCAAGCGCCCTGGCGCCGTGAGGATCGAATTCCCCAATCGTGTCTGTTTGCCGCCCTCTTATGTTCGAAACTGGACCAGAATGTCGCAGGCCCGACCTAAAGGTCGCCCGAGGCGTTCTGTCCGACACTGTTCCGTCGCCTTTGTTGGCCCGCGACACCGGCTTATTTCGCCTAGCTCTTCTCCGGCCTCAGGCTGAGCCGCTGAGAAGCTGCCACAATTTCTTTCTGCTGCGGCCAAATTGGCACGAGATTTGAAGCACGTTCGTTGCGGGCCGGGAGCCGCCGACCGACTTTCATTTCGTGGATGACACGAATGGAACGAAGAAAGAAAAGCAAAATGTCAAATCCGCGTCGGATAGCGTCTATAGACAGGGGGCCCTCGGCGAAACCGCCTTACCCAACAGCTCGCCGCCCTTGTCGACCCTTGCGCTGGAAATCTTGGCCGGCGGCGAGTCAAAGGCCCACCACACCGACTTTATCCTGACCTCGAAGGTACAGGATAACGTTCTGCATCTCGCCGCGCGTTTGCCTAGGCAGTTAAGCGTTAGCCGATCCTGATAATCGGTCTGCCTTCCGACGACGTCGTCTACATGCCGTCTTAGGTCTTCTCTACCGCAGCGCCCGCCGGTCACCTTCCGCCCTTCCATCGCTATAGAGTGAAGTGCCAGCATGTCCGAACAACCTTTGCCGACGCTGCCGATGTGGCGCGTCGATCACATTGAGCCCTCGCCTGAGATGTTGGCGCTACGGGCCAACGGTCCGATCCACCGCGTGCGCTTCCCGTCCGGGCACGAAGGCTGGTGGGTGACAGGCTATGACGAGGCCCGGGCGGTGTTGTCCGACGCGGCGTTCCGGCCCGCGGGAATGCCGCCGGCGGCATTCACCCCGGATTCGGTGATTCTCGGTTCGCCAGGATGGCTGGTCTCGCACGAGGGGGGCGAGCATACGCGGTTACGCACGATCGTGGCGTCGGCCTTCAGCAACGGCAGGGTGAAGCTGCTCGCGCAGCAGGTCGAGGCGATCGCCGCGCAGTTGTTCGAGACGCTGGCGGCCCAGCCCCAGCCCGCCGATCTGCGGCGCCACCTCTCCTTTCCGCTTCCCGCCATGGTCATTGGCGCGCTGATGGGCGTGCTCTACGAGGATCACGCCTTTTTCGCCGGGCTGTCCGACGAGGTGATGACGCACCAGCATGAAAGCGGCCCGCGAAGCGCGTCGCGCTTGGCCTGGGAAGAACTCCGCGCCTACATTCGCGGCAAGATGCGGGACAAGCGCCAGGATCCGGGCGACAACGTGCTGACGGATCTGCTCGCGGCGGTCGACCAGGGCAAGGCGACCGAGGAAGAGGCGATCGGCCTGGCGGCGGGCATGCTGGTGGCGGGGCACGAGAGCACCGTGGCGCAGATCGAATTCGGCCTGCTGGCCATGTTCCGCCATCCGCAACAGCGCGAACGCCTGGTCGGCGATCCATCCCTGGTGGACAAGGCGGTAGAGGAAATCCTGCGCATGTACCCGCCGGGCGCCGGCTGGGACGGCATCATGCGCTATCCGAGGACCGACGTGACCATCGCGGGCGTGCATGTTCCCGCGGAGAGCAAGGTGCTGGTCGGCCTGCCGGCGACGTCATTCGATCCGCGCCATTTCGACGACCCGGAAATCTTCGACATCGGACGTGACGAAAACCCGCACCTGGCGTTCTCCTACGGGCCCCACAACTGCGTCGGCTTGGCGCTGGCCAGGCTGGAACTCAAGGCGGTGTTCGGTTCGATCTTCCAGCGCTTTCCCGCGCTGCGCCTGGCCGTGGCGCCCGAAGAACTGAAGTTGCGCAAGGAGATCATCACTGGCGGGTTCGAGGAGTTCCCGGTGCTCTGGTGATGCGCGGACGCCACCAGGAATCCCGATGTTCTCGAGTTGCCGGCGCGACTGCCGCGCGCCGACCAGATCAGCCAGCCAACAGGTGACCAAGATGGACGTGCAAGAAACCATGGCATCATGCCGGGACGCCTTCGCCGAACTGGCGTCGCCAGGGTGCATTCAGGACCCGTACCCATTCATGCGGTGGTTGCGCGAGCACGATCCGGTACATCGCGCGGCGTCGGGCCTCTTTCTGTTGAGCCGTCACGCCGACATCTACTGGGCGCTCAAGGCCACGGGCGATGCTTTTCGGGGACCGGCGCCGGGCGAACTGGCGCGCTATTTCCCGCGTGCGGCGACCAGCCTGTCGCTAAGTTTGCTGGCGTCCACTTTAGCGATGAAGGAACCACCAACGCATACGCGTCTGCGCCGGCTGATCTCGCGCGATTTCACCATCGGCCAGATCGACAACCTGAGGCCGACCATCGCTCGCATTGTCGCAGCGCGCCTGGACGGCATGGCGCCCGCGCTGGAGCGCGGGGATGCGGTGGACCTGCATCGGGAATTCGCGCTGGCCTTGCCCATGCTGGTTTTCGGCGAACTGTTCGGCATGCCCCGGGACGACATGTTCGGGCTCGTCGCCGGCATCAGCGCCATTCTGGAAGGCCTGAGCCCGCACGCCAGCGATCCCCAACTCGCCGCGGGCGACGCGGCCAGCGCCAGGGTGCAGGCCTACTTCGGCGACCTCATACAGCGCAAGCGCACCGATTCCAGCCACGACATCGTGTCAATGCTGGTCGGCGCACACGACGGCGATGCCGAGATACTGTCGGATGCGGAATTGATCAGCATGCTGTGGGGCATGCTGCTGGGCGGCTTCGCCACCACTGCCGCGGCCATCGGCCATGCGGTCCTGGCGATGCTGGCGTATCCCGAACAGCGGCATTGGCTGAAGGGAGATGCCGTGGGGGTGAAGGCATTCGTCGAAGAAGCTCTGCGCTACGACGCGCCCGCGATGTTCAGCTCCATTCCGCGTATCGCCCAGCGCGACATCGAACTGGGCGGCGTGGTGATCCCGAAGAACGCGGACGTGCGCGTGCTGATCGCGGCCGGCAATCGCGACCCGGACGCCTTCGCCGATCCCGATCGCTTCGATCCCGTGCGGTTCTACGGCACCAGTCCTGGCATGTCGATCGACGGGAAGATCATGCTGACCTTCGGCCATGGGATCCACTTCTGCCTTGGTGCGCAACTGGCCCGGGTGCAGTTGGCCGAGAGCCTGCCGCGGATCCAGGCGCGCTTCCCCACGCTGGCATTGGCCGAGCAGCCGACCCGGGAGCCCTCCGCGTTCCTTAGGACATTCCGCGCGCTGCCGGTACGGCTGCATGGGCAGGAGGGCTGAGATGCGCGTCGTGGTCGATCAGGATCTGTGCGGAACGACCGGGCAGTGCGTGCTGACGCTGCCGGGCACCTTTCGCCAGCGCGAACCGGACGGCGTGGCCGAAGTGTGCGTGGCGACGGTCCCGCAGGCGCTGCACGCCGCCGTGCGGCTTGCGGCCAACCAGTGCCCGGTCGCCGCCATTCGTGTCATCGAAAGCGACGCTGGCCATGACGAGCGCGCCAGCGCCGACCCTGCGCCCTCTCCGGTGGAGGCCGAGCGGCATGCTGCGAAAGACCAATGCAATTCAGGAGACACGATGGGACGGTTTGAAGGCAAGGTGGCCGTGGTGACCGGCGCCGGCGCCGGCATCGGCAAGGCATGCGCTCTCGCCATCGCGCGCGGGGGCGGCAGAGTGGTGGTGGCCGACATTGATGGCTCGGCGGCCATCGCCTGCACTGCGCAGATCGCGGCCGAAGCAGGCCACGCGCTGCCCATAGCCATGGATATCGCTGATGAGCAGGCGGTGGCAGCGCTGTTCGAGACGGCGGAGCGGCACTTCGGGGGGGTCGACCTGCTGGTGAACAATGCGAGCGCCGTGCATCTGACCCCGCGCGACCGCGCGATCCTCGAGCTGGACCTGGCGGTATGGGACCAGACCATGGCGACCAATCTGCGCGGCACGCTGCTCTGCTGCCGGCAGGCCATCCCACGGATGATCGCCCGCGGCGGTGGCGCGATCGTCAACATGTCGTCGTGCCAGGGGCTCAGCGGTGACACGGCGCAGACGTCCTACGCCGCGTCGAAGGCAGCGATTAACATGCTGTCGGCCTCGCTCGCCACCCAGTACGGTCACTCTCAGATCCGCTGCAACGCGGTTGCGCCGGGTCTTATCATGACCGAGCGTCTCCTCGCCAAGCTGGACGAGTGCATGCAACGCCATCTGCGTCGGCACCAGCTCCTGCCGCGCGTCGGCCGTCCCGAGGACGTTGCCGCGCTGGTGGCGTTCCTGCTCTCCGACGATGCTGCGTTCATCACCGGCCAGGTCGTGTGCATCGATGGCGGCATGCTGGCGCATGTGCCGACATACGCCGACGGTGGCAACAGCTGCGCCGCGCGCCCTGCCGGCGACACCGGATCGGCGGCGGCGGCGCGCTGCTGATGGACATGCTGCTCAACCCACTCAACCGTCGGCACCGGCTGCGATGCGACATCCCGGTCATGCCTGGCGCTTTCCCCCTGGTCGGGCATCTTCCTGCCATTGTCTGCGACCTGCCGCGCCTGCTGGAGCGCGCAGAACGGACGCTGGGCAGCCACTTCTGGCTGGATTTCGGCCCTGCCGGACATCTGATGACCTGTGTGGATCCGGACGCATTCTCACTGCTCAGGCACAAGGACGTGTCATCGGCGCTGATCGAAGAGATCGCGCCCGAATTGCTTGGCGGAACGTTGGTTGCCCTGGACGGCGGCGCGCACCGGCAGGCGCGCGATGCCATCAAGGCAGCGTTCTTGCCCAGGGGGCTGACCCAGGCCGGGATCGGCGACCTGTTCGCGCCTGTCATCCAGGCGCGGGTGCAGGCGTGGCGCGCCCGCGGCGAGGTACCCATCCTGCGCGAAACCGGCGACCTGATGCTGAAGCTCATCTTCAGCCTCATGGGAATCCCCGCGCAGGACCTGCCGGGATGGCATCGCAAGTACCGGCAATTGCTGCAGTTGATCGTCGCGCCACCGGTCGACCTGCCCGGACTGCCCTTGCGGCGCGGCCGTGCCGCCCGCGGCTGGATCGACGCGCAGTTGCGCCTGTTCGTCCGCGATGCGCGCGCGCATGCCGCGCGCACCGGGTTGATCAACGACATGGTGAGCGCCTTCGACCGCAGCGACGGTCCGCTCTCCGATGACGTCCTGGTCGCGAATATTCGCTTGCTGCTGCTTGCCGGTCACGACACCACTGCCTCGACGATGGCCTGGATTGTAATCGAGCTGGCGCGGCAGCCTGTGCTGTGGGACGCCCTGGTTGAGGAGGCGCAACGCGTGGGCGCGGTGCCGACCCGGCACGCGGACCTGGCGCAGTGTCCGGTCGCCGAGGCGCTGTTCCGCGAGACACTGCGCCTGCATCCGGCGACCACGCTCCTGCCGCGTCGCGCGCTGCAGGAATTGCAACTCGGCCAACGGCGCATTCCCGCGGGCACCCATCTATGCATCCCGCTGCTGCATTTCTCGACCTCGGCGCTGCTGCACGAGGCGCCTGATCAGTTCCGCCTGGCGCGGTGGCTGCAACGCACGGAGCCGATCCGGCCCGTGGACATGCTGCAGTTCGGTACTGGCCCACACGTCTGCATCGGCTACCACCTGGTATGGCTGGAAATGGTGCAGTTCTGCATCGCCTTGGCGCTGACCATGCACAAGGCCGGGGTGCGGCCGCAGTTGCTGAGCGACGTCGCAAAAGGCCGGCGCTATTACCCTACCGCACATCCGTCAATGAAAATTCGAATAGGCTTTTCATGAGCTGGCATCGCATGCCCTGTGTGGCAAGGCAGCGGCGCCGGCGGGGCGCGGCATTGCTGCACTCAGCGCACGCACTCGTGTGACGCCGGCAACACCGTGACGGCTTGCGCTCGCCGTGGCCGTCTCAGCTACAAGGACATGACACAACATGCAGACCGGTTCCACTCCACGCGACCGAATTGGCGTTTCCGCATCCGGCGGATTGGGCGCGCAGGCGCGCGGCGCCTCTGGCGGGCTGCTCCCGGAGATCTGGATGCAGGACGGCGCAAAGCGGGTCGAACAGGCGCTGGCGCGTCTGCTCTGCGCCGAAGACGACGGTAAGACAGGGCTGATGGCAGCCATGCGCTACGCCACCTTGCATGGCGGGAAGCGCACCCGCGCCTTGCTCTGTCTGGCTGCCGGCGCACTGGCGGGCACGCCGGCGCACATGCTCGACGACGTCGGTGCCGCGATCGAGATGATGCACGCCTGTACCCTGGTCCACGACGACCTGCCCGCGATGGATGACGACGTGCTTCGCCGCGGCCTTCCGACCGTGCACGTAAAGTTCGGCGAAGCCACTGCGATCCTGGTCGGCGATGCGCTGCAGGCCCACGCCTTCCTCACCTTGGCGAGCCTGGATGCGCCGGGCGACAATCGTATCGCGCTCGTGCGCGAACTGGCGCAGGCGGTGTCCGCCGAGGGTGCCGCAGGCGGGCAGGCCATCGATCTGTCGCTGGTCGGAAAGCACGCCGGGCTGGACAGGATCCTGGCGATGCACCGGATGAAAACCGGAGCGCTAGTGCGCGCGTCGGTTCGCATGGGCGCGCTATATTCCATCGCGGAGGATGCCGCGCACGCTGCGCTGTATGCTGCGCTCGATCGCTACACCGCCTGTTTTGGCCTGGCTTTGCAGGTGGCCGACGACATTCTCGACGCGACGGCGGATACCGCGACTCTTGGCAAGACCCCCGGCAAGGACGCGGCGGCGCAGAAGCCGACCTGCGCGTCGATCATGGGGCTGCAGGCAGCGCGCCACTTCGCGCTGTACTTGTTGCACGACGCCGGGGAGGCTATCGCCCCTCTGGGGCCGCGTGCGGAAGGGTTGGCGCAGATGCTGCAGCGGGCCAAGGTCTATCTGTCCGCGCCATACGCATGAGCGGCCCATCCGTAAGGACTCGCCCCTGTGCTGGTGCGATCGGCCGGCGGGCGCTGCATGCTGCACTGTATCCGTGTCGGCGGCGACGTGCGCGGCGTCTGCCCGTTTCTGTTCTCGTTAGCCCTCTGCAGAAGGAACATCCCGCGTGAACGCGCTGTCCGAACAGATCCTTTCCGAATTGCGTCACCTGCTGAGCGAGATGAGCGACGGCGGCAGCGTCGGTCCGTCCGTATACGACACGGCGCGAGCTCTGCAGTTCGACGGCAACGTCACCGGTCGGCACGACGCATACGCGTGGCTCATCGCGCAGCAACAGGCCGATGGCGGATGGGGAAGTGCGGACTTCCCGCTGTTTCGCCATGCGCCCACGTGGGCGGCGTTGCTGGCATTGCAGCGTGCCGATCCTCTTCCTGGCGCTGCCGACGCAGTCCACGCTGCAACCCGGTTCATCGAGCGCCAGCCCGATCCCTACGCGCATGCGGTGCCGGAAGACGCGCCCATCGGCGCGGAGCTGATCCTGCCGCAGTTGTGCGACGAGGCCGCATCCTTGCTGGGCGGCTTGGCGTTTTCGCGCCACCCGGCGCTGTTGCCGTTGCGGCAAGCACGCCTGGTCAAGTTGGGCGCTGTGGCGACGTTGCCGAGCGGCCATCCGTTGCTGCACTCCTGGGAAGCCTGGGGGACGTCGCCGGCCACCGCATGCCCGGACGACGACGGCAGCATCGGCATCAGTCCAGCGGCCACCGCCGCGTGGCGTGCGCACGCCGTGACACAGGGAAGAACGGCGCAAGTCTGGCGCACCGACGGGTATCTGCAGGCGGCATCGCGGGCGACGCGCACCGGCATCGAAGGTGTCGTTCCCAACGTCTGGCCAATCAATGTGTTCGAGCCATCCTGGTCGCTGTACACCCTGCATCTGGCCGGTCTGTTCGCGCATCCCGCGCTCGCCGAGGCGGTGCAAGTGATCATCGCGCAACTCGACGCCCGCCTCGGAGTCCGCGGTCTGGGCCCTGCCTTGCACTTCGCGGCCGATGCGGACGACACCGCCGTTGCGTTGTGCGTCCTTCGCCTTGCAGGGCGCGACCCGGCGGCCGACGCGTTGCGCCAGTTCGAAACCGGCGAGCTCTTCGTCACCTTCCCGGGCGAGCGCAATGCCTCGGTGTCGACGAACATCCATGCCCTGCATGCGTTGCGAATGTTGGGAAAGCCCGCCGCCGGCACCAGCGCCTACGTCGAGGCCAATCGCAACCCGCACGGTCTATGGGACAACGAAAAATGGCACGTTTCGTGGCTGTATCCCACCGCGCATGCGATTGCTGCGCTCGCGCAAGGCAAGCCCCAGTGGCGCGAGGAGCGCGCGCTGACAGCGCTGCTGCAGGCGCAGCGCGATGACGGCGGCTGGGGCGCCGGTCGCGCGTCCACATTCGAGGAAACCGCCTATGCGCTGTTCGCGTTGCACGTGATGGACGGGAGCGAAGAGCCGGCAGGGCGCCGGCGCATCGCGCAGGCGGTGGCGGGTGCGCTGAAGTGGATGCTCGCCCGCCACGCAGCGCACGCACTGCCCCAGACACCGCTGTGGATCGGCAAGGAACTGTATTGCCCCACCCGGGTGGTGCGCGTGGCCGAACTCGCCGGGTTGTGGCTGGCGCTTCGTTGGGGGCGGCGCGTCTCGGCCGAGGGAGCAGGAGCGGGGCCATGATCCCGACCCATCGCGCGCTGCAACAGGTGCTGGAGTGGGGGCGTTCCCTGACCGGGTTCGCCGACGAGCATGGCGTGGAAGCAGTCCGGGGCGGCCAGTACATCCTGCAGCGCATCCAGCCGAGCCTGCGCGACACCAGCGCCCGCACGGGCCGCGATCCGCTGGACGAGACGCTGATCGTGGCGTTCTATCGAGAACTGGCGCTGCTGTTCTGGCTCGACGATTGCAACGACCTTGACCTGATCGCGCCGGAGCAGCTCGCCGCGGTGGAGCAGGCGCTCGGGCAAGGCGTGCCGTGCGCGCTCCCCGGATTCGAGGGCTGTGCTGTGCTGCGCGCTTCGCTCGCCGCGCTCGCCTACGATCGTCGCGACTATGCTCAGCTTCTCTACCATACCCGGTGCTACTGCGCGGCGCTGCGTGCCGGACACGCGCAGGCGGCAGGGGCAGAGCGCTGGTCCTACGCCGAGTACTTGCAGAACGGCGTGGATTCGATCGCCTACACGAACGTGTTCTGTTGCCTGTCCTTGCTGTGGGGGCTGGACATGGCGACCTTGCGCGCGCATCCGGCGTTTCGCCAGGTCCTGCGGCTCATCTCCGCGATAGGGCGCTTGCAGAACGATCTGCATGGACGCGAAAAGGATAAGTCGGCCGGCGAGGGAGCTAACGCGGCGATCCTGCTGCTGCAGCGCTATCCGGCTATGCCTGTGGTGGAGTTCCTCAACGACGAGCTGGCCGGCCATACGCGCATGCTGCACCGGGTGATGGCGCAAGAACCCTTTCCACCGCCGTGGGGACCGTTGATCGAAGCCATGGCGGCCATCCGCGCGCAGTACTACCAGACCTCAACCAGCCGCTACCGCAGCGACGCTGCGGGGGGAGGCGAGCGTGCGCCGGCCTGAACGCGCGGGAAACGGCGGCGTGCGCGCGCTGCCGTCGGTCCGATCCGACGCAACGCCGTCGCCCGATGCGGCGGATGGGGCGAGCATCAGCGACACCAAGCTGAGCCGGCGCAAGGACGACCACCTGGACATCGTGCTGGATCGGCGAACGGCGTGGGCCAAGGCCGCCGGCTGGGAGTGCATTCGTTTCGAACACTGCGCATTGCCCGAGTTGGACCTGACGCAGATCGACCTCAGCGCCTCGCTGCTTGGCAAGACCATGCGCGCGCCGCTGCTGATCAGCTCCATGACCGGCGGCATGCCACGCGCGGAGTCCATCAACCGGCATCTGAGCGAGGCAGCGCAAGCCTTAGGGATCGCCATGTGCGTCGGTTCGCAGCGCGTGAGCCTGCAATCCCGCAACTCCCATGGGCTGACGCGCGCGCTGCGCCGCCTGGCCCCAGACGTTCCATTGCTTGCCAATATCGGCGCCGCGCAACTGCGCGAGGCCGACGGTCTGGACCTCGCGCGCCGGGCGGTGGATGCACTGGAGGCCGATGGACTCATCGTCCATCTCAATCCGCTGCAGGAAGCGGTACAGCCGGAAGGCGACCGCGACTGGCGCGGCGTCCTGGCGCAGATCGCTCGCGCCGCACGCAGCGTGGGCGTGCCGATCGTGGCCAAGGAAGTCGGGTCGGGCCTGTCCGCCTCGGTGGCCTGTGCGCTCGTCGAGGCGGGCGTGGCGGTGATCGATGTCGCCGGCGCCGGCGGCACCAGTTGGGCCGCGGTAGAGGGCGAGCGCGCCCCCGATGCCGCCGACCGCGCAGTGGCGATGGCGTTCGCCGATTGGGGGATTGCGACCCCGGCCAGTGTGCAGGCGGTACGTCAGGCGCTGCCAGCGGTGAAGCTGATCGCGTCGGGCGGGATCCGCGACGGCGTCGACGTGGCCAAGGCCATCCGCCTGGGCGCGGACATCGCCGGCCAGGCAGCCGGCGTGCTGCGCGCGGCTACGGTATCCACCGAGGCGGTTGTCGCGCATTTCGAGATCGTCATCCGCCAGTTGGCCGTCGCCTGCTTCTGCACCGGCTCGGCTGATCTGGCGGCGTTGCGTCAGGCGCGCTTGTTGCCCTCGGCGCATCTGCCCGCCGGTTGATGCCGGCGTCGCCCGCACGTGGCGGCGGGCGCTAGTCTTACTGAGTCAGAAAGTCGCGGATGCGGGGGGAATCGCGCTGGTCGCGGATTTGTTAGGGTGCTGCTTCGTGATCAGGGAAGCGCCCCGCCACTCGACTGGACAGCCGAGAGTGAAGCCGCATTCGACTCCTATGTCGATGCTTTGACGGGGTGATCGGTCACGCCGACCGAGCTGAGCCCCTGAAGGGGTCGGGATATGGTGTGCCGGAAGACCCGCAGGGAGTAGATGGTACAAATCCATTGCAATGAAGGAGTATTCCTGCAAGCAACGGAGAAGGTAAGCCAGCCTCAATCCCTTGTGTTTGCTTGGTGTTATGCAAATTAGGCACCGATCCACATTGCCCCCGAGTCATACCCGGTCGGTCGTGAGGTGCCTCCGGTTATCCACAGCACTTCCCGGCAAGGTGCCCAACGCCCATTAGAGGCGCATGGATCGGCTTGATCAGGGCGTTGGGCGCGGTCGTCATGAAGCCGTAAAGCTCGAAATCGCCGGCGCCGTCCTTGACCTTGCGCACCCCATGCCATGGCGTCCAGAGGCCAGCGAAGAAGAAAAGCGGCCGGTCCTCATTGAGCGCGAACCAATCCGCTGAATACCCGTCTCAGGGTCCTTATCGCCGGGTGTTGGGCTGGGCTCCGAGAAGCACCACACAGCGATGCTCAACCCCAACATACTGCTGCCAATGGCCATATTGTGGGTTGCGGATGTTGGTGGTGCCGTAGTCGGCCTTGCCCTTGACCCGTTCGAGCGGTGTCGGGATTCCCCAAAGCAGGTTGGCGACTTCACGTTGCCCGTCTGCCGCATTGCGGACCACCGGACCGGGCTGGTTGGGGTAGATGTCGATGGACGGTTCAGGTTGCCTGAGATGGTCGCGCAGAGCCCTGGTGCACTGGCGTATGGCTTCTTGCGACGTGGTGATGTTGTACAGATTGCACATCTAGGAAGGAGCAACCCCGTTCTTTTGGCAAGCATGGAAAGAGCTTTTTCCTTGATATCTGCCGCGACCAAAGTCAGAGCTTCGTCGCGATCCTTGAAACTTGCGATCGATGTACCCTTGAGGGTCGCCTGAAAAGACCCGAAGACCTCTTCCTGCCACAGGCAATTTCTCGCGATCACTGGAATAACAACCGCCGTGTTGTTGGCCTCTCTCTCCATCGCGTGGGTTAGCTCAATCTGGTTGCAATAACGCGAGTTGATAAAGTCAACGCTTATCAGGAGGATGATAATGTCGGCGCTCTCTAGATTGCCCTTGATGGCGTTGACCTGCCACTGAACTGTCATACGATTAGAGCCTTGGCCGTTTCTGTTACGCCTTTGGCGCGGGTTGAGCAACCGGTGGAGGCGCGGAGCCTTCGATCAGCCCAGCGTCGGAGCCGGTTGCGGTGATGACCTCGGCAAAGGCTGCCGGGGTCTGGTAGCCGAGCGAGGAATGAGGCCTCGCGGTGTTGAAGTCCTCCCGCCATTCGGCGATGGCGCTGCGGGCGTGGTCGAGGCCGAAGAACAGGCTCTCGTTCAAGAGCTCGTCGCGCATGCGACCGTTGAAGGATTCGACATAGCCATTCTGCATCGGCTTGCCCGGCGCGATGTAGTGCCATTCGATCCCGTGATCCTTCGACCAGGCGAGGATGGCGTTCGAGGTGAACTCGGTGCCATGGTCGGAGACGATCATGCCCGGCTTGCCGCGCTGGGCGATCAGTTCCGTCAGCTCGCGGGCAACCCGACGGCCGGAGATCGAGGTGTCCGGAATCGCGGCCAGGCATTCGCGCGTCACCTCGTCGACGACGTTGAGCAAGCGGAAGCGCCGGCCACAGGCGAACTGGTCATGCACGAAATCCAGCGCCAGCGCGCATTCGGCTTTGCCTCGACCAGGATCGGCGCCCGCGTGCCGATTGCTCGCCGCCGTGTCCGGCGCTTGCGCACGTCAGACCTTCCTCGCGATAGAGACGGTAGATACGGTTGACCCCAGATGCCTCGCCCTCGCGCCTGAGCAGGATGAACAGCCGCCGGTAGCCGAAGCGTCGGCGCTCGTTGGCGAGGTCACGCAGCCGACCGCGCAGCTCCGTCTCAGGCGGCCGCCGGGACTGGTAGCGGATCATCTTGCGATCGGCACCGACGAAGGAACAGGCCCGACGCTCCGATAGGCCCATGACGGCCTGCAGATGCGCTACGGCTTCGCGCTTGGCGGCGGGCCCTACCATTTTTTGACAGAAGCTCGCGCAATGCCGAGGCTTCGAGCATCTGGTCGGCAAGCAGCTTCTTCAGCTTGGCGTTCTCGTCTTCCAGAGCCTTCAGCCGCTTGGCGTCAGAGACGTCCATCCCGCCATACTTGGCCTTCCAGTTATACAGCGTGCCTCGGCGATCCCATGCTTGCGCGCCAGGTCGCCCGCCTTTGCACCCGCCTCATACTCGCGCAGAACGTGATGATCTGCTCTTCCGTGAACCGCTTTCTCTTCATCAGTCCGTCCTTCGATCAAGGGGCCGGACTCTAATCCCAGATGGAGGAAATTCTCAGTGCGCAGGTCAGGCCGCACCTTGCCCTCTCGATCACGTTAATCGCCAGTTCCATGCCCCGGCGCCGAACATGCTGTGGGTCTCCGACTTCACCTACGTCGCGACCTGGACGGGCCCATGAGCGTGTCTATCGCCGGATCGAGCCGGCCGGTCCTGAAATCTACCAGATTGGCGAACAGCTCTAGCACTTCGATCGCCACCGATCCGAGCGGCCCGCTACGCGCGCCGGCTGGCGCTGGGCCAGCTCGTAACGCTTGGCGGCCAAGAGGATTGTGCGCACCTCCTGGCGGTTCGTCCGTCGCCAGAATACCCCTTCGCAACGTCCGGCCGCGCGGGAATGCCGCCGAACGGGCGTGCGCTCCCGTTCGGCCGGTGCCCCTGCGAGCACCGCCCCAATTTGTTCAAACATCGTTCCTTCGTCCTCCGTCTAGGAGGGCATGGACAGCGGACAAAGATTCAGCGTTCCTGCAAGACGCATGTCTTGCAGGGTGGCTCGCTCTCGACTATGTTGGGGGCTGTTCAGGCGGACCTAACATGGCCGTTTCCGGAATCCGAAAACCCCTCGCCGCTGCTAACGGCTAGGGGTTTTTTCATTTTATGCCCTCGTGCTTTTTCTCGAAATAGAACCTCAATGCAGCCTCGATGATGGGAGTGCGGCCACGCACCCCCTCAGCATCCTTTGTCTGATCGATCTGTACGATCAGCTCGGCGGGAAGGTAGGTGTTCACCAACTGCCGGCCAGCCGCGACCTGGCGCGCCCTATGGGCAGCAACCTTCTCTTTAACTGGCAAGACTTGGCGACTCATGGGTTAGAAGAAACTTCGTTTTCTCCGATTCTGCAACCCCATATGGCCAAAGGACTGGAATCCCAGTTTGGCAGGTGGTCTCGGCTGTTTGGATGGCGGAAACAAACAAAAACCGTCCGAATCGTGACGGCTCGACGGTCCTTCCCTCGGAAAATCAGAGAGGCGCGGCCGCCGCGTCAGCAATTGCCCGATAGAGGGTCGCGCGATGCACCTTCAGGAGCCGCGCAACCTCGGCCACGGGCTTGTCCTGGGCGATGAGCTGGCGAGCATGCGCAACCTGATCAGCCGATAGGGCAGGGGAGGGGCCGAACCGCACCCCGCGCGCCCTGGCCGCGATCCGGCCGGCGCTGGTGCGCTCCGCGATCAAGGATCGCTCGAAATCCGCAATGCCAGCGAACACGGTCAACACCATGCGGCCGGCCGGCGTCGTCGTATCGGCCCACGGCTCGGCCAAGGATCGCAAGTCGGCCTCGGCCTCCCTGATGCGCTCGGCAATGTCGAGAAGATCGCGCGTCGATCGGGCGAGGCGGTCTAGCCTGGTGACCGTCACCACGTCGCCGGCGCGCAAATGATCGAGCATCTTCAACAGCTCGGGCCGATCGCGCTTCGCCCCCGAAACCTTTTCCTCAAAGAGGCGAATGCAGCCGGCCGCGCCAAGCGCCGCGCGCTGCTGGTCGAGGTCTTGGCCCTGGGTGGAGACGCGAGCATAGCCGATTATCATGGCGGGGGATTCCTGTCGCAAGTTATGTCGCAGGATAGTTACCACTTGCGACAAAGACATGCGACACCAAAACCCCCTGATTTTCAGGGGTCACCGATCCGTCGCAGGTTTCAGGAATTACGCGACAGCATCTCAGCAATCACGGCGAAAATTGGGGAAAATGTGCGCAAAGAACGAGAAAACGCCGATTTTCCGCGACCAATTCGCATTTATTAGCGCAAGCCACTCATTCACATCTACTACCTTTACGATGGGGAAGGTTCTGAGCTGGTCCGCTGTCGAGGGGCAGCTAGCAATATCGATATGATTAACTTCGAATCGAAGACACATGTTAATCGCACAATTGGTAATACTTAAGCGACCGCGTAAAGAATTAAAGAAAAATCTGTTAGGGACTTAGCTGGTCGTTACCGGGCATCTAGAGGAGATCAACTATGAGCATGCATCGAGACGGCCCAGCTTCGCCGCTGTTCCGGCCTGTCAGCTTTGATGGCAACTTCACATTCGAGGAGCTTGCAGGCCATCAAGACGTATCGGCCGAGCTGGCGCAGGC
>NZ_JAMYSC010000061.1:0-28236 GCF_040321755.1 Mesorhizobium sp. M0276 | reverse complement strand
CGGCACGTGTGAATCTTGGGGTGTTCGTTGTTCTTGTCGCAATAGGCAAGGCCGCACGCTATGCGGTGATCATTGCGGGAGGATTCTGGGCGATGGCGTGATCAGCCGTCCTCGTCGTCGACCGCAAGCGGCGCTTGCAGTTTCGGCGAGGCGGAGTCCGACTTCCCGAAGAACATGCTTCGCATGACACCGTCCCGAAGCAGCACGAAATGCACCAGCGCGGCCAGGATGTGAACGCTGACAAATCCAAGCAATATCCAGACCAGCTTTGCATGGACGAACGCGAAACCTCTTGCCGACAGCGCGCCGCCGGATGGCGCCAACGGCACGAGCAAGTTTCCGAAAAGCCGCGCGGGAGGCATGAAGGGCATTGGCCGGTAGCCCAGCCATCCCGTTATCAGGACGGCAAGAATCATCACGTAGAGAGATAAATGGACGAAAGCGCTCGCAAACCGCCCGGAGCGCGAGATTTGCCGGACGGGGCCCTTAGTGAAAATGCGCAAGCAAAGTCGCAGGACAACAATGGCAAGAATCGTCACGCCGATCGACATGTGGAGCGGAAGCCAGTTCATTGTCGCCATGCCCGGCCCGTCCATCGGTCCGAACGAAATGGCGATTTGCGCCGCGAGAGCAATCACGGTCAGCCAATGCAGCAGACGAATGCCGAAATGCCAGCGGAGTCGAGGGGCGTTCGCGGTCATTTCTGACGAGCGCCGCCTGTCGGACGCGAGGGTCTGATGTCTTTCCTCATCTCAAAACTCATCGAGACTTTCCTGCTCCCTTCCAACCTTGTCGTGCTCCTTGGGTTGATCGGTATTCTCGCGATGTTCCTTGGCAGATCTCGCTTGGGGACAGCTGGCATCATAGCGTCGGTTCTGTTGCTGGCCATCTGTGGCTGGAGTCCTCTTGGACCGGCTGCCGTGATGGTGCTTGAGAACCGCTTTCCGCAGCCAATAATCGAAGGGCCGGTCACCGGCATTGTCATGCTTGGCGGAGCGGTCAATATCCACATAACTCAAGACCGGCACAGTATTGCGGTCAATGACAATGCGGAGCGGGTTTACGTTGTGGCCATGCTGGCCCGGCAATACCCGAGCGCCCGGATCCTGTTGTCTGGCGGGATCGCCCACCTTGATGGCGATCATGCCTTCAGTGAATCCGAAGGCGCCCGCCAACTGCTGCTCGATCTCGGTGTCCCGCAAGAGCGAATTGAACTGGAAGAGCGGTCGCGAACAACGTTCGAAAATGCGATGGAAAGCGTGGCAATAGCCAAGCCCAAGCCGGCGGACGTTTGGCTTCTGGTGACTTCCGCCTACAACATGCCGCGGGCCGTTGCTTCGTTCAGGGCGGCAAATTTCCCGATCGTGCCATATCCCGTGGACTATCGGACACGACCAAGCGACCTGCATCGTCCAGTCAGTACGATCGCAGGCGGTTTGGAATTCATGGACATTGCCGCTCATGAATGGCTCGGACTTGCGACGTATCGTCTCTTGGGCAAGACGTCCGAAATTCTGCCAAACCCTTAAGGTTGACCGAAAACTTCGCTACCGACCGCACGCGGGTGATCGGGAGCGCAAGGCAAGCGCCTGCAGGTTCAACTCGTCCGGGCAATCCTAACCGTCCCCGCCGCAGCCGTCGGAAAGATTCCATACGTCGACGATCTGCTTGCCGCTGAAGCCGTGCTCGTGGATCAGGTACTTCGCCAGCCCGCCATACACCTTCCAGCGCCAGCATTGGCAGCAGCACGGGCCCTTCTCGTTGGAGTTGGCCATCGCGTAGTCGTAGGCCTTCTGCTCGTCGCCGCTGAGCTTGAGGTCGTAATAGGACGCCGCCTGTCGCGCGGTGGCCGCCGGTATGTCGTAGGGGTCCTGCGGGATGATCACGATGTCGCGGTATTTGGTCAGACCCTGCGTCTGTTCGGTATAACGCTTCAACTCCATCGGGCTGCAGCACGAACCCTTGATGCGAGACATCGCCGGCATGGTAGCGATCGACTCCGTGAACTTGGCCGAGCACGTGCTGTTGCCGTTTTTGCTGAGTTCCTCAAATCGCTTGGCGAGACCGGGATCGTCGGCGGCTGCCGCTATACTAGCGCCGAGCAGGACCATCAGCCCGGCGATTGCTATCGCCACGCGGAGCGCCTGGGTCACGAGGTTCGAAACAGAGGTCATTGAAAACTCCCTTCTTCGGCCTTCAGCCGATGCGCGTGAATATCGGAAACTGCTGGAGCAGCCAGAACGAGAAGGTCGACATCTGCCCGGTGATCATGGCGAGTCCCATGAGAACCATGATGCCGCCGGCCGCCGGCTGCAACAGCCGACCCACTTGGCGCATCGCCTTCAGCCGCCGCGCCAGGCTATCGGTGAACAGCGCCGCGAGCAGGAAGGGCACGCCGAGGCCGAGCGAATAGATCGCAAGTAGGGCAACGCCGTCGGCGACGGTTGCCGAGGCGGCGCCAACGGTCAGGATCGAGCCGAGGATCGGACCGATGCAAGGCGTCCAACCGAAGGCGAATGCAAGGCCGAGCGCGTAGGCCGACATCGCGCGGCCGCCTGGAGCCGAGGCATGAAACCGTGCCTCGCGCATCATCCAGCCCGGGCGCACCAGCCCGATCAGGAAAAGACCGAACAGAATGACGATGGCGCCGCCAACGAGGTTGAGCTCGACGCGGTAGCCGAGCAGCAAGCGGCCGAGCGTGGTTGCGCTGGCGCCGAGCACGATGAAGACGGTGGAGAATCCGAGCACGAAGCAGAGGCTCAAGGCAGCCGCCGACAGACGGGCCGCGCTTTCGAACGGTCCATCCGTCGGCGTCCTGCCGGCGACATAGGAAACATAGCCCGGCACCAGAGGCAGCACGCAGGGCGAGAGAAACGAGACGATGCCCGCGGCGAACGCGCTCAGCACGCCGATGTTGGAGAGTTCGGGCATCAGTTGTTCCCTCTTGCCAGCACGCGTCTCATTTCGGCTGCGCCCGCGCCTGCTCGATCAGCTTCTTCATCGTCTCGAGATTGGTGGCGCCGGGAAAGATCTGGTCGCCGACGACGAAACCCGGTGTGCCCGTGATCCTCAATGCCTGCGCCAGCTCGGCGTTGCGGTCGATCAGCGCTTGGATTTCGGGTTGCTGCATGTCGCTCTTCATGCGCGCCAGGTCGAGGCCGGCCTCGGCGGCGATCTTGAGCACGATCGCCTCGGTCACCCTCGTTCTGGAGTCGAACAGCGCCTTGTGGAATTGCGTGTATTTGCCTTGCTTCTGGGCCGCCAATGCCGCCTTGGCCGCGAATACGGAATCCGGACCGAGGATGGGGAATTCCTTGTAGACGATCTTGAGCTGAGGATCGTCGGCCGCAGCCTGTGCCATGACCGGCGCCATCTGGCGGCAATAGGGGCAGTTGTAGTCGAAGAACTCCACCAAGGTGACGTTGCCCTCGGCGTTGCCGTCGACCGGGCTCTGCTTGTCGCGGAAGATATCGTCGGCGCGTGACGTCAGCACCGCCTTTGCTGCGGCCGCATCGGCCTCGCGCTGGCGCTGGTCCAGACTTTGCAGCGCCTGCACGAGGACCTCGGGATGGGCGAGGATGTAGTCATGGATGCGCTGGTCGAACTGGTCCTGGGACATTTCGCCGGCCGCCATCGCCGATCGCCCGGCGCCCTGAAAGCCCGGATTGAGAAGGAACCATCCTGTCACTCCGGCAACGAGAAGGGCGCGGACAATGAAGCCGCCATATCGGTGTGCCTGTTTTACCCTGGTGATCACGTGCGTCTCTCCTTTTATCTGTTTTGTTGCCCTTTGGGGCGGCCTGGTGTCGCCATGCCGCCGGTGAAAAAATTGCGTCAAAAGAAGCTCTTCAATTTTGCCAGCCAGCCTTCGTCTTGCTCATGGTGCGGATGCTCGACATTATTGGTGAGCGCGTTGATGAAGGTGACGAGATTGACCGGCGCGAAATCCAGGCCGTGAAAATTCGCCCGCCAATAGCCCTCCTTGTCGATGACATGCGTGACGATGCCGTGTGCTTGGATGCCGTCTTCCGTCTTGGTGAACTTGTGGCCGAAGGCTTCCGCCAGCTTGCGGGTCGTATCCTCCGGCTGATCCTGGCTCGTGGTCAGGAACAGCCAGTTGACTGGGTTGAGGCCATGGGTCGGCCCGTATTTGCGCAGCACCTCCGGCGTGTCGCGCGCGGGATCCGTGGTGATGCTGACAAAGGTGACCTGGTCCTTCATCGGGGTACCGTTCACCATCTTCTGGATCTCGGCGATCTTCTCGGCGTGCAGAGGACAAACGTCAGTGCACGACGTGTAGACGAAGTGGACGACGACGACCTTGCCGCGCAAATCGGCCGGCCGCACCACGCGCCCGTCGGCGGTGCGCAGGGTGAAGTCCGGCATCGGCTTGTCGATCTGCTGGAAATACTTTTCGTCGCTCTTGAGCAAGGCGTCGACATCATCCAGCGAATGCGCCCGCGCGCCGTGGACATGGCCGAGGATGAGCGCTGTCAAACCGATCAGGCCGCGCAGCAGCCACGCGCCAAGAGCCGGAAAAAGCGCCCGCGGCTCGGCTTGGATCTGGACAAACATCAGCCACTGCCTTTCATCGTGCCGTCGGCATCTGTCTTTGGCGAAACGTCTTCCGTTGAGCAGGCACGGCCCGTCATTCTGTTCATGCATAGACCAAGTGCGCACATGGCGACGCAAGGCAGGACGCTGATCAGCAGCGGCGCAATGCCTGCCGCGACCAGCCATGTCCAGTTGAAGGCGATGCCGCCTACAACGACGGCTGCACCGGCTGCGATCAGGCCGCGGCGGCGGGCGAGCGTGCGGCGGATGCTGGAGCCGGGCGAGGCCTCGTTGGCTTGTGTCAATTCCGTGGTGGTCATTGTCGGTTCCTTTCTCAGTTGGCAGCCAAGTGGCCGCGGATGAACGCGATCATTTCGGGTGAATCCCATTCGGCCGGTCCGATCAGCCGGCCGATTTCCTTACCCTTGGCGTCAATCAGCAACGTCGTCGGCAGGCCGACGACGCCGAGCGCGAACATGGCCTTGCTCGATGTGTCGATGTTGAGCGCGAGGTGCTGGATGCCGATTTCGGCGAAGAACTGCTTCACCATGTCCGGGTCGCGATCTATCGACAGCGCGACGACCTCGAAACCCGACTCGCCGAGCTCGGCCTGCAACCGGTCGAGCGTCGGCATTTCCTTGCGGCAGGGAACACACCATGTCGCCCAGATGTTGAGCAGCACGACCTTGCCGGAAAAGTCGGTGAGCGTTCTCGGCTGGCCGGCGCTGTCCTGGAAGCTGATATCCGGCACCGGCACGGGCGCCTCGTGAACGGCAAAGTTCTGCGGCGGTTCGGCCGCCGAGAGAGGCTGCGACAACGCCAGCAGGAGGCCGAGAAGAATGACGGCGAGCTTGCTCATGGCTGCCGCTCTCTCGCTTGCGCCCGCAGGCGCTCGACCAGCGGCAGGATGGTCTTGGTCAGCGCCTCCTGCGTCACAGGGCCGATATGCTTGTAGGCGATGCGTCCGTCGGCGCTGACGACGAAGGTTTCGGGGACGCCGTAGACGCCCCAGTCGATGGCGACCCGGCCGTCGCGGTCGGCGCCGGTGCGCGTATAGGGATCGCCGAGCGTGTCCAGCCATCGCTCGGCGTCCCCGGGCCGGTCCTTGTAGTTCAGCCCGTGCAGCGGCACCGTCCCGCTTGCCGCCAGTTGCAGGAAGACCGGGTGCTCCTCGCGGCAGGCAACGCACCATGACGCAAAGACGTTGACGAGCGAGACCTCGCCGCTGAGGTCGCGGCTCGACAGGCCGAGCACACGCCCCTTGACCGGCGGCAGGCTGAACTCGGGCACCTGCTTGCCGATCAATGCCGAGGGGATGTCGGAAGCGTTGCGGGTGAGCCCCCAGGCGAGCAAGACGGCGAGTCCGACGAAAATAATCATTGGCAGCAGGACCGCCAGCCGCCGCCACGCGGCGCGCGGGGTGGCAAGCGGCCCGGCATCGGGTTGAACCGGGCCGCTGGCAGTGATGACGCGCCGAGCCGACGGCTTCGCGAACCCCTGAGCACGTACCTTCATGTTCGCCAACAGCACGGCTTCTCACTCCGTCGCGTAAACGGTCGGTGCCTTGCCGTCCTTAGTGAAGGCGTAGATCGTCCAGGTGCCGTCCTTCTCCCCACCCATGCCGGGCGCGCCCGCCGGCATGCCGGCGAGCGTGATGCCCGCGATTTTGGGCCGCTCCGTGAGAAGCTTCTTCACGACGTCGACCGGGACCAGCCCGTCGACGACATAGCCGTCGACCATTAGCGTATGGCAGCCTTCGAGATCGGCCGGCACGCCGGCGTCACCGCTGATCTGCGACAGGTTGTTGACCGGCTTGATGTCGATCTTGAAGCCGTTCTGTTCGAGATAGGCGGCGTAGGTCTCGCAGCAGCTGCATTGCGGGTTCTTGTACATCACCGCTTCGATTGTCGCGGCGATCGCCGGCATCGGCACCGCGATCGCGACGGCGAAGGCGGCAAGCGAGTAGGTCAGTTTCATGTCAGTCTCCTTGGGTTGCCCGAATTCATCGCCGTTCGTCATTCCGTGGCGTAGACCGTCGGCGTCTTGCCGTCCTTGGTGAAAGCGTAGATCTTCCAGGTCCCCATCTTCTGACCGCCCATTCCCGGCGAGCCCATGGGCATGCCGGCCATGGCGATGCCGGTGATTTGAGGCCGTTCCGCCAGCATCTTCTTAATCAGGTCGACCGGCACGAAGCCGTCCACCACATAGTCGCCGATCACCACCGAGTGACAGCCTTGCAATTGCGGAGGAACGCCGAGCCCGGCGCTGATCTGGCTGCGGTCGTTGGTCGGCTTGAGCTCGACCTTGAAGCCGTTCTGTTCGAGATAAGCGGCGTAGGTCTCGCAGCAACTGCAACTCGGGTTCTTGTACATCACCGCCTGGATCGTTGCGGCGAAGGCAGGCATCGGCATCGCGATTGCGAGCGCGAAGGCGGCGATTGAGGTAGGGCAGTTTCATTTCGGTTCTCCTTGGTTGATTGGTTGAAAAAAATCAGGTCACGCGGAACACTGTCATCAGGCCGGCCATCTGGTGGTCGGCGACATGGCAGTGCAGCATCCAGTCGCCGGGATTGTCGGCGACGAAGGCGCATTCGATCGTGTCCTTGGGAGCGAGCAGCACCGTGTCCTGCCATTGCCGGTGCGGCACCGGCGAGCCGTTGCGCGAGATGACCGACAGGCTGAAGCCGTGGACATGCATGGGATGCCACCATGCGGTTTCGTTGCGCATGGTGAGGTGACAGGTGACGCCGCGTTTCAGCGTGAACTGCGGCGCCATGCCGGCGTGGCCGTCGCCGGTCATCGATATGCCGTTGATCGCCCAGGCCGCATTGCCGTTCATGCCCATGCCCATCATCCCCATGCCCATCATGCCGCCGACGCCCTTGAGCTTGCCGCCGCCCATCATGCCGCCTTGCAGCACGATCTCCTGGCGCACGGCTTTCGTGAGGTCGGGCTCGGGCAAGGGATTGCGCGGCAGGCCGACAGGCGCGTCGAGCGGATGCGCCCTGAGCGGTGGCGAGGCTTCATAGGCCAGCGTGGTCAGCGTATAGGCGAGGCCGTCGTAGAAATCGTCGACCACCGCGTGGCGGCTGCCAGGGTCGCCCTGCATGTCGAGCATGATGTCGATGCGCATCGCCGGAGCGAGAAACAGGCGACCGCCTTCCGGCTCATGCGGGTCGCAAGGCTGGCCGTCGATCGCGACGACGACCGGACGGTGGCCTTCGAAACGCAGCGCCATCATGCGGGCAAGCGAGGCATTGGCGAGCCGCAGCCTGACCCGCTCGCCGGCCCTCACGCCCTGGTCGGCCGGCACCGTGCCGTTGACGGTGACGACATTGCCGACGCGGCCCGACATCGAGGCATCCATGGGGCTGCCGAAGCCGCCGGCGATCTGTCCGTCGGATGCCAGCCGCCAGTCCTGCAGCAGCCAGACGAGGTCGCGGTCGACGGCGACCGGCTCGGCCTCCTCGACGATGAGCGGCCCGGCAAGGCCGCGGCCGATCTGCACCAGGCTGTCGGCATGCGGATGGTACCAGAAGGTACCGGCATCGGGCGGGGTGAATTCGTAGACGAAGTTTTCGCCGGGCTTGATGGGCGGCTGGGTGAGGCCAGGCACGCCGTCCATGGCGTTTGCCAAGCGGATGCCGTGCCAATGAACGGTCGTGTCCTCATCGAGCCCGTTCTCAACTGTGATGCGGACCTGTTGGCCCTGGCGCAGGCGCAGCGTCGGGCCGGGAATGGTGCCGTCATAGGCCCACACCGGTGTAATTGGACGATCCGGGCCGGCGAGCCGGGCCTGGCCCGGTCCGACCTTGATAAGGCGCTCATCGACGGCCGATGCCCTTGATGGGGCCGGGCGTATCGCTGCCGACGCGGCAACGCCCACCATCGCAAGGACGAACCCGCGGCGCGATAGGAAATGGAAGTCGGTATTCACTCTTGAACCCTTTGCGATCTCGATCGACGGCGAGCATCTCGACGTCGAATGGCTGTGTGCTCGCCGGCGCAAAGCGCTAGCGGCAATCAACGCGAGAAATCAGCCGCGGGACGGCTGAAACTGCGTCAGACGAGATCGATAGGTTTGGGAGGGAATGGGTCGGGCAGGGAACTTCGCCCGTGAAGGAACGGCTCCGGCAGCGCTGACGGAAGCGGTGCCCGGGCCACGGTCATCGTGGCGAATCCGAGCGGCAATACTGCGAAGACCGGAGCAATGCAGGTCGGCGGGCAGTGCACCGGATTTCCGTTGTCGCCGGGGTCCTTGAGGCAGGACTTGCAATCGCTGTCGCTCGCCGCTCCCATGCCGGGCATGCTCATGCCCGTTTCGGACGCAACGGTCATGCCGGCTGCAGCACCCGTGGTCATCTTCATCGCCATGGTGCTGGCCTGAACGGCGGACACGCTCACGCCAACGGCTACCAACACCGCGAGCAGCAACGCTAAGACATGTCTTGGCGACAACCGAGCCATCATGATCTCACGCTGACCTCGAAACGCGGCATTTGCAAGGAAATTTTGGAGCCGTGCTCTTCCGGCGCGGAGGTATGCTTTCAAAGCCCTAATGCGTTTGCAGCGCATTTCATCTTCAAGTTTCGGAAAAGTTCATGGTACCTCGGGCAACTGCAGCAATAACGGCCAACGCATCGGCCGTGCCGTCTGCTTCGCCCTTCTCAAAGTCACCTTCGGTCTGACCCATCTGGTTTGTTACATGCGCGAAGCAAATAACATTTTTACTCCGGGCCGCCGCAAAGGCATAGAGCGCGGCTGCCTCCATCTCGACGGCAGCAATTCCCTGCGCCCGGCTCGCTTCAATCGCTCGCGCAGTCTCTCGAAAAGGGGCGTCGGTTGTCCAACTCGCTCCGATGTGGATCGGCTCCGGCAGGTTCGACAAGTAAGGCAGAACTCGCGCAACTAGCTCTGGATTGGCTTCGCTGAATTCGGCGGGTGGAACGTAATGATGGCTTGTTCCTTCATCGCGAAGGGCACGGTCGATCAGCACGAAATAGGGCGGCGGCCCTAGGGACGTGATTTGCCCGGCCGAGGTGATGCTGATCAGCAGGCGGCATCCCGAGGCAAAGAGCTGCTCGGCAACCAGCACAGCGAATGAGGAACCGACCGCACAGCCAATGACGCCAACCGTCTGGCCATCCAGGTCGAACTCGTCAAGGACAGTATGATAGCAGGCCCAGCCAGCCGATGGACGGGCGCGGCCTTCTCTCCGCAACCGGCGCACGATGTCGCCATCGGGATCAAGCACGCATATAGCAGGCACCGGTAGGAGGGGCAGGCCTTTCTGCCGCCGCGTCTCGCGCAGCATGTTCTCAACCTGAAAAACGGACTTGGCCGAATAGTCCTTCAGCTCAAGCAGCGGTGATCGCGGAATTGGCGGCGTCATGTTATCCGAAAACCTTTGGATGCAAGACCACTTCAGAGTGCGGCCTCAACTGGAAGGCCTGCAGCCTTCCATTCGGGATAGCCGTCCTCGAGCCGGTGAACGACGTACCCTCGTGTCCGCAATAGAATCCGATCGTTGGAACGAACAGCCCGATGTTGAGGAGAGAAATGGCGAGGCCCGCGGCCAACGCCGCCGACCCGAACTTGTGCTCGGAGGCCCGCCTCATTCTCGATCTCGAGCCAGGTGCGTGTGCGGCTCGACCCATCGGAACATCTTCCGGCCGAACACCCCCCCGAGCCCGACGAGCAGGACCGCCGTGCCGACATTCCACATCAAGATCATCGCGGTGGCGTCTATGGCATGAAACAGCGACAGTGCCGTCGCCGTGATCGCGGCGACGGCCAGGCTGCCCATCAAGGTCACAGCCGTTGGCCGAAGCGGAGCCGCGTAGCGCAGCATCACGAGCATCGCCAGCGACAACGGCAGGCTGGTCAGGACAAGGGTCGCGAAGCAACGCGCCGTTTCTCCCAAGCTGAAGCCCTCCGGGCCGATGCCGATCCACTGGGTCAGGCATTGGTAGCCAATGTTCGACAGCCAGACGATCAGAGCCGGCGCGGGCAAGAAAAGCCAAAGCCGCGACCGATCCGGAAGGCTGACCAGGAAGCTCGCAAACGCCGCCAACACGCCGGTGAGAAGCGGGGCTGCCATGCTGACAGCAAAGGCAGGATCCTGGAGCCGCTGTGCGAAGTCGGGGCGAATTCCCTGACTGATGGCGAGCAATGTCAGTACTACAGCCGCGAGCAAAAGCCAGCAAGCCGCGCGGATCGCCGGCGGCCGCAGTCGCCGGACCGGCGCCACGTTCGCGGCAAGCGATGCGATGAGATCGGGTGTCTTGATCACGTGTCGCTCCGATCTGTCAGCACCTTGCGAAGGCTCTTCAAGGCGCGGTGCGTTGCAATCTTGAGGGATACGATAGACATTCCACTCGCCACCGCGGCCTCTTTCAACGACATCTCCTTCAGCTTCAGCAGCCGAATGGCTTGATTTTGCTTCGGAGGCAGATTTTCAATGGCGTCCTTCAGGCAATGAAGGTCCACCATCTCCTCAATATTCGTTGCAGCCTCTGGAAAGGTTTCGTGCTGGGGCGCCAGCGGCGTCTCGCGAGCCTTCACGCGGCCCTGGCGACGCAGCCGATCGACAATACGACGGTTTGCGATGGCAACCAGCCAAGGTCCAAACGGCCGGGTCGGATCATAGGTATGTCGAATGGAATGCACGGTCAGTAGAACGTCCTGGACAATGTCCTCGATGTCATTCTGATCGTGGCACCGCCGTCTTGCCAAGGAGCGGAGATACGGCGTCATCCCCTCCAGAAGCCGAAGATAAGCATCCCCATCGCCGTCCTGGGCGCGCGCCATGAGGATGGTCCAGTCGACGTCGGGGATTGCCGGTTTCGCTCGCTCGACGTCGCGCGCTTCGCGACTGGCATCCTGCTCGCGGATTTCGTCGTTCGCCACGAGTCTCAGCGGCGGCACGCGGCTACGTGGATCCTGGCTCATCGGTGCCATGTTCCAGATGGAAAAGCGGTCGTGGCACGCGACGCGAGAAGATCATCATGGCTTGCGACGGGGCAGGCCATCACGCGGCACCTCCTGGCTTTGACTGGCGGAAGATCATGCCGATCAGATGGTCGAGCGACAGCACGCCCGGCCCGATCGCAATAAGCGCGATCGCCATGGTGGCCCAGGGCAGATGGAAATTCGCCCATCCGTCCGGCACGACGAGTTGAATGACGCCGGTCATGACGAGGAGGCCGAGCGCGCTGAATCGGGTCGCAAGGCCAACGAGCAACAGGATCGGCAAAACGATCTCGGCAACGCCGTCCAGGAACGCCATCGTATCTGGGGCCGGAAGGTCGTAGACGCCGCCGAAGATGTGGAGTTTGAACTGTTCCTCGAACAGGAAGTCCGCCGCCGGGGACAGCGACAGGAATCCATCCCATTTGGTCAGCCCCGAGCGAAAGAAGGGAAGAGCCAAGGCGATCCGAAGCACAAGCGGTGCCACGGCATAGGCTGCCCACGCCAGCCATTCGAGGATGAGGCTAATGACCCGCTCGATGCCCGCAAAGACACCGCTGGCTGCTGTCTTTTCGTGATTCATGGTCTCGCCCCCTGCTTCTGTAATTCTGACTCGTCATTAAGGTAGCACTCCACGAACACGCCGGCGGTGATGAGATCGCGGATGTTTCCCGATAGATCGAAACGCGGGTCCGCATGAAGCGCCACTTTCATTGCGTCGGTGAGTGAGTGGCCCTGTTGCAGGGCTTCCACGAATTCATAGCCGCCGGGCGGCATCGCCCGGACCTCCACTTCCCCGGCCGGTCGCATCACCAGCACATCCTCCCCGCCGGCCGTGAGGTCCACCGGACCCGGCACGCCATCGCCGACGTTCATCTGCCAGATCGTCAGGACCGGAAATCGGGACCAGATCAGCCGCAGCGAGGGGTGGACGCTGAATGTGAGGTCAGCCGCGCGGTCTCCAGGGATGGCGGCCAGAGCCTCGGGCGTCAGCGGAATTGCTTCTGCAGCGTGGTAGGATTCCAGCCAGGCACGTTCAAGGCGCGCCACGTCGGGTAGGTAGGGTAAAGACGCGGCGGGCTCGAAGCCGGCGATGAAATCAGCGAATCCCGCACCGTAATGAAGAAGGATCGGCGAGGTGGGTGGCTCGGAAACCACGAAGATGCGCGCCATCGCGTCGAAAAATTCCTCGCCCACGATGCGGCAGACGGCCGGGAAGTTGGCCTTCAACGCCCCGATGAGCCCGACCACTACGTTGTTTCGATAGACGGAAAACCTTTTCGGGCTGGGCTGGCCATCCGGCCCGACAAGCCCCGGCGGTGCGACGAGCGCGGGGTCGAACAAGGCCGCGGCAAAGCCGTGCAGTCGGTCAGCCAGAGATTGCACGACGTTGCTCCTTTCGCCCAATCGCAAACATGACCGCCTCCGCCCGCTCCGCCTCGGCCTTGAGTTCCGGCCATGCCGGCACGTTGGCATCCCACTCGATCAAGGTCGGCACCGGACCGAGCCGTCCGATCGTGTGCTCGTAAAGATCCCAGACAATGGCGTCGACCGGGCGGTCATGCGTGTCGATCAGGAGCGGCCGCCCCCTTTCGTCCGCTTCCGGAGAGTAGCCGGCGAGGTGAATCTCCTGCACGGACGCAAGCGGATATTCATCGATGTAGCGGATCGGGTCCCATTGCTGATTGGTCGATGCGACATGGACATTGTTGACGTCGAGCAAGAGCCCGCAACCCGTTCGACGCACGATCTCGGTGATGAAGTCGATTTCCGAATAGGTACTCTCGGCAAAGGCGAGATAGGTCGACGGGTTTTCCAGCAGCATCTGCCGCCCAAGCGCTTCCTGAACTTCGTCGATGTGAGAAACGACGCGCGAAAGTGACTCCGCGGTATAGGGCACCGGCAAGAGATCGTCGAAATACGCCGTATCGTGCGTCGACCAGGCAAGATGTTCGGAAAACAGTCCGGGCTGATAGCGCTCGATAAGCCCCCTCAGCCGGTTCAAATGACTGCGGTCGAGCGGCCGGTCGGCACCGATCGAGAGCCCCACTCCGTGTAACGACAGCGGATAGTGCTCGCGGATCTCTGCGAGATAGCGGTGCGGCGGACCGCCGGCGCCCATGTAATTCTCGGCATGCACCTCGAAGAAGCCAATGTCCGGGGTTGTATCCAGAATCGTTCGATAATGTTCCGGCTTCAGGCCAACGCCGGCACGAGTTGGGATCGCGGTGCCAGAAAGGACTTGTTCATGATTTACGGGCGTCATGACAACCTTCCTCCCTCCGGAGTGGATGGGACCAAGGCAGGATTTCCGCCTTGGTCAGGCACGACACGATGCGTGCCGCCTGAACGAATTGCCGCAGCCTTGTCAGGCTTTCGGCGTAAGGCTCCCGTTGCCATTCGGTGTGTTCATCGTCGTGCAGGTACCTTTGGCCACCACTTTGAAAGCGTTGCCCTGGTAATCCGTCGTGCTGGTCCCTGCGCAGGTGGTGCCTGCCCCGGCTTCGCAGTCGTTCTGACCCTTGAGGGCGACGCCGTAGCACTTCTCCATCTTGCCGCCCTTAATGGCTGCCTCCGTATCCTTCATCATTTTTTCCATTTTTGCGTCGGCGGCGGACGCAGTCGTTGTTGCGGTAAGTGAGCCGATGGCGGCTGCAAAGGCGGTTGCGACGGCGGCAGAAAGTACACGGTTGGACATTTGTTCCTCCGATCGGTTGAACGCGGCCTGGGCGGCCGCCAGGCAGCAAGTCACCAAGGGCTTGCTCTGATTATTTCGCTTCGTGGAGGGTAAAGGTTACGCTGCCGCGCCAAGAAATTGGTGGCCAGGCCACGGAATTCGTACTTTGGCGGGTTTTCGATATTGGCGGCAAACTGATCAGTGTTGGCTTGGGAGCGTCGGAAAGCTATTTCTCGGACGGCGGTTCAGAAACCTGTGGCTATTTGCAATCGTGGTGTCGCCCATAATGAAACGGCCGCCCCAGCCAGCAAGTGCGGTAAGGAGTGACACGCTCTCGAATTGCCAGACCAAAATCATGAGGCTGGCATCCTGTGAGTGAAACAGCCGAACTCCGACGTCTCCGAGGACTGCGGCGGCAAACGCTCCGAGCACAACTGTCACGCGCGGCGCTATCGGTACGCCGCGGCGCAGCATCCCCATCATGGTGAGCGCGGGTACAGCGCCAACCATCATGATCCCCGGCAGGCACAGCCAGCCATTGGTCAGCCTCAAAGCGTCGCTGGCGCGCAGCCAAGCCTCAAGCCACCCTTGTCCGAGGCTCCCCAGCCAAACCGCAAGCGGAGCCAGCGGCAACAGAGCAAGTCTCCGATCCCGGCCCGGAATGATCATGGCAAAGGCGGCAACTGCTGCGGCGATCGCAGTGGCGAAGGCGGCAGCTTGCTCGATGAGAAAACGCGCGTCGGTCAATCGCTCGGCCAGATCGGATCGTGGTGATGCCAGTATGACGACGACGGTGACTGAGGGCAGGGAAATCGCGAGCCAATTCACGGCCCGCTTCCATGGGGATGGCAGCGGCCGAATCGGACGAGCCCCTTTTGCCAGGCGCTGGATCGATCGTCCGTTTCCACGTCAGGCCTCTTTACTCAACACATCCCGAAGCGTCGCCATGGCTCTGTGCACGGCGACCTTGAGAGCGCCCACACTGATGCCGCTGACAGCGGCAGCCTCCCTCAGGGACATTTCGCGCAGCTTCAGCAACTCCGTCGCCGTCCGTTAGTCAGAGATCGGAATGGGCGCCATACGCTTCAGCCTCGGGCGCAAGACGACGGACGCAGAAATTGATTCCGTCATAGCGCAACTCGCGAGCGTTCTCGCTCCCACGGTGTAGCGCGCAGGTCTTCGAGCGACGTGTCGGCCAAGACGGCCGGCTTTCGTCTATTATTTGCTACGGCGGCCGCGATGTGTCCTGATCGGACGGCTGCTTGCGCGCATGGCTGGAGTTGAACGATGACGGCTCTCGATTGGCTGCCTGGCGCGATCCAACAACGTTCGGTGGTTCGCCAGTTAGAAGCGGACGAAGTTCTCTTCCGCCAAGAGGATGCGGCCTCGGCCATCTTCGAGGTCGAGCACGGCCGCTTGCGCTTGATCCGCCATACAATCGACAGCCACACGATCACACTGCACACGGCACGGGCGGGCGAACTGCTCGCCGAGGCAGCGCTCTTCGCAGACGCCTATCACTGCGACGCCGTGGCGGCCGTCCCATCCCGAGTACGGGTCTATCCGAAGCGGCAGCTCCTGACGGCGTTTCGCAGCGACCCCGTCCTTGCGGAACAGTTCATGGCAGTGCTCGCACACCAGATACATGCTCTTCGCAGCAGGCTGGAGGAACGCAACATCCGGTCGGCGCGAGAGCGGATCTTGCATCATCTGGCTCTTGCCGCCGGGGGTGACAGCCGCTCGGTGCAGGTGGATGGGACGTTGATGGACCTCGCCACTCAAATCGGGCTGAGCCACGAGGTCCTTTATCGAACGCTGGCGGCGCTTGAGAGAGACGGCAGCATCACAAGAACACGGGCGGAAATCACCTTGCGCGGACAGCAAGGCGTATGATCCAAATCATATGATGCGCCGACCTTCCTGAATAGGGTCACAACCAATGATCCATATCAGGAGAGGCGCCGATGACTTCGCCAAATCGCAAAACTGGGTTCGCTAGCAAGGCTGTCCTGTCTGCCATTGCCTTTGGCTGCTCGGCTTCCGTCGCGTTCTCGCAGCAACCAACCGTGAAGCCTGATCAAATGTCAGGTCACGATATACCGGGCATGATGCAGATGCACGGTCAAGAGGCGGGGCAAGTGAGCATCTCCGCTCCAACGATGCCCGGCCAGGATGCATTCGGCGCGATTCAGGAGATCGTGCGCATGCTCGAAGCCGATCCCGATACGGATTGGTCGAAAGTGGATCTTGAGGGGTTGCGCCAGCACTTGATCGACATGAACGAGGTGACGCTAAAGGCAGATGCGGCAGCGAAGTCGATCGACGGCGGCCTGCAAATCGCCATTACCGGCGACAGTTCCACGCGCAGCGCAATCCAGCGAATGATCCCGGCGCAAGCAAGCGAACTCGAGCAGTTGAACAACTGGTCCGCCAAGACGGAACCGCTGCCCAACGGCGTCCTTCTGACGGTCACGTCGACCGATACCAAGGAATTACAACACATTCGCGGTCTCGGCTTCATCGGGCTGCTCGTCGCAGGCTCGCATCATCAGCCGCATCATCTCGCGATGGCCAAGGGAAAGTTCTCCTACCAGAACTGAGGATAACAATTTCGATCATATCGGGATCCCGACCCTACCGCCATTCGGCGTCATTTCCCCGATATCGAGCCGTCGAACGCGGCCATGATCGCGGGGATCGTCAAGCGCCTGAATATCGTGTCGACTTCCGCAGGCGACAGTCTTGATTTGCGATCCATCCACCAGGCCAGGACCGACATCAAGGCGCCAACCACGAACTGGATCAGCGCGCTTCGAGGGATCTGTCCGTCACGGGTGCCGGGTGCAATGGCTGCAAGGTCCTGGCTCACCAGGTCGGAGAGCAGCGCTCGCATTCGGTTCATGACGATGGCCGACCCGCGCTCTCCGACCAGCACACGATAGATGTCGCGGAAACTCTGCGCATGTTCGAAGAGCGCCAGGCTGAAGCCGAGGCAGCGTTGGCCAAGGTCTCCGTTCTCGGCGAGCGCTGCTTGCTGGCGCGCCGTCAGCAGAGCGCGCAGTTCAGCCAGACCACTGGTGAGCAGATCCTCCTTGCTGTCATAGTGGGCATAAAAGGTCGAGCGGCCGACGTTCGCACGCTCGACGATGTCCTTGATCGTCACCGCCTCGTAGCCCTTTTCAAGCACCAGCGCGACCAACGCCTGGTGCAGCGAAACGCGTGAGCGCTGTATACGGCGGTCTTCTTTCATGCGTGCGCCCTTCCCCGGCCATTGGCCCTGTTTCGTCCGTTACCGGACATCTCGCGCCACAAGTTCATATTCATGTTATCAGTCACAGTGTCCGATAACTGCCGTCCTGTCCAGAAATCAAGGAGGCCAGTCATGGCAGCGAGAGAAACACCAAGCACGCACGGCCACAGCAACAGCCATCTGTGGCTCGTCGGCCTCATCGGCGTGGCGGCTGGGCTGATTTTGCTGATTTATGTCCCATCGCTGCCAGGCGTCTCCGGGACAATCCTGCTCTTTGGCGGCTTTCATCTGGTTGGTGCCCTGGTACTGCTGGCGTCGCTCTATGTCATGGCCGGGAACAGGCTCGCCAGGGGCCTGCCCGGCCGGACACGCCGGCAGGACACCAAGGATTTCGATTTCGGCTGGGCGCCGGCCTGGTCGCTCGGGCCATGGATCGCAGCGCTGATCCTGGTCGCAATCGCGGTCGCCGTTCAGGTCGCGACACCGGCCTATTGGCCGATCGCCATGATGCTGACGCTGCTTGCGGCGAACTGCTTCGCCGGAGGCCTCATTGCCCGCACCGTCGGACGCTACGAACATGCCGCCCTGCCAATGGTCGACCTTCTGTCGAGCGACACAGGTGTGGTCCTGGATGCAGGATGCGGCGCCGGCCGAACCACGATCGCGCTCGGCCGAGCACTTCGAAGCGAACGGATCGTCGCGCTCGATCGCTTCGATTCGAACTATATCGAAGGCGGCGGCCGGGCGTTGCTCGAACAGAATCTGCGGCTCGCCGGGCTGACCGCGCGCGTTGACATCGAATTCGGCGATCTGACTGCACTGCCCTTTCCGGAAGGCCGTTTCGACGCCGCCGTCAGCGCCCATGCGATCGATCACCTCGGCCCGCAAAAGGAACAGGGGCTGCGTGAGATCTTGCGGGTCCTGAAACCGGGTGGACGTTTCCTTCTCGTCGTCTGGGTGCCTGGATGGACGATGTTCGCGATCGTCAGTGTGCTCGCGCTGCTTTTTTCGGGCAAAGGCGCCTGGCGGCGAATGGCGGAGAGTGCCGGCTTCGAGCTCTGCGACGAAGGCATGCTCAACGGCAACTGGTTTGTCGTGCTCAAAAAGCCGGCAGGTTCCGGCAGATAGTCGACCGAGGGCGGGTTGGCCTGATATCCAGTGGCTCTCATGGATACGATTACACTCATCCTTCGGTTCATTGGCGTTGCGCAACTGGCCATCATCGCTTGTCTGGCCGTTCGTGACCTCCGCTTCAGCCTCGTCGGATACCTCGTTGCCTTATTCTGCTTCGGGGTCGCCTCGTATTTGATCTGCCCAGTCATTGCAGTCCACGGGAATCTCGGGCCTCTGGGGATTCTGATCTATTTCGGCTGCTTCGGGAATCCGGTCCTTTTCCTGCTCCTGTCGCAGTCGATCTTCGACGACCGGTTCCGCCTAAGACCAGAGCACGGCGCTTTGCTCGCCTTAGTGGAGATGGTCGGATTCTGGCGCTTGGCGGAGCTGATCTACGGGCCTTGGAATTGGGGCGTCGACACGGCAAGCGCGTCCCTGATTGCTCAGCAATTCGCCGCGCTCGGCATCATCGTTTGGTCATTGGTCGCAGCCTATCGGGGGCGCAGGATCGACCTGGTTGAACCGCGTCGACGCTTTCGCGAGGTGTTTGTCGCGGCTTGCGGAAGCTACATGATCGTCGTTGTCGCCTCAGAGATACAGTTCAATGGCCGAATGGCTACCGAGGGACTCGCGCTGATCAATGTGGCTGTTGTCGTCGGGTTCGTGCTGGTCGCATCCTTTTGGATGCTGCGGTTCTCGGACAGAGTGTTTGCCATTGCAGCACCAGGACGCAAGCCTCCCTTGGAGGTTCGCGCGCCCCTGGATCAAAATCTGCTGAAATCCCTGGATGAGTTTATGAACGCGGGCGGTTTCAGACAACCGGGCTCACCATCGGCGGGCTTGCCGACCACCTTCAGGCAAAGGAGCAGGGCCTGCGACGCATGATCAACGGCGAGCTGGGATTTCGAAAATTTCAACGCGTTCCTGAATAGCTACCGGATTCGTGAGGCCAGCGAACTGCTGGCGGCCAAGGAGCCTGGCCGCCTTCCGATCCTCACGATCGCCATGGACCTTGGCTACGGCTCTGTTGGTCCGTTCAATCGGGCCTTCAAGGAAGCGACCGGCAAGACGCCCTCCGAGTATCGGGCGTCTTTTCTCCTGGCCCAGACCTCCGAAGCGACGCCTCAGCAATAGGCCCGGAAAAACAGCGCCGATTCCGGAATCGGCGCTATTTTGTTAGAGTTCGGCGAGACAACGCCCGACACGCGCCCAGTTATGCCCCCGCACTGAGGATCAGTCCGCTCAGTTGATGGGAGCCGCACTATGAAGCCTGACTTTATCGCCCGCCAGGGAAGACGTCCCACTGGCCTGCTCGGCCACATCGTGGCGCGCGTCATGGCGATGGAGACGAGAGTGGAAAACGATCGGGCGCTTGAGTTGCTTGAGCTGCGCGCCGATGACGATCTTTTCGAGATCGGCTTCGGCCACGGCGCCACCCTCTATCGTGCGGCTCAAATAGTTCGCAACGGGCATCTCGCCGGCGCCGATTTCTCGGAGGTGATGGTCAAGATTGCAAGAGATCGCAATCACCGATCCATCGAGGAAGGTCGTATGGATCTCAGACTTGCGGACACCGCAAGTCTGCCATTTGGCGATGAGAGCTTCGACAAGGCCTACAGCGTCCATACGATCTATTTCTGGGCGAGTCTGGAGCAGCATTTTAGGGAAGTGCTACGCCTGCTTCGCCCCACGGGACGCTTTGTGCTCGGCTTTCGCCCGCATGAGGATGCAAATGCCGTCGACTCCTTTCCGGCATCGATCTACAGATTCCGGACAATTGCTGAAGTGCAAGCCGCACTTCAGCTCAGCGGCTTTGCCGTGGTCAAGACCGTCACCTCGCCGCTGCAGCCGCGCCTCATGACTTGGATCGTGGCGGAAAGGCCGGCCTATGGATAGTTGGCGGTTCGAGATCGGGGCCAGAGACCAGTCAGTGTCGGGCGTGTTCGCATTGGCTGTGATCCGTCAGCACCTCGATGACGCGGCATTCGCCGACCTTTCCGTGCCGGCAGCCTTCGACCATGAGCTCCAGTTCGGCCTTCAATGCCGTGAGGCTGCGTATCCGCTGAACCACGTCGGCCAGACGCGCCTGCGCAATGGCATCGGCGTAGGCGCAGGGCTGGCTGGGATTGTCCTGCAACGTCAGCAGGGTGCGGATGGCTTCGATCTCGAACCCCAGCTCTCGGGCATGGCGGATAAAGGCTAGCCGGCGCAAATCGCTCGTCTCATAGTGCCGGCGGTTGCCTTCGCTGCGGTTCGGCGCGGGCAGCAGGCCGATCTGCTCATAGTAACGGATGGTCGGTACTTTTACGCCGCTCTGTCGTGCCGCTTCGCCAATCGGGACGCCGCTCATCATTTTTCACTTGCTCCTCTAGTCGCTAGAGAATGTAGCGTGGCGCTGAAATGGTTCAAGGAGTGAGACGATGGCTGCAACCGCCGCACAAACCCGTTATCGCGTGGAAGGCATGGATTGTGCGGGCTGTGCGACGAAAATCGACAGCGCCGTACGGCGCATGCATGGCGTCGAGGACGTGAACGTCTCGGTCACGGCCGGCACCATGACCGTCAGGCACACTCCGGAAAGCGATCTCGCGGCGATCGAAAAGAAGGTGACCGGCCTCGGCTATTCCGTGGCTCAGCTCAAAAGCGAAGCCGGACAGAATGCCAAGCCGGCCGGCCATGGCGCCAAGGACGGTCTTGACCACGCCGGCCACGATCATGGTGACCACGACCACGCCGGCACAGCCAAGGATGACCATGACGATGACATGGAGGGCCTGCATGGCCACGACCACACGCCGACCTCGGGGCCGTGGTGGAACAGCGCCAAGGGTCGGCTGACCATCGCCAGCGGCGCCGCATTGGCCGCAGCGTTCGCGATTCACTATTTCTGGCCGGCTACCGGCGTCTGGGTTTTCGTTGCCGCCATGCTGATCGGACTGGTGCCGATTGCACGGCGAGCCGTGATGGCCGCGCTCGCCGGCATTCCCTTCACCATCGAAATGCTGATGACCATAGCGGCGGTCGGCGCCGTCATAATCGGGGCCGGCGAGGAGGCCGCAACCGTGGTCGTCCTGTTCCTCGTGGGCGAGTTGCTGGAAGGGGTGGCCGCCGGCAAGGCGCGCTCCAGCATCCAGGCGCTGACCACGCTGGTGCCCAAGACAGCCCTGCTGGAGGAGAATGGCGCCACGCGCGAAGTTCCGGCCGATACCCTCAGGGTCGGTGCCATCATTCTGGTGCGACCGGGCGATCGCATTTCAGCCGATGGCAAGATCATCAAGGGCGAAAGCGCCATCGATGAATCGCCGGTGTCGGGGGAAAGCGTGCCGGCGCGCAAGGGCGTCGACGCGGACGTGTTCGCCGGCACCATCAATGGCGATGGCGTATTGGGCATCACGGTGACGTCGGCGGCATCCGACAACACCATTGCCCGCATCATCAAGCTGGTCGAGGAGGCGCAGGAGAGCAAGGCTCCGACCGAGCGCTTCATCGACCGCTTCTCGCGCTGGTACACGCCCGGCGTTGTCGCCGTCGGGGCGCTGGTCGCAGTGGTCCCACCGCTGGCCTTCGGCGGCGATTGGAACGAATGGATCTACAAGGGCCTGGCGCTGCTGCTCATCGGCTGTCCCTGCGCTTTGGTCATATCGGTGCCGGCAGCCATCGCGGCATCGCTCTCGGCCGGCGCCAGGCGCGGTCTTTTGATGAAAGGCGGCGCGGTGCTGGAAGGCCTCGGCAAGGTCACCGCCGTGGCATTGGACAAGACCGGAACGCTGACCGAAGGCAAGCCCGTGGTGACGGATGTCGTGGCCATCGGGATCAGCGAAAAGGAGGTGCTGTCGCTGGCCGCTGCGCTCGAAACCGGATCGAGTCATCCACTGGCCCTGGCCATTCTGCGAAAGGCCAAGGCTGATCGTGTGCCGGTGCCGCCGGCGGCGGAAGCCAAGGCGCTTGGCGGCAAGGGCGTCGTCGGCCGTGTCGGCGGCAAGAACGTATTCCTGGGCTCGCCGATCGCTGGAGGCGAAAAGGTCGCGCTGCCGGCCGACCAGGCGGCCCGCATCGCCGAACTCAATGACCAGGGCAAGTCGGTGTCGGTGCTGCTCGTCAACGATGTGCTGGCTGGCTATGTCGCTGTGCGCGACGAGCCGCGGACGGACGCACTGGCCGGCCTCAAGGCACTGACCGACGCCGGCATCAGAACGGTGATGCTGACCGGCGACAACCAGCGCACGGCAAACGCCATTGGCAAGCAGCTCGGCATCGATGTGCGTGCTGAATTGCTGCCGGAAGACAAGCAGCGCATCGTCGGTGAACTCAAGGGGAAGGGGTTGATCGTCGCCAAGGTCGGCGACGGTATCAACGATGCGCCGGCGCTGGCGGCCGCCGATATCGGCATTGCCATGGGCGGTGGCACTGATGTTGCCCTGGAAACCGCCGACGCAGCGGTGCTGCACGGTCGGGTCGGAGACGTTGCTGCGATGATAAGGCTGTCGCTGGCGACCATGGCCAACATCAAGCAGAACATCACCATGGCGCTGGGGCTGAAGGCGGTGTTCCTGGTGACCACCATAGCCGGCATCACCGGCCTGTGGCCCGCGATCCTGGCCGACACGGGTGCGACTGTGCTGGTGACAGCCAACGCCATGCGCTTGCTAGGCTGGAAAGGGGCCGCGTGAGGGTCATCCTGCCGTCTGATGTGCTAGACTTGCAGCATAGTTGAGTCGCACTCTCATTCGCACCTCTGGCCCGGCGTGGCGCTAGCGTTGGGCTCAGCCGCCCTGTTCGGGGTGGTTTCGCCTCTCAGCCGTTACTGCCCAAGCGGGCCGTGTACGCAGCCACAAAGGCGTTCGTGAATTCATTCACGGAGACCTTGTCCGGCGAACTCATCGGCACTAGCGTCAAGGTTCAGGCGCTCTGCCCGGCGGTTGTTCGCACAGAGTTCCACGACATCGACGGCCAGCCGGTTTTGCGGCCGAACGTCCCGGTCATGGAGCCCGAAGACGTGGTGGAGGCATCCCTTGCTGGGCTGGCTCTGAGCGATGTCATCTGCTCGCCGGCACTTGCGGATCGCGGGCCGCTCGACCATGAACGCCAAGCCCGCCACGCTGTCTTCGGCGGCGGTCGGGGGGCGAACTGTCGCCGCGCTATCGGAAGGGCCTTTGAGCTGCAGTGCCAGCAATCGCCGCCGGTCCGGTCGGTCCGACCGGACCGGTCACCGACACCCCGGGTCAATGCGGAGCACCTTCAGTCCGACGTAGCCAGCCGCGCTCGGGCCGGGTGCGTTACGATTATCGCCGTAGTAGAGTGCGTCGGGCGGCCATCACGCGCCGGCAATGGAGCACAGGCACACACATGGAGCGGCGGCTGACCGCCATACTTGCCGCCGACGTCGTCGGCTACAGCCGGCTCATGGGCGCCGACGAGGTCGGCACGCTGGATCGTCTGAAGGCCTGCCGGCGCCAGCTCGTCGATCCCTCCATCGCCGGACATCACGGGCGCATGATCAAGCTCATGGGCGACGGTGCGTTGGTCGAGTTCGGCAGCGTGGTCGATGCGGTGCAGTGCGCCGCCGACATCCAGCGCAAGATGGTCGAGCGCGACAGCGACCTGCCGGAGGAGCGGCGCATCCGCTTCCGCATCGGCGTCAATCTCGGCGACATCATCGTCGAGGGCGACGACATCTACGGCGACGGCGTCAACATCGCCGCGCGGCTGGAGGCACAAGCGGAGCCGGGCGGCATCTGCATTTCCGGCACCGCCTTCGACCACGCCGTGCACAAAGCAAACGTCGGCTTCGCTAATCTCGGCGAGCAGCGGCTGAAGAACATCGCCGATCCCGTGCGCGTCTATCGCGTGCTGCTGGATCCAGCCCAGGCCGGCAAGGTGGTGAGCGGCGCGCGCCCGCGGCCCGGGCCGGCGATCCTGGCCGCGGGCGCGGCGATGCTGGTCGCCGTCGCGCTCGCCGGCGCGGTGATTGCCTGGCAATGGCCGCGAACGCCGCAACGCCCGTCCGTCGCCGTGCTGCCGTTCGCCAATCTGAGCGGCGATCCGGGCCAGGACTATTTCGCCGAGGGCCTCACAGAGGATCTGATCACCGACCTGGCGAAACTCTCCGGTCTCGACGTCATCGCCGGCAACTCGGTCGCCGCCTACAAGGGCAAGCCGCCCGATTTCGCCGACATCAGGCGCCAGCTCGGCGTCGAGTTCCTCGTCGAGGGCAGCGTCAGGCCGACCGGCGAGCTGATACGCATAAACGCGCAGCTAATCGACACGGCAAACGGCGATCATGTATGGGCCGAGCGCTTCGACCGGCGCGCGACCGACGTACTCGCCGTGCAGGACGAGATGCGAAAGGAGATCGTTGCTGCGCTCGACGTCGAGCCCTCGGCGACGGAAGCGAAGAGAATGGAGCGACCGCCCACCGCCAACCTCGAGGCCTACGACTACTATCTGCGCGGTGAGCACGCCGCGTTCACGGGCCGCCCACAGGGCATGCGGGAGGCGCTGGAGTTCTATGCCAAGGCGGTTTCGCTCGATCCTTCGTTCGCCGCGGCATTCGCCGCCGATGCACGCACCGCCGTCTACATCTGGCGCAGCGCCTACGACGATGTGCTGCAGTCCGCCCCGGCGCGCAAGCGCGCCTATGAGAGCGCCGGGCGTGCGCTGCAACTCAATCCGGATTTGTCGCTGCCCTACGCGATGCTCGCCATCCTCCAGACTGTGGACGAGCGTTTCGACGAGGCGATCGCATCGGCCAAGCGGGCCGTAGCGCTTGGACCGGGCGACATCGAAGCGCAGGTCGCGCTCGGCTACGTCTACCTGTTCGACGGCAGGTTTCCGGAAGCCGCCGCGGCGATCGAGACAGCCTTGCGACTTGACCCCGATCTGTCGCCAATCAACCGCCGGATCGCCGGCATCGTCTTCTTCTTCAACGGCGACAGCAAACGCGCAATCGCGGCGCTGGAACGCGCCCGCGATGATGCGCCAGGTGTCGGCAACATCCTGATATCGCTCGGTGCCGCCTATGCGCAGGCCGGCCGCCTCCCCGAAGCGCAGGCGGCGGTGAGCCATGGCCTGAGCTATTTGCCCAACGACGACTCCATCGCCGGGATCAGGATGGGATGGCATTTCCGCAATCCGCAGGACCTGGAGACCTTCATCAGCGCATTGCGGCAGGCGGGGCTGCCGGAATGGCCATACGGCTTCAAGGGCAGCGAGCGCGATCGGCTGAAGGGCGAGGAGATCGCCGCTCTGGTCATCGGCCACCTGCTGAAAGGTCTCGCGGAGCCTGGTTCGCGGCCGGCGATCATGCAGATCGGCAAGGACGGCCAGGCGGCCTTCCGCTCAACCGCCCAGTTCATCACCGAAACCGTGTTCGTGAAACAGGATCTGCTTTGCGAGCAGAGCGAAAACGCGTTCGGCCGCCCGGATTGCGGCCCGGTGTTCAGGCGCGAGGGCGAACCCGCGTTCACCTTCGTGAACGCGCGCGTGGTCTTCCACTTCTCGCCGGCCGGCTGAGGCCCGATCGGAAGGGTCAGTTGATCTGGTCCCGCTCCAGCCGCGTCTTGATGGTCGGCCAAGCGGCTTCCGCCTTTGGCAGCACGTCGTCGGCATGGGCCGCGATGAACTCCATGTCCGGCTTGTCGTAGGCCAGATAGAGCTTGCCGTCGATGATCTTGAACGCCTCGGGATCAACGTTGACAGTGACCGAATCCAACGAAACCTCGCCCACGCAATAGCCGCCATATTGCGGAGCGTATTTGACGGGCTCGCTCATGAACATTTTGCGATGCTCGTCGTTGGCGAAGTGCCAAGGCGTACCGAGCCAATCGTAAGAAATCTTCTCCGAGCCTTTGACCGCCTTGCCATCGGTGAAATAAGAGACGGGATCATAGCCCATGATGGCCACGCCGCCGAAGTAGCCGGTGTTCACCGTGCCGTCGGCATGCGCCGGCGCCGCGCCCATCACCGTGAAGGCGACACCGCCGGCCAGAACCAAATTTCTCAGGGATTTGGGTATGTCGATTGTGTGCATTGCGGTTCTCCATCAATCGTGAATGTCCATGCAGCGCTTGTAGTTCTCTTCCGTGTCCTTCATGGCGGCCGCGGACTGGCAGGTCGCGCCATGGCGCTTGTAGAGCTTGACGATGTCGGCATGGCGTTTCCCGAAGGCGCGGGTGATCGGAGTATAGCCGTGTACCTCGGCATGGCCGATGTCGGCGCCGCGCGAGATCAGGAACTCGACCACGTCGCCATGGTCCTCCTCGCCGGCCACCATCATCGGCGTGGCGCCCGCCTTGTTGGCCGCATCGTCGAGCACAGCGCCATGTTCGAGCAGGAGCTTCACGACCGGCAGGCTGCCGGAATAGGCCGCAGCGTGGAGCGGCGTGAAGCCGCCGGAGTTGCGCGCCATGACGTTGGCGCCCTTGCCGATCAGCAGCTCGGCGATTTGACGCTGACCGCCGAGCGCGGCGTCGATGAGAGGGGTTGCCTGGTCGCGGGCGCGGCTGTCGACTGCGGCGCCGCCGGCCAGGGCCCGCTCCACGGCCGCCGCGTCTCCCGCTGCAACGGCATCGAACAAAGGATCGGCTGCGGCCGCCGTGGCGACCGTCAACGCCAGAACGACTGTTGCCAGCAAGCCGCGCATCGCCTGTCCTTTAGAGACCACTAAAGTAGCATGAGGCCGGTCGCTTGGGTAGTCCAGGAATGGCGCGTCATTGAATAGCAGCCTGCCGCCCCGTCACCGCCAAAAATGTGCTGCGAAGGTTCAGATAAAAATGGAGACTCGTCGCAGTCGGGACTATCCCATCGACGGCCGCTTCCCAAGAGCGCGAAAACGGAACGAGCTAGTCACCTTCGCCGATCTCCGGAACTGGCATACTCCAACTGAGGTTAGGGTGGCGGGCCGTAAGCCTGTTGACCCTGGCCTCTTGCCGGCGCTGGACCCGTGTGCGGGGAGCGTCGGGGCCGGCATCCGCCTTCCACGCGGCCGCCGAATGTCCGAAACCGGGCACCGCAGGGGGCCATGGCCATGAAAATCGAACGTGCGGGCGAGCGGAACACGATCGATCGACGCGTCGCGCCTCCTCGCCTGGTGGGTCGCCACCGACGTGAACCTTTCACCCGCACAGGCAGACGACCTGTTCCAGAGGATGGCGGGAAAAGGCATCGGAGCCTGAGACGCATCCGCTCGCCGCCGAACGTATCGGCGATTCCAATGTCTCTGCGGCCAGATCGCAGACGAACTTAAAAGGGCGCCGGCGCGTGATGACCATGAGCATGAGACGCCTCCGCCCCTTTGGCGGCTATGCGCAGGACGGACCAGACGGCGCAGGTTTACGCACACACCGATGAGCGGGCAGGACCGCTTGCGAGAGTCCTGGCCGGCGGTCGGGAGAATTCGCGCAGCAAGGCGCTCGACAAGATCGAGGCGCGTTTGTCTGAGGCTATGCCCAACCTAAATTCATCCCGCTCTATCGTGGAAAGCGGTGATACCGGACCGCCTGGTCAACGGGACAAGCACATTATCGCAATCGCAAGCGACGGTCGGCTGAGATGGCAGGCTGCTACCGGCTATGGTAAGCGGGCTCTGATAGAGACCGCCATCGGAAGGTACAAGGCACTGATCGGACGACGCTTGCGGGCTCGTTCGTTCGCCGCTCAGCAGACCGAGGTTGCCG
>NZ_JAMYSC010000060.1:0-28395 GCF_040321755.1 Mesorhizobium sp. M0276 | reverse complement strand
CCCGGTAGCTCGTCAGGCTCATAACCTGAAGGTCACAGGTTCAAATCCTGTCCCCGCAACCAAACTTCAAACGCAAACGGCCCGCTCAACGCGGGCCGTTTGCGTTTTGAAGCCGCGCAGGCCATGGCACCTCGACATCAAAAGCCCGTTGACGTGCTCCCCTGAATATCCTGCAAGAGGCCACTAAAGGCCTCACGCCATGGCGACGCCGCGTGATCGCTTTCTCTCGGCCGCCGCGAGAAGATCGACGAAGGCGCGCACCTTGGCGGGCCGGAACCGGGCCGGTGGAAAGACGGCGTGGATGCCGCCTGTCGGTAAGCTCCAGTCGGCAAACACCGGCACCAGCCGCCCCTCGGCGATATCGTCGTTGACGCTGTAATCCGGAAATATGCCAAGCCCGATGCCGGCCAGCACGCAAGCCAGGGCAGCGGGGCTCTTGTCGCACATGATGATCGGATTGAGTTCGGTCAGCACCGTTTCAGCATCCCTGGAAAACAGCCATTGGCCGATGCCGCGCAACTGGGCGTTGCCGACCCAGGCCAGCGATCTTGACTGGCGCGGCGTCACATCGGGCGGCATGCGCGCTGCGAAACCAGGGCTTGCCACCACGGTCTGCCGTATCGTGCCCAGTCGCCGCGCCTGGTTCGAGGAATCGGCAAGCCAGCCGACGCGAATGCCGAGATCGATCTGCTCGTCCACCAGATTGCTCACCGCGTCGTCGAAGATCGCATCGACGCGCATATGCGGAAAGGCCCTGAGATAGGCCGCCATGACCGGGGCCACCATTTTGGCGCCGTAGTCGAGCGGCGCGGTCAGCCTCAGCGTTCCGCTCGGTTCGATCGCCCCTTGCGAGATTTCGCCATAGGCCGCCTCTGCTTCCCTCAGGATAATCATCGCGCGGTCATAGAACAGGCGGCCTTCTTCGGTCGGCGTGACACGCCGTGTCGTGCGCTGCAGCAGCGTTGCGCCCAATTCCTCCTCGAGCTTGCCGATCTGGTGGCTGACCACGGCCTTGGCGACGCCAAGTCGGTTGGCCGCCGCGGTGAACGAACCGGTTTCCATCACCGTGGTGAAGTAGGCGAGCCGATTGAGGTTCAGAAGTTCGGCCAAGGCGGCAGTCTTTGTATGATTGGATCAGACAGTTTGTATTATTGAGCGCTATTTTTCGCAAGACCTTCGTCTGCCACATGTGAGCCAAGGGGCATTCGCCCGCAGCCGGACCGAGGATGGCGATCATGAGCAATTCAGAAGTGACCTATCTGTTCGATCCGCTTTGCGGTTGGTGCTATGGCGCCACCCCGATGCTGGACAGATTGTCTGCCAGCGGCGTGCGCGTCGAGCTGCTGCCGACCGGCCTGTTCTCCGGCGCCGGCGCGCGTCCGATGGATGAAGGTTTTGCCGCCCATGCCTGGGCGAACGACCAGCGCATCGAGCGCCTGACCGGGCAATCGTTCACGCAGGCCTATCGGCACAATGTCCTCGATATCAGCGGCACGCTGCTGGACTCTCATGCCGCCGCGCTCGGCATCAGCGCCGCCGGCCTGGAGAATCCCAGCCGCCGGCTTGCCGCGCTGAAGACGATCCAGCGGGCGCGCTATGTCGACGGCAGCGATGTCGTGACGACCAGCGGTGTGGCCGAAGTGCTCGCCGCCGCCGGAATGGCGGACGCCGCTGAGATGCTCAAGGCGCCGACCGAAACATTGCTGACGGCCCACCGCGAGCTGGTCGGCCGAGGCCGCTCGCTGTTCCAGCGCCTGCATGCCGATGGCGTGCCTTCCCTCGTGGTCATCCGCAACGATGCGCCCCGGCTCATCGGTTCGAACGCACTGTTCGGCAGCTTCGACAATCTCGTCGCCCATATCGCGGCGGCCTGATCCCCAGAAAACCTCAACAAGGAAACTGAAAAGACATGGCAAAAGTCGCTCTCATTGGTGCATCCGGCGCAGTCGGTTCGCGCCTTCTCAAAGAACTCTCCGATCGCGGCCACACCGTCACCGGTATTGCGCGCAACCCGGAAAAGATCGCCGCACTCCCAGGCGTGATCGCCAGGAAGGGCGATGTCTTCGATAAGGAAGGTCTCGCTGACCTGATCCGCGGCCATGATGTGGCGATCAGTTCGGTGCATTTTCTCGACAGTGACGCCGACACGCTGATTGCGGCGGTGCGTGCCTCCGGAGTGAAGCGCTATCTCATCGTCGGCGGCGCCGGCAGTCTCGAAGTCGCGCCCGGCAAGCGGCTGGTCGATACCCCCGAATTCCCGGCGATCTACAAGGCCGAAGCGCAGAAGGGCGCCGACTTCTTGGACAGATTGAAGACGGTCGGCGACCTCGATTGGACGTTCCTGTCCCCGTCCGCCATGTTTGTCCCGGGCGAGCGTACCGGCACATTCCGCCTCGGCAAGGACACGCTTCTCGCCTCCGACAAGGGCAGCAGTATTTCGTTCGAGGACTATGCCATCGCCGTGGTCGACGAGATCGAGAAGCCGGCCCATATCAGGCAGCGCTTCACCGTCGGCTATTGATCGAACGGGTAGCGGCGGCCGAGTCTCAATCGAGGCCGGCCGACGCCAGCCGCGTCAGCGCTTCGCGCACCCCGACGCGCCGGTAACTTTCCGTATGACAAGACCGTCCTATCTCGGTTCCTCGCGGCGGCGTTCGACAAAGCGCGTTCCCCACTGATCAGGTCGGGTTCGCGCTTGCGCAGTCATTCCTGATAGGACGGATCGACCTCCTTGGCCGGCTTGGCCGTCGTCGAAATCGAAGCCGGCCGGCTGTCGGTGTAGCGGGCCTACTGAGCTATCCGGCATCCCTGTCTGTCAGCGCGATATGACAGCAGCCGGAGCCGTGGCCCGGTGTCCAGGTGACATTGTCAAAACGAACGCCGGTCGCCTCGAACAGGCCGCGGTCGAAGGCGCCGGCTATGCGACAGAGCGTGGCAAGCCTTTGGTCACCAACTCCGGCTTCGACCCAGGCATCCTTCAGCGGGCAGCGTTTCACCTTGAAGGCGATGCGGTCGTCGCTGCGTTCGACATCGGTCGGATACATGCGGCCGCTGTCTGGACTGACGGCCAGGAAGGCTTCGCCGATCGCGCGCGCGTCATTGGGGCCGAAGCCGGCGAAGGCGGCTGCCGCCACTTCCTTGCCGCGTTGTTCGATGGCGCGGATCATGATCGCTTCGGCTTTGTCGGCGCCCAGTTCTCCACTCAGTTCCTCGAGCAACAGCCGGTAGAGATCGGCTCGGTTGCGAAAAGCGGAATCGAGTTCGCGCGACAGTTTCTCGGCTCTGGCTTCGGGATCGGTCATGTCGGGTCCTGTCGAATGATACGGTTGAGTCTTGGCACCGCGGCCACCAGCGCCTTGCCGATGGCCGATTGCGGCGCGTCGATGACGGTTCGGGCATCGCCGCTCTCGGCAACCTGGCCGGCGTCGAGAAGGACGACGCGGTGGGCGATCGCTCTGACGACGCCGAGATCATGTGAAATGAAGAGATAGGCAATCCGTTCCTGCCGTTGCAGGTCCAGCAAAAGATCGAGGATCTGTCCGCGCACCGAAACGTCGAGCGCCGAGACCGCCTCGTCGAGCACGATCAGCGACGGCTTCGTCGCGATCGCGCGCGCAATGGCTACGCGCTGCCGTTGGCCACCGGAGATCTCATGGACGGCGCGTATGGCGAGGTCGGCGGTCAGCCCGACACGCTCCAGCAATTCGGCAACGCGGCGCGGGCGTTCGGAGCGTGAGGCGATGCGGTGGATGCGCAAGGGATCATCGAGCACACGCGCCACCGTGGCGCGCGGGTTGAAGGCTGCCAGCGGATCCTGGAATACCATCTGCAGGCGTGCGCGACGCGCTCTCAGCGCAGCCCCGCTCAAAGCCAGGAAATCATTGCCTTCGAAGTCGATGCGGCCAGCGTCCGGCTCGATCAGCCGCAGCACCAGCCGCGCGATGGTCGACTTGCCGCTGCCGGAAGGCCCGGCCAGCGCCAGCGTCTCGCCGGGGTCGATGTGAAAGGAGACATCGTCGATGGCAGCGATGGCCTTTTTGTCGCGACGGTAGCGTTTGGTGAGGTTGGACACCGTCAGCAGGCTCATGTCTGGAGCTCGGCTCGGTTCAGCAATGGCTTGGCGTCGAGCCCGATATGGGCGTCGAGCAGCGCGCGCGTGTAGGCTTGGCTAGGTGCATTGATAATCTGCGCCGTCGTGCCAAGCTCGACCAACCGGCCATGCCGGAAAACGGCGATGCGCTCCGCAAGCTCGGCCGCGAGCGCGATGTCATGGCTGATGAACAGCAGCGTCATGCCGTCCTCGGCCACCAGGCGCCGGATCAAAGCGACGATCTCCGCCTGTACGATGGTGTCGAGCGCGCTGGTCGCCTCGTCGGCGATCAGCAATTTCGGTCCGGCCGCAATGGCGGCGGCGATCGCGACACGCTGCTTCTGGCCACCCGAAAGCTGATGCGGGAAGGCTTGCAAGGCTGAGTCCGGGTCCGGCAGGCGGACGCGTTCGAGCAGGTGTCTTGCCTTCGCGTAGGCCTGTAGCCATGTGAGGCCGAGATGGGTGCGCGCGACTTCGGCGATTTGTTTGCCGATGGTCATAACAGGGTCGAGGCTGGCGGAGGGGTCCTGGAAGACGAAGCCGATGTCGCGACCGGGGAGGGGATCAATTTTAGGCTGGCGATCCTTCACACCCCCCTCTGTCCTGCCGGACATCTCCCCCGCAAGGGGGGAGATTGCGCTCTCTTTTCTGCTTTCGCCAATTGCCAACGTTGTAGAAGGAGTGCCGGCAGTGAAACTGCCAATCTCCCTCCCTGCGGGGGAGATGTCCGGTAGGACAGAGGGGGGTGCCTTGGCGCCCAACCTTGGCGGCGGATGTAAGAACCAATCGAAGCGCCCATCAATACTGGCGCTTGCCGGCAACAGCCCCGCAATGGCCAGCGCCAGCGTGCTCTTGCCGGAGCCGCTTTCGCCGATGATGGCGAGGCGTTCGCCAGCGGCGATGTCGAGGCTGATACTCTTCAGCGCCGCCACCTCGCTGCCGTCTCGGCGGTAGGTCACCGTGAGGTCGCGGATCGTAGCCAGAGCGGTCACGAAAGGCCTCTCCTGACTGCTGTCGTCTCGACGATGCCTTCACCGGCGAGATAGACGCCGAGCACGGTCAGAACCAATGCAATGCCTGGGACGATCGACAGGAAGGGCGCGGTGCGCAAAACAGTGCGGCCTTCCGATATCATGCCGCCCCAGGTGACCCGGTTGGGGTCGCCCAAGCCGAGGAAAGACAAGGCCGCTTCGGTGAGGATGGCGGCTGCGACGATCACCGACGACATCGCCAGCACCGGTGGCAAGGCGTTGGGCAGCACCTCGCGAAAGGCGATCGCCAGCGGATGCATGCCGATAACCCTGGCCCCGGCGACATAATCGCGTTCGCGGATGGAGAGGACTTCCGCGCGGGCCACTCTGGCCGGTCCGGTCCAGGTGCCGAGCGCGATGGCAATCACGACGATGCCGAGGGAAGGCCCGACGACGCTGACGAAGGCCAGCGCCAACAGGAAACTCGGCACGGTCTGGAAGGCGTCGGTGATGCGCATCAGCACCTCGTCGACGAGGCCACCGGCAAAGCCGGCCAATGTGCCGATCACCGCGCCGACGACAAGTGCGGCCGCCGCTGCAGCGAGTCCGACGGCCAGCGATGTGCGGGCGCCGTGAAAGAGCTCGGCCAGCACGTTGCGGCCGAGCCGGTCGGTGCCGAGCGGCAACGACCAGTCCTGGAACGGCGGCAGCAGCGCCGGGCCGGCGATCGCCTGCGGATCGCCAGGAAACAGCAGCGACGCCGACAGCGCCATGGCTATCAGCGCCGCCAGGAGGATGACGCCGGCAACCGCCTCAGGCGTGCGCAGAAACCTGCGGAGCGAACTCATATGCCGGTCTCGCTGGCGCCGACGCGCGGATCGAGGAAGGCATAGGCGATGTCGACGAGGAGGTTGATGACGATGACCAGGACGGCGCTGGTGAGGATAATGCCGAGCAGAAGCGGCGTGTCGCGGGAGGCGACCGCCTCCTGCGCCAGCCGGCCGAGGCCGGGCACGGAAAAGACGCTCTCGATGACGACGCTGCCGCCGAGCATCTGCGCCGATTGCAGGCCGAGCATAGTGACCAGCGGAAGTAGCGCGTTGCGGGCGACGTGGGCGAGGACGATGCGCCGGCGGGAAAGCCCCTTGGCGCGTGCGGCCAGGACGAAATCCTGCCGCCAGACCTCGGCCATGCCGGCACGCATCATGCGTAGATAGAGCGCCAGATAGATGAAGCCGAGGGCGGAAACGGGCAGGACGAGATGGACAGCGATGTCGGCTGCACGGTCGAGCCCCGTCTTGTCCGAGGCCAGGGTTTCGATGCCGCCGATCGGCAGCCAGCGCAGGTCGACGGCAAAGACGACGATCAGCACCAGGCCGAGCCAGAAACCCGGCACGGCATAGAGCGCCAGCGAGCCGATCGACAGGAAGCGGTCACGGAAACTGCCTGGCCGCGCGCCGGCATAGATGCCGAGTGCCGAGCCGAGCCCGAAGGAAAGCGCGGTGGCGCTGACCATCAGCAGCAGCGTGTTGGGCAGGCGTTCCAGGATCACGTCGCGGATCGGCCTGGAGAACATCACCGATTGGCCGAGATCGAGATGCAGCAGCGCCCAGAGATAATTGGCCAGTCGCGTCAGTTCCGATTGGTCGAGGCCCCAGCGATGCCGCAACAGCTCGATCATGCCGGCGTCGCCGCCGCTCGACACGATATAGGCGTCGACCGCGTCGCCAGGGGCCGCTTCGAGCAGCAGGAAGGTGCCGACGACGACGATCAGCAGCACGAAGACGCTGCCGATGAGGCGGCGGCGGAGCAAGGTGAGGGCGCGGGTCATGCGAGCGTCGAGGCGGCGCGACGATCAAAGGAAAGGTCGCGCGCGTGCACCCCCCTCTGTCCTGCCGGACATCTCCCCCTCAAGGGGGGAGATCGGAAGGCATTTGCGGTTTCGCCAATCTTCGACGTTGCAGGCAAATCAGCCGACGACGCGGCCAGCCAATCTCCCCCCTTGAGGGGGAGATGTCCGGCAGGACAGAGGGGGGCCTCGTTGAACGCAGCCTCTACGATCATTCCGCGAACTCTCATCCGCGCAAATGTGTCACGATTCCAAATACGTGTCCGCCCAGTTCGACACCGCCCAACGCGGGTTGTTGGCAATATTCCCAACGGTGTCGCGGGCGACGCTGATAAAACTCCATTCGGCGACATTGATCAGCGGCAGGTCGGCGGCCACCTCTTTCTGGAACTCCTTGTAGAGGTCGGTGCGGGCAGTGGTGTCGAGCGTCTCGGATGCCTTGGCGATGAGGGCATCGAGCGCCTCGTTCTTGTAGCCGCCCTGGTTGGAGAACGGCACGCCGTCAGGAATACCGCTCTGCACCAGAATGGTGGTGGAGATCGCCGGATCGCCACGGAACACCGGCGGGCCGACGGCGAGGTCGAAGGCGTGATCGGTGTAAACGGCCTTGATGTGGCCGGCCGAGTCGTTGTTGACCAGCTCCGCGTCGATGCCGATGGCGGCCAGCGCCTGGCGCAGATAATCGCCGAACTGCTTGGTCTCGTTGAAATAGGGCGCGGGCAAAAGCTTCAGCGAGAAGCGCTTGCCGTCGCCGCCTTTCTTGTAGCCGGCCTCGTCGAGCAGCGCGTTGGCCTTGGCGACGTCGAAGGCGTAGGTCGGCACATCAGCGGTGTAGAACTGCGGATCGTTCTTCGGCACTGGACCGGTGGCGGTGGCAGCATAGCCGAGGAACACCGTCTTGACGACGAAATCCTTGTCGATGGCATGCGCGATCGCCTGCCGTACTTTCACGTCGGCCAATTCCTTGCGGCGATGGTTGATCTCGACGACGAGCTGATAGGTCAGCCCTTCGTAACCCTTCGAGATCACCTTCAGGCCTGGCACTTTAGCGATGCGGTCCAGATCGGCCAGCGGCACGGCGGAGAAGGCTGCAAGCTGGATCTCTCCAGCCTCCAGCGCGCTCGCCGCGGACGTGCGATCCGGCAGCACTTGGTAGATGATCTCGTCGAGATAGGGCTCGTCCTTTTCCCAGTAATCCGCGTTCTTCGTCAGCCGGTAATATTGGCCGGCCTTGTACTCGGCGAATTTGAACGGCCCGGTGCCGATCGGCGCGTTGTTGGCCGGGTTGTCCTCGATCTTGCCGACCTCGTAGATGTGCTTCGGCACAACGCTGCTCAGCGCCGGCAGCGCGTTGCGGATCAGCTGGAACGGTGTCGGCTTGGCGAATTTGAACACGGCGGTGAGATCGTCCGGCGTGTCGACGCTAGCCAGATCCTTGAACACGGTGCGGCCGAGGTTCTGCAGCGGCTTCCAGATCTGCAGCGCCGAGAAGGCAACGTCGGCCGAGGTGAACGGCTTGCCGTCATGCCACTTGACGCCGTCGCGCAGTTTGAACGTCACCGAGAGCCCGTCGGCGGCACCTTCCCAGCTCAGCGCCAGCCGTGGCGCGAGCCCGTCCTTGCCGTCGAATGAGGCTTCGGCCAGCGTTTCGACGATCTTGCTGGAGATGAAGAAGACGCCATTGGAGGCGACGATCGCCGGGTTGAGGTTGCGCGGCTCGGAATCGGCGGCAAGCACCAGCCGGCCGCCTTTCTTCGGTGTCTGCGCCCAACCCGATATCGGTATGGCAGTGGACGCCAGCAGCATGGCCGAGCCGGCAAGCATGGTGCGTCTCGAGATCGTGAAACCTGACATGATCGAACTTCGTCCTCTCGGCGACCTAATCGGGTGCGCCAGTACCCCTCGGACGCCGACAAGCCCGCCAGCATCCGTGCGGTGCCGATTATGGGGGTTGTCGAGGGTTTCGCCAGAGACGGAATTGGCGCATCCTCGCTTGGCTTTGAAATTTTCATCCGCTGGACCAGTTTGGGGGAAGCGACTCTATTCGGTCAATCTGGTAGGACCAGAATGATCTGATATGCGACCAATGATGGTATGGTGACATCGAACGGTGCTGTTTTTGCCATTTCTGGCTGGACCAGAGTGGCCAGAATGGTGCAGATTTGATGCGGGGCCATGGGATCGGGAGCGGAACAGCCGGCGATCCCTGGCAATTCAGGGAGAGAGAGATGAACATTGCTCCGGGCAAGAATGCGGTCGGCACTGTCCCGTTCGACCAGGCACGGGTCGACCGGCTGATGGAGGAGGCAGGCCTCGATGTGCTGCTCGCCACCTCCAAGCACAACACGCAGTATCTGCTGGGCGGCTACAAATTCATCTTCTTTGCCGCCATGGATGCGATCGGCCATAGCCGTTACCTGCCGATCGTCGTGTACGAAAAGGGCGGGCCGGAGCATGCCGCCTATATCGGCAATCGCATGGAGGGTGGCGAGCATCAGAACAACCCGTTCTGGACGCCGACATTGCACGCCGCCTGCTGGGGCACGCTCGACGCCGCCAACCTCGCTGTCGAACATCTGCAGAAGATCGGTAAGGCCGGCGCCCGCATCGGCATCGAGCCGGGCTTCCTGCCGTCGGACGCCTACACGCTGATTCGCAAGGCGCTGACGGACGCCAAGCTGATCGATGCGACTGAGATGCTGGAGCGCATGCGCGCTATCAAGACCGATGCCGAGCTGGAGAAGCTGCGCACGGCTTCCGAACTGATCACCGATTCCATGCTGGCGACGATCGCGTGGGCGCGCGAAGGCACGACCAAGAGCGAGATGATCGAGCAGCTGCGACGCGAGGAGACCAATCGCGGCGCGCATTTCGAATATTGCCTGCTGACACTGGGCTCCAGCCACAATCGCGCCGCCTCGCCGCAAGCGTGGAAGAAAGGCGAGGTGCTGTCGATCGATTCCGGCGGCAATTTTCACGGCTATATCGGCGACCTCTGCCGCATGGGGATTCTGGGCGAACCGGATGCCGAGCTTGAGGATCTGCTGGCCGAGGTCGAGGCGGTACAGCAGGCGGCCTTCTCAAAGGTCAGAGCGGGCACGCTGGGCGGCGACATGATTTCGCATGCCGAAGGTGTGCTGAAAGCGTCGAAGGTCGCGGCCTATACGGATTTCTTCGCCCATGGCATGGGCCTGATCACGCACGAGGCACCGTTCCTGATGACCAACCACCCGGTGACCTATGAGGGCACCTATGCGTCCAAGCCGCTGGAGAAGAACATGGTGCTGTCGGTCGAGACGACAATGCTCCACCCGACGCGCGGCTTCATCAAGCTGGAGGACACGTTGGCGGTGACGGATACCGGCTATCTGATGTTTGGCGATCGGGGCCGGGGGTGGAACAGGGGTGGCACCCTATAGAGACGAAGGCTGGCGCTGCCCCGGATACGTTATTTGCCGCCCGGCGGGATCAGCCTGAAATCCGGCAGTTCCCGCAAAACCAGTTCTGGGCCGGCCGGCGAATAGACGACGAAGAGCTGCATCGGTCCGTCGCCAGTATTGAGCGTCGAATGAAAGCGGCTTTCCGGCACATAGATGGTGCAGCCGGGGCCGACTTTCTCGACTACCGGATTGCCGTTCTCGTCCTCGACCATCTGCTCGCCATGACCTGATATGACGAAGATGATTTCCTCGGCGCCCGGATGGTTGTGACGCGTATGGCCCTTGCCGGATGGCAGGTCGACGACGCCGCCGGAAAAGCGCGTCGCGCCATTGACCTCGGGCGCCACGGTCAGCGCCAGTCTGCCCCAGTCGAAGCCGAAGGCACTGACATCCTTCGGGTAGACAAACATTTTGCTCTTGTCGGTCATCTCATCACCCCTTCTTTTTTCTTCGTATTCCCGTCGCCGCCAAGCGTCACGGCCTTGAAATCCGCCGTCTGTCTTGCGATCGCGGCTTCCGCCGGCAGCCGTTCCATCGAGCTTGCGCCATAGAAACCGTGCAGGCCCTTACAGCGGTCGAGGATGTAGCGGGCGTCGTCCGGCATCGAGATCGGGCCGCCATGGCAAAGCAGGATGACATCCTTGCGCACCGAACGCGCGGCGTTGGCGATGGCGTCGATCTCGAGCACGCAGTCGTCGAGAGACTTGGCCGATGTGGCGCCGATCGAGCCGCCTGTGGTCACGCCCATGTGGGCGACGACAATGTCGGCTCCGGCCTTTGTCATGGCGCGGGCCTCGTCCGGGTTGAAAACATAGGGTGTGGTCAAGAGGTCGAGCTTGCGCGCCTCGGCGATCATGTCGACCTCGAGCCCGAAGCCCATGCCGGTCTCCTCGAAGCTTTGCCGCATCTGGCCGTCGAACAGGCCGATGGTCGGAAAGTTCTGCACGCCGGAAAAGCCCATGGTCTTCAGCTCGGCCAAGAGCAGCGGCATGATGACGAAGGGATCGGTGCCGTTGACGCCGGCCAGCACCGGCGCCTTCTTGACCACAGGCAAAACCTCGTAGGCCATTTCCTTGACGATCTCATTGGCATTGCCATAGGCGAGCAGGCCAGCGGCCGAACCGCGGCCGGCCATCCGGTAGCGGCCGGAATTGTAGATGATGATGAGGTCGATGCCGCCAGCCTCCTCGGCCTTGGCCGACAGGCCGGTGCCGGCGCCGCCGCCGACGATCGGCACGCCCTTGTCGATCATTCCCCTGAATCTCTTCAGTATGTCCTTGCGCGGTATGGCGGGCATGTCTTGAATCTCACTGTCTGGCGATGTCGAGAAAAGCCGCGACCGCGGCCGCGGCGAATTCCGGGTCGTTAATGTGGAGTGGAAGGCGCTTCACGCGCCGGGTGCCATTTGGCCGGATAGTGCGCTCGATGGCTTCGAACAGGACGGCGTCGGCTTCCGGATCAAAGAAGGCGCCGCCTTCGATGTCGAGCGCCGAGACGCCCTTTTCAGGGATGAGGAAATGCACCGGCCCCTCGCAGCGAGCGAGCCTGGCGCCGATCCATTCGCCGATCGCGCGGCATTCCTGCGCCGTGGTGCGCATCAGCGTGACGTTGGGATTGTGTTCATAGAACAGCCGACCGCGGTGGTGCTCCGGAATGGTCGACGGTGCCCAGAAGTTGACCATGTCGAGTGCGCCGACCGAACCGACATAGGGCAGCCTGGTGCGGGCGATCGCGCCGAAGCGGTCCTCCGTCGCCGGTAAAACACCACCGAACAAGAGATCGCAGACCTCGGTCGTGGTGATATCGATGACGCCGGACAGCAGGCCACTGTCGGCCAGCTTCTCCATGCTGCGGCCGCCAGTGCCGGTGGCGTGGAAGACCATGCAGTCGTAGGTCGAACGAAGCTGGTCGGCGATGGCGGTCACGCAAGGTGTGGTAACGCCGAACATGGTGAGGCCGATCGACGGTTTGCCGTCGGGCGGTGGTGCCGGTTTCGCCGCCATGCCCGATATCGCCTGGGCGGCATTGTGCAGGATGACGCGGGACAGCCGGTTCAGTCCGGCCATGTCGGTCACCGCAGGCATCATGATGATGTCGGAAACGTCGACGTAAGGCGACGTATCGCCGGAGGCGAGCGTCGAAACCATGATTTTGGGCAGGCCGAGCGGCAGCGCGCGCATGCCCGAGGTGATGATCGACGTGCCGCCGCCACCGCCGATGCCGATCATGGCGGCGATATCGTTTCGCGATTGGGCAAAGCGGGCAAAGGCGATACCCATCGCGGCGACCGCAGCGCCACGATCATTGCCGCCGAGCACGGCGTCGCCGCCGTTGGGATGATGGCCGGCAATTTCCTTTGCGGTGATGTCGACGGGAACTGTTGCTTCGCGTGTTCCGACATCGACGCGGGACACCGCGGCACCGGTGGCGGCGATCGCATCGGCCAGGAAGGCGAGTTCCTCACCTTTGGTGTCGGCGGTGCCCACCACATAGATGCGCTTCATCGCGTTTCCCCGCCGGCTGCTTGCCCGACCTTCCGGCAAGCGAAGGCCATTGCAAATTTTTGAGACGCGCGTATCGTATTGATATGGATGTCTCACGTCAACAATCCACAGCGAGCGACAGCACTGAGCCGGGAAACGGCCGGGCGATAGAGCGCGGGCCGCGCGCGCGCACGAAACGACTGATGCTGGAGACGGCGACGAGGCTGATGCAGGCGGGCGTCACGCCCTCGGTCAGCGAAGTCGCCGAGGCGGCACAGGTTTCCCGTGCCACCGCCTACCGGTATTTCCCGAGCCAGGCGGCACTGGTGCAAGCGGTAGTCGACGAGGGGCTAGGGCCAATCCTCACCTGGCAATCGACCTCCGCGGATGCGGAGCGCCGGGTCGCCGATCTGTTCGACACGGCCATGCCGCGCATCGAGGCCTTCGAGGCGACGTTCAAGGCAGCACTGAAGCTGTCGCTCGATCAGTGGGCGAGGCGTCAGGCCGGCACGCTGGACGGTGAGCCGGCCTTCACGCGCGGCCACCGCATCGACTTGCTGAAACAGGCGATCGCGCCGCTCAAGGGCCGTTTGCCGCCGCGCGAATTCAAGCGGCTGGCGCAGGCGCTGTCGCTGATCTTCGGCGTCGAGGTGCTGATCGTGCTGAAGGACATCTGGGGGCTGGATGGCCGCATGACGCTGTCCGTCGCCCAGTGGGCGGCGAGCGCGTTGGTGCGAGCGGCGGTCGCGGAATCGATAGAAGAAGGAGACGGCAGCGAGCCGACGGCGGTTGTGGTATAGCGCCAATCTGGTTCGACCAGATTTGCATGCCGACTACTAATATTAGTCGCAGTGCGGGGTAGTGAGCAAGAGTTGCGTGTATCACTGAGTAGGAAAATCTCGGGAAAACAGGCAGATAAAGCCGGAATCCGATAGCAATGGCCAAGTCAAGCTGCCAAGAAAGGGCTTGACGCGCATGCGGAATTGGTAATACCAGATCAGTAAAGAAAAGCGGATCGAAAGTGAGGGTTGCGATCCATTTTCCGGCAGGGCGAGGAGGCACGAAACCGGGAAGGTGCGATCATGGGAGGAACTACCAGGGCCGGCCCCGTTGCCGGCTCGCATGACAAGGTAGAGTGCGCACAAGGGAGGAAATCATTATGCGCAAGTTAGTGACCAGCGTACTTGCTGGTATCGGCTTAACGCTTGCCTGCGGAACGTCCGTTTACGCGCAGGAAAAATCACTCACCATCTTCTGGGCCGAATGGGATCCGGCCAATTACCTGCAGGAACTCGGCAACGAGTACGAGAAGGAAACCGGCGTCAAGATCACGGTGGAGACGACGCCGTGGTCCGACTTCCAGACCAAGGCCTTCACCGAGTTCAACGCCCATGGCGACGCCTATGATATGGTCGTCGGCGACTCGCAATGGCTCGGTGCCGGCTCGACCGGTGGCCACTATGTCGACTTGACCGACTTCTTCAACAAGCACAAAGTCGGCGAGGTGATGGCACCGGCGACGGTGAAGTACTACGCCGAGTATCCGGGCGGAAGCGGCAAGTATTGGGCGATTCCGCTTGAAGGCGATGCCGTTGGCTGGTCCTATCGCAAGGACTGGTTCGAAGACCCCAAGGAGAAGGAGGCCTTCAAGGCCAAATACGGATACGATCTCGACGTGCCGAAGGACTTCAAGGCGTTGCGCGACATCGCCGAATTTTTCTACCGGCCGGATCAGAAGCGTTACGGCATCGCCATCTACACCGACAATTCCTATGACGCGATGGCGATGGGCTTCGAGAACGCGCTGTTCTCCTATGGCGGCGAACTGGGTGACTATTCGACCTACAAGGTCGACGGCTTCATCAACTCCGACAAGGCGGTCGCGGCGCTCGACGCCTACAAGGAGCTTTACAAGTTCACGCCTCCAGGCTGGGCCAAGTCGTTCTTCGTCGAAGACAACCAGGCGATCACCGAAAACCTGGCCGCGATGAGCATGAACTACTTCGCGTTCTTCCCCTCGCTGATCAACGAGGCGTCGAACCAGAACGCCAAGAACACCGGCTTCTTCGCCAATCCTCCCGGTCCGAACGGCGACCAGTTCGCCGCGCTTGGCGGGCAGGGCATCTCCATCGTTTCCTACTCGCAGAAGCAGGACGAGGCGATCAAGTTCCTGGAATGGTTCATCAAGGATGAAACCCAGAAGAAGTGGGCGGCACTTGGCGGCTATACCTGCAGTGCCGCCGTGCTCAAGTCACCTGAATTCCAGAACGCCACGCCGTATAACAAGGCCTTCTACGAGACCATGTTCAAGGTGAAGGATTTCTGGGCGGTGCCGGAATATGCAGAACTGCTGCAGCAGCTCAACCAGCGTGTCTATCCCTACATGATCGGCGGCGAAGGCACCGCCAAGGAAACGCTGGACGCCCTGGCGGCAGACTGGAACGCGACCTTCAAGAAGTACGGCCGCGGTCAGTAACAATCATGTCCTCACGGAGGGGGCATTGGTGCCTCCTCCGTTTCTTTTTCCGCAACGGGAGCAGGGTCTTGGCGACCACGATGATCACCACGCTGGACAGGTCTTCAAGGGCGGCGGCGCGCGGCCTCAGCGACATTTCGATCCGCAACCTCTTCATCATTCCGACGGTCCTGTTCCTGATCGTCTTCAACATCTTTCCGCTGATCTATTCGCTCGGCTATTCCTTCACCGACTTTCGCGCGTCGACCAACGCGCCGGCGAATTTCGTCGGGCTGCAAAACTATCGCGACCTGCTCAACGATCCTTATGTGTGGTCCAACTTCGCCATTACCGCGAAGTACGTCATTGTCTCGGTCGCCGGACAGCTGCTTGTCGGCTTCGGCGTGGCGATGCTGCTTAATCGGGACATTCCGCTCAAGGGCCTCATCACCACGCTGCTGCTGCTGCCGATGATGCTCTCGATGGCGGTCGTCGGCCTCTTCTGGAAACTGCTCTATGACCCGTCATGGGGCGTCATCAACTATGCGCTCGGGTTTGGCAATTTCGAATGGTTGGCTGACCCCAAGATGGCACTCTACGCCGTTGCGTTGACCGACATATGGATGTGGTCGCCCTTCGTCATGCTGCTTTCTCTGGCCGGCCTCTCGGCGGTGCCGAAGCATCTCTACGAAGCCGCCGCGATCGATCGTGCCGGACCGTTCTATACTTTCTTCCGTATTACCTTACCGCTGGTCGCGCCGATCCTGATGATCGCGGTCATCTTCCGCACCATGGAAGCATTCAAGACCTTCGATCTCGCCTACATCCTGACCAGCCAGCCGACGGCCGAACTGATCTCGATCCGGCTCTACAAGATGGCATTCCAGGAATGGCAGACCGGGCGCTCCTGCGCGATGGCCTACATCGTGCTGATCATGGTGCTGGCGATCACCAACATCTACGTCAAATACCTCAATAAGGTGAAGGAGCGCTGAGATGGCCGCCGTCCGCACTTCTTCTGAAATCGGCTTCAACCGTGTCGCCATCGTCGCCGTCCTGTTGGTGACGATCATCTTCCTGGCGCCGATATACTGGATCGCCTCGACGGCGTTCAAGCCGCGCAGCCTGGCCACCACCATTCCACCGACGGTCGTGTTCCAACCGGAAATATCGCCTTTCGTGAAGTTGTTCACCAAGCGCTCGCAGTTGCGCAGCCCGCCGACGCCGGAAGAGTATGCGGCCGCCCCGTGGTGGGAGCGCGTCGTCTTCGACGGCGGCGAGAAGATCGTGCGCGACGGCAAGGGCCAGGTGCAGTGGTCGGGATATCCGAGCCGTTTCCTGAACTCGCTGATCATCGCCATCACCTCGACGGTGCTGGCGGTCGGCATGGGGACGTTTACCGCCTATGGCTTCTCGCGCTTCAAGGTAAAGGGCGAGGCGGACCTGCTCTTCTTCATCCTGTCGACGCGCATGCTGCCGCCGGTGGTGGTGGCGATTCCGATGTTCCTTATGTACCGGGCGGTCGGCCTCAACGATTCCCATGTCGGGCTGATCATCCTCTACACCGCCTTCAATCTGTCCTTCTCGGTGTGGCTGATGAAGGGCTTCATGGACGAGATTCCCAAAGAGTATGAAGAGGCGGCGCTCGTCGACGGCTACACTCGCTTGGAAGCCTTTTTCAAGATCGTGCTGCCCGAGGCCGCCACCGGAATCGCCGCCACCGCCGTGTTCTGCTTCATAACCGCGTGGAACGAATATGCCTTCGCGCTGATCATGACCAACCGTCGCGCCCAGACCGCGCCGCCATTCATCCCCAGCCAGGTCGGTGCCGGCCTGCCGGACTGGACGGTGATCGCGGCCGGAACCTTCCTGTTTCTGCTGCCGGTCGCGATATTCACCTTCCTGCTCCGCAACCATCTGCTGCGCGGCATGTCCTTCGGAGCGATCCGCAAATGAGCTTTCGCGCCATCAATCAAAAATATCTGGAGCCCGGCAGCCAGGTGCTGATGGTGCTTGGCATCATCGCGCTCTGCCAACCCTGGAACATGCTGCTGCACAGCTATGGACTGACCATCATCCTGATCGGGCTGATCGGCTTCAACATCACGTCGAAGATCGCACCGGAAGAGAAGGCCGGCACCGGACAGATGCGAAATCCGGGAGCACAGCATTGACCCAGATCGAGCTTCGCGGCGTCCAGAAATTCTTTGGTGCCGTCCAGGTCATCAAGGACCTCAACCTGAAGATCAACGACAACGAGTTCATCGTTCTGCTCGGGCAATCGGGCTGCGGCAAGACGACAACGCTACGCGCCATCGCCGGGCTGGAAACGATCGACGAGGGCGACATCCTCATCGACGGCAAACCGATCCAGCATCTGAAGGCCGCCGACCGCGACATCGCCATGGTCTTCCAGTCGTTCTCGCTCTACCCGCATATGAGCGTCTACGAGAATATCGCCTTTCCTTTGCGCGCCACGCGCAAGAGCAAGGCTGAGATCGATTCGGAAGTGCGCTCGGTCGCCAAGACGCTGCAGATCCTGGACCTGCTCGACAAGAAGCCGTCAGCGCTTTCAGGGGGCGACATGCAGCGCGTCGCCATCGGCCGGGCGCTGGTGCGGCGGCCGAAGGCGATGCTGATGGACGAACCGATCGGAGCGCTCGACGCCAAGCTGCGCGAAGAAATGCGGGCTGAGATCAAGCGCCTGCACATCAAGCAGGGCTCGACCACCATCTATGTCACGCACGACCAGATCGAGGCGATGAGCCTCGCCGACCGCATTGTGATCATGCATGAAGGCGTGCTGCAGCAGGTCGGCTCGCCGGACGAGGTCTATTCGCGCCCGGCAAATCTGTTCGTGGCGCAATTCGTCGGCAGTCCGGTGATGAATGTCGCCGATGCGGCGGTGGCTGAGACGGCATCCTCGGTCTCGGTGACGGTCGGTGGGGCTGCCGCCGGCTTCGAGTTCCCGCGAGCGCTGCTGTCGAAGCTCAATGGCTATGCTGGCGGCCAGTTGGCGCTCGGCATCCGGCCGGAAGGCGTCCTCATCCGCCACGATGCCGCCGAGGGGTTCCTGCTGGTCGAGACGCAGATTGTCGAGCCGCTCGGCTCCTTTGACATTGTCGACCTCAAGGTCGGCTCCAAGATGCTGCGCGCGCGCACCAAGAGCGGGTTCGTCAGCGGTCCCGGCGAGAAGGTGTTCGCCAGGATCGATCCGGCCCAGGCGCATTTCTTCGACACGGCAAGCGGCAAGTCGCTGGAAGTGAGATTGTGATGGCCAATATCCAGCTGAAAAACATCTCGAAGACCTTCGGCAACCACACCGCCTTGACGGGGCTCGATCTCGACATCGCCGATGGCGAGTTCTTCGTGCTGCTGGGCGAAACGGGTGCTGGCAAGACGACGACGCTGCGGCTGATCGCCGGGCTGGAAAAGCCGAGCGAAGGCCAGGTCTTCATCGACGGTGTCGACGTCGCCGACTGGGGTGCGGCTGAGCGCGACGTGGCGCTGGTGCTCCAGCAATATTCGCTCTATCCCCGCTATACGGTGCGCGAGAATCTCGAGTTCCCGCTGAAGCCGAAGATCCGCCGGCTGCCCGACGCCGAGATCAAGGATCGCGTCGACCGCGCCGCCCGCACGCTGCGGATCGAGCATCTGCTCGACCGCAAGACCGACAAGCTGTCAGGCGGCGAGATGCAGCGCGTCTCCATCGGCCGCGCCATCGTGCGCAAGCCACGCGTGTTCTTGATGGACGAGCCGCTGTCGGCGCTCGACGCCAAGCTGCGCGAGGCGCTGCGCACGGAATTGAAGAACCTGCAGATGCAACTCGGCGCCACCTTCCTGTTCGTCACCCATGACCAGATCGAGGCGATGTCGATGGGCGACAAAGTCGGCGTGCTCAACCATGGCCGCATCGTCCAGACCGGCACACCGCACGAGATCTACAACAATCCGCGCGACACCTATGTGGCGAGCTTCGTCGGCTCACCGCCGATGAACCTCATCGACGGCAAGCTTGTGAACGGCCGCGCGGTGATGGCGCCGCTGAACTTCGAACTGCCTTTTTCGGGGGGTGCCAAGACTTCTTGGGGGCTAAAGGCGGGTGCGGCGACCGACGGTCGCCCGCTCGTCTTCGGCGTTCGTCCCGAGGACGTCTATCTCGAGAGCGGCGCACCGGTCGAAGCGCGTGTCCATGACGTCGAGAACCATGGCGTCGAAAAGATCCTGACGCTGCGCGTCGGCGACGCGACGCTGCGTGCCACCGTGCCGGCCAGGACCGATGTCGCGATCGAGCAATCGGTGCGTTTTGCCTGGAACCCGGACAAGGTGGTGCTGTTCGACAAGGGCAGCGGCGTCAGCTTGCGGCACGCTGTGTGAACTCCAGCTGAAGCGGGCGTGGAGGTCGGCTCAGCTGGCCTGGCGGATATCAGCCTGTTCCTCGGCGCGTAGGTGGCTGGGCGCCGAGCCGATGACGCGTTTGAAGGCGCGGCTGAATGCGGCATCCGATTCATAACCGAGACGCGCGGCAACGACGGATATTTTCATCCGGTCGCGGATCAGCCACTGTCTTGCCTGATGCATCCTGACCTGGGTGACATATTTTGCCGGCGTTTCTCCGACGATGGTGGCGAATCGCTCGGCAAATCCCGATCGCGAGGCGCCCATCATCCGGGCCAGGGACTCAACTGTCCAGTCTTGGTTCGGCTCGAGATGGATGGCGGCCAGCACGCGGCCGATCTCGCGGTCCCTCACCGCAGCGATCCAACCGGACGAGTCGCCGCAGCCACGTTCGACCCATGAGCGTATGACGGTGGCGGCAAGCACGTCGGCCAGCCGCGCCAGGATGCCGCCGGGAGCCGACGCGCTCCATCGTCACTTCACGCGCCATCGATTCCAGGAGATGCGGAATGCCGGGCTCGTAGGCTCCCAGCTCATGGGTGCGCATGACATCCGGCATCATGCCGAGCAGGGGATGCAAGCCGTCAAGATTGAAGTACATGCTGGCGCAAAACAGCAGGGTTCCCGGCCGGCAACATTCCGACATGCCTTCGTTCGACATGCAGTAGACGTCCTTGCAGACCTCCTCGACTTCGTAGCCGTGGATCGGCCAGGCCTGGGCGCTGGGCTCACTGGCCAGCACGTGCGCCGCACCGCGCGGCAGCAGCATCGCGTCGCCTGCATTGAGTTCCACCCATTCACCGGACGGCTGCTTCAGCCAGCAACCTTTGCGGCCGATGAAATGAAACCGCGCCGCTGGCTGGGCCGGGAATTGGATGCCCCAAGGCTCCTTCAGTTCGAAGCGGCCGTACTCGACGCCATCGAGCCGCAAGCCGCAGCGCCTTCGCCTATTGCGGCGCGGCGACCCTGCTGGCGGCCGTCGTGGTGTTCCTGCGCGGCCCGAAGCGCGCCGAGTAGCTTCCTATTGGCAGGACTAAGCTTCCCTGACACAGCGCATCGGCCCGGGAACCGTCACGGTTTTCGGGCCGCTGCCGTAGTGATGGCGGCGACGAAGCTGCCCTCGACATAAGCCGCCACCAGGCCGTTCAGACGGCGCGCCCGTCGAAGTCGAATATGGGCAGGCTTGAGGGGTCGAGATTTGCGACGCAGTTGATGTTGACGTAGGCACTCCGGTCACCGCCTTCGCGGACGTCCTCTGCAAAGGGATGGATGCCGCAAGTGCGACAGAAGCGGTGCGCGATGGCATGGTTGCCGAATGTGTAGATGCCGAGGTCATCGCCCCAGGCCAGGACCTGCAAGGTTTCGTGCGGGATGGCGCACAAGAGGGCGCCTTTGCGCGCGCATATCGAGCAATTGCACCGCACGGCCCCGGTCAGTTTGGCCTTGAACTCGAAGGCGACCTTGCCGCAGTGGCAGCTGCCTTTGTAGAGCATCGGATTTTCCTCGTATTCGACAGGGTGCAAAACCGCCTGCGCCGGGTTAAGTCTCGGCAAGCCATGTCCCAAGGACGTTCAAGGCGTCTGGAGTCCGACACCGAAAATGCAATCAGTCCGTGATCAACTGGAAATCATCCTTGCGCGGCTTGCCGCCCGTGCCGGTGAAGAGCGCGTGTTCACGAAGCTCTATACCGAAGCCGCACGAGCGGCGGCTGACGCCAGCGATGCCCGCAGGCGGGCCGGGGTGAAGCTCGGACCGCTCGACGGCACCATTGTCTCGATCAAGGATCTGTTCGATGTCGCCGGCGAAGCGACCACGGCCGGTTCGCTGATGCGCAAGACCGCCGCGCCTGCACTGCTCGATGCCGCGATTGTGAGCCGGCTGCGGCAGGCCGGCGCTGTCATAATCGGCAAGACCAACATGACCGAATTCGCGTTCACCGCGATCGGTGACAACCAGCATTTTGGCACGCCCGGCAATGCGGTCGACGCCAGCCGCATACCCGGCGGGTCCTCCTCGGGCGCCGGCGTTTCCGTCGGTGAGGCGACGAGCGAGATATCGATCGGTTCCGACACCGGTGGTTCGGTACGCATTCCGGCATCGCTCAATGGCGTGGTCGGCTTCAAGCCGACGGCGCGGCGTGTGCCGCTGACCGGTGCCTTCCCGTTGTCCGCCACGTTGGACTCGATCGGGCCGCTTGCCAGAACCGTCGCTCAGTGTGCCGCTGCCGACGCCGTGATGGCCGGCGAGATACCGACCGCGCTGGCGCAGATTGCTCTTAGGGGGCTTCGTATTGGCATCCCGCGCGGCATTCTTTTCGAAGGGACGGAAGGCGAGATGACGATCGCGTTCGACCACTGCGTTGGCAAGATCGAGCAGGCAGGCACGCAGGTCGCAGACCTGCCGATCGACGATCTGCTTGGAGAGATGCGCGCGGCCACCAAGCGCGGTTCGATCGCGGCGATGGAGGGTGCCGAAGTGCATGCCGACTGGCTGGCGACGGGAGCCTCGGTGCCTGTCGACCCGCACGTCAGCGGGCCTTTGTCACGGGCAGCAATGCTGCCGACGCCTGTCTATATCAGGGCGATACACCGTCGTGCAGCTCTCGCCGCCGCCATGGATGAGCGGCTGGCATCGGCCGATGTGCTGGTCTTGCCGACCACACCTGTGATGGCGCCGACCATCGCTTCGATGGCCGGAGATGCCGAACTGCGCGACCGCATCGAAGGCCTGCTGCTGCGCAACACGCAGGTCGCCAACCAATTCGATCTATGTGCAATCTCGCTGCCGATGTCAGGCATGGCGCTGCCTGCCGGATTGATGCTGGTGGCGCGCAATGGGCAGGACCGGCGTCTGTTGCGGATTGCTGCTGAAATTGAGTCGCTGCTTGGCACGTGACCGGAACTGGGCCGACCATCAGTGTGACGAACAGTGCTTGCGTTCACTATCCTTGGCGGTCCGCACGATGCGGGTCGCGACCAGCCAGGGGAGGGTGTATTCCTTGCCGGTGATGGTCTGGGTGCGTTGCTCGATCGATCCTCTGACGACGATCTTTCCGGCATAAAGCGCGTCGGAGAGATCCGTTATCGCCTTGTCGGCCTGCGGCAATCCGCTGGGGTCGATCGACACGCCCTTGACGATCGTGCCGGTGCCAAGGTCGAGCGCGCTGTTCGACGGGCAGGGCGCCTTGAAGCAGCGCAGCCCGTTATCGCAATAGACGTAGCTGCTCTGAGCCTCCGCGAATGACGGCAAGGCGCAGAGCGAAGACGCGGCAACAGTCAGGCATTTAAGGCGAAGACCGAACATGGTTTTCAACGTCGCGGAGAATTGGGGCGAAACCGCGATGCTTTAGCTGTCGGCCGGAAACCGCCGCCGGTAGTGATCGACCACCTCGGGATTGCGCAGGTTAATCGGCAATTTGCCCGCCAGCACCAGCAAGGCTTCGCTCGCCGCGCCAACGCCCATCCGCATCATCGACTCCTCGGTGATGCCAGCCATATGCGGAGTGATGATGACATTGTCGAAGCCGAAATAAGGATGATTTGACGGCAGCGGCTGCGTCGAAAACACGTCGAGCGCAGCACCGCCGATGCAGCGCTTCTGCAAGGCTTCGATCAGCGCGTCGTCGTCGATGACCGGTCCGCGCGACACGTTGATCAGCAGCGCATGCGGTTTCATGCGGGCAATCCGCTCGCGGTTGATCAGGCCGCGCGTCTCCGGTGTCAGCGGGCAGCACAGAACGATGATGTCGCTTTGCTCGACCAGGGCGTCGATCGACAGGAAGCCGACTTTCTCCGGCGCCGGCTGCATGCTGCGCGTCGTTGCCACCACCTTCAGGTCGAAGCCGTGCGCGGCGATATGGCCGACAGCCTGGCCAACGGCACCAAGGCCGACGATGCCGATCGTCTTGCCGGCGAGTTCGCCGTTGGAATTGGCGTGCTCGCGGCCGGCGAGCCAGCCTTTTGTCCGCAGGTCGCGGTCGACGACGCGGAAGTTGCGTAGCAAGGCAAGGGCCGCGAACATGACGTGTTCCGCCACCGAGCGCGCGTTGACCGCCGGCACGTTCGCCACCAGCACGCCGGCGGCGGTTGCAGCTTCCATCGGGATCATGTCGAGCCCGGCGCCATGGCGGATCGCCGCTCGCAGCTTCCAGGCGCCCTCGAACAGCGCCGGCGGCAGCGGCGCGCGGACGATGACGATGTCGGCATTCCTCGCCTCGGCGGCCAGCGTGGCTGGATCGATGGCAGAAGCGACGACGAGTTCGCCGGCGCCGGCCAGCATGGCCGAGGCGCGCTGATGTAGCGGGTGTGTCGTGAGGATGCGGGCCATGTCGATCAGGCTTTTTCGAGCGCCGGGCTTTGCGGTTCCTCGCCATGGCCCTCGATCAGGCCCTTCCAATAGCTCTCGGCGCCCTGCAGATGGGCGCTCATCAGCGCCTGGGCGAGATTGCCGTCGCGGCGCAGCAGCGCCTCATAGATCTGGATGTGCTCGGCATGCGAGCGCACGCTGCGCTCCAGGTCGTTGAAATAGATTGGCAGGCGCTGTTCGCCCATCATGTAATAGACGCTGCAGACATTGTGGAAGACGCTGTTCTTGGTGGCGCGCACGATCTCGAGGTGGAATTCGCGGTCCTCCTTGGCGAGGCCTTCGCCGGCCGCGATGCGCTTTTCCGAGGCTTTCAGGATTTCGCGCAGTCGCTCGAAATTCTCCTCGGTGGCGCGCGAACAGGCAAGCTCGGCTGCCTTGATCTCGTGGATCTTGCGCAGTTCGACCGTCTCGTAGATCTGGATCGGGTCGAGCGGCAGGCCCGCGCGGGCAAAAAGCGCCATGGCTTCGACGCTGGCCTGCTTGGTGTCGATATAGATGCCGGACTTGGCGCGGCGCTCGACGATGCGCATGGCCTCGAGGATGGCGAGCGCCTCGCGGATCTGGCCGCGGCTGACGCCGAAATGCTCCGCCAGTTCGCGTTCGGACGGTGTTCGGCCGGTCTCCTTGTCCGAATGGGAGAACAGGTAGGCGGCGAGTTCCGCGAGAAGGTTTTTTTCTTTCATCGTCAACCGCGTTGCGCGTGCGCCTCCAGGAATCGCTCCGAAATCGTGAATCCCAGACCCGGCTTTTCGGGGATCGCTATCATACCGTCCTTGGCTTCGACAGTCTCCTCGATCAGATCGTGGATCATCGGGTTGGCGCCAAGGGAATATTCGACGGTGAAACTCGACGGCGAGGCAGCGCAGACATGCAGCCCGGCGAAGAAGCAGGGCGCGCCTGCCCACAGATGGGGCGCAAAGCGCAGGTTGAAGGCACTGGCGATGGTGCCGATCTTCATCGCCTCGCTGATGCCGCCGCAGAAAGCAGGGTCGGGCTGGAAGATGTCGGCGGCCTTGAGCATGGCGAGGTCGCGGAAGGCATAGCGGGTCGCTTCGCTTTCGCCGGTTGCGATCGGAACGGCGCCTGATGCCCGCACTTCAGCCATGCCGGGCTTGTCATCGGCAATGACAGGCTCCTCGAACCAGGCGAGGTCGAGGTCGTTGACGAGGTGGATGAAGCGCTTGGCTTCGGCCACCGTGTAGGTGCCATGCGCGTCGACCATCAACTCGATATCGGGGCCGAGCGCCTGCCGTGCGGCATGGACACGGGCGGCAGACACGTGTGCTGCGCCGTCCATGGCACCAACCCGCATCTTCAGCGCCTTGAAACCGCCTCTGGCGATATAGGATTTCAACTGCTCGCCGATGGCGTCGGTGGCTGCCCAGCCGCCTGATGCGTAGGCCGGCATGCGGTCGAGCTTGCGGCCACCCAGCAGCCGCCAAACTGGAACCCCGAGCGATTTGCCCAGGATGTCCCACAGCGCGATGTCGACGGCACTGATGGCGGCGATGCTCATGCCGCGCCGCGCCAGTTGCGGCATGGCGTGGCCGGCTCGCGCGGCGCTGTCGTGACGCACGCCATTGTAGAGCATCTCCCAGATGACGCCGATGTCGGCCGGATCGCGGCCGATCAATTGCGGCCCGACCTCATGGTTCAGTATGTGGACCAGGGCGCCATAGCTGCCGGCGCTGCCGGCGGCGTTCTTGCCTTCACCCCAGCCGACCACCCCGTCATCAGTCTCGATGCGCAGGATGGCGGCGTCGAAGGTCGTCACCTGGCCGAAATCGCTGCGGTGTTGCCGAGCGGCTTCGATCGGGATGCGGACCCACCAGGCTTGGACGATCTTGATGCGCATATTCTTCCCCAGCCCTGCCGCCGGTCAGGGCGAAAGAGCAATTTTCCCAGAGGCAGTCCGCTACTTGATCAGCGGCAGCAACGTTTCGGCGGTGATGCGCATCTGGTCGGTGTAGAACTTTTCCGTCAGCACGCTGGAGCCGTGGTCCTGGATGAACTTCAGCTGCTCGGGCGAGATATCGACCGGGTGGCGCTCGACCATGTCGGGATAAGGTGCGGCCGGCGTCCGGTCGACGGGCGCAACGAACTCGTTGGTCAGCGCGCCGTCGTAACCGATCTCCCTCAGCGTGGCGACGATCTTCGGCCAGTCGATCTGGCCAAGGCCGGCGGCAAAGCGGTTGTTGTCGGCGACATGGAAGTCGAACAGGCGCTTGCCGACCTGGCGGATCGCGTCGTGAACGTTAAACTCCTCCATATGGATGTGGTAGGCGTCGAGGCAGACGCCGCATTCGGGGCTGACCTCGTCGGCCAGCGCGAGCGCCTGGGCGCCGCGATTGAACAGATAGGTTTCGAAGCGGTTGAGGGGTTCGACCGCAATCTTGACCCCGACCTTCTTGGCGTGGGTGAAGCATTCACGGGTGGCGTCGACAACCCACTTCCATTCTTCTTCCTCGGTGCCGTCAGGCACGACCTTGCCGACCGTTGCCGGCACCAGCGTGATGATCTCGCCATCGAGTTCGCTGACCATGGTCAGCACGTCCTTGACATACTGAACGGAGCGCTCGCGCTGGCCCTGGTTCCTGGCGGCAAGGTTGCGCTCGCCCAGCATCAAGGTCACCGCGCCCCAGCAGCGGATGCCATGCTCCTTCAGCAGCGCCCGGGTCTCCTTTGTCTTGTATTGCTCCGGCTCGCCGGAAATCTCGATCGACTCATAGCCGAATTTCTTGATGCGCTTGAGCGTCGTCTCCAATGGTTCCGCGCGCATCCAGTTGTGCGTCGAAAGGTGCATAGTCTGTCCTTCCCAAAAAATCGCCTGCAACATGCATCGCTAAGGGCGACGCAAGGGTTCCTCCCCAGGCCATCCCCAGCAATTTCCTACAAACTGGTTCGACCAATTGGGCCTGAAACGAGGTCTACAGCAATTTCTTCTGGACGGCAAGAAGTGTGGCAGTGCTACCTCAGGTCCAGATTATTTCATTGATTACATTGATGTATATGCCACTGCTTTCCACGCCCGGAGGGGCTCCAAGGCGCATTGCGAGGCTTGACCAAAGTCCCGCTTTTGGTAATACCAGAATTGTGGCGTACACAATGCGCCGATGTGAAAAGACCAAAGTGGCTGGCCCTGCTTCCAATCGGCGCTATGCTCGGTCGCGAGACAAATGAGGAGAATGCCGATGCCGACGACAATGAAGGGCCCGGGACTGTTTCTGGCGCAGTTCGCGGGCGATGCCGCGCCATTCAATTCACTGGCATCGATCACCAAATGGGCGGCCGGTCTCGGCTACAAGGGCGTACAGATCCCGACCTGGGACGCGCGGCTGTTCGATCTCGAGAAGGCGGCCTCTTCCAAGACCTATTGCGACGAAGTCAAGGGCATCTGCGCGGACGCCGGCGTCGAGATCACCGAACTATCGACCCATCTGCAGGGGCAATTGGTGGCGGTGCATCCGGCCTATGACGCGCAGTTCGACGGTTTTGCACCGGCTTCGGTGCACAACAATCCCAAAGCGCGGCAGGAATGGGCGGTCGAACAGATGAAGTTCGGCGCCAAGGCCTCGAAGAACCTCGGCCTGAAGGCCTCGGTGAGCTTCTCCGGAGCGTTGGCCTTTCCCTACCTCTACCCCTGGCCGCAGCGTCCGGCCGGGCTGATCGAGGAAGCCTTCGCCGAACTCGGCAAGCGCTGGAAGCCGATCCTCGATGTCTATGAGGATAATGGCGTCGATGTCGGCTACGAAATCCATCCCGGTGAGGACGTGTTCGACGGTGCCACCTTCGAGATGTTCCTCGACGCGGTCGGCGGCCACAGACGCTGCAATATCAATTACGATCCGTCGCACTTCCTGCTGCAGCAACTCGACTATCTCGAATTCATCGATATCTATCACGAGCGCATCAAGGCGTTCCACGTCAAAGACGCCGAGTTCAATCCGACCGGCCGGCAAGGCGTCTATTCCGGCTATCAGAGCTGGACCAACCGCGCCGGCCGCTTCCGGTCGCTGGGCGACGGGCAGGTGGATTTCGGCGGCATCTTTTCCAAGCTGACGCAGTACAATTATGATTCCTGGGCGGTGCTCGAGTGGGAGTGCTGCCTGAAGCATCCGGAAGACGGCGCGGCCGAGGGTGCGCCCTTCATCCAGCATCACATCATCCGGGTGACGGAAAAGGCATTCGACGATTTCGCCGGTAGCGCTACGGACAAGAAAGTGCTGCGCGGCATGATGGGAATTTAACGCTAATTTCCTCCCCCTTGAGGGCAGGGCTATCGCATATGAGTAAAGAGGCTAAGCAGGTTTTGATCGGCCCATCGTGCCTTGAGTCGTTTGTGGC